>JBDUDR010000076.1:0-12824 GCA_040002845.1 Nocardioidaceae bacterium
CGGCGCCTCCGAGATGCGCACCGACCGCGGGACGATGGTGTCCAACACGACCTCGCCGAAGTGCGCTCGGACCTCATCGGCGACACCAGATGCCAGCCGGGTCCGACCGTCGTACATCGTGAGCAGGATGGACGACACCTCGAGCTCGGGGTTGAGGTGCACCTTGACCAACTCGATGTTCTTCAGCAACTGGCCGAGGCCTTCGAGCGCGTAGTACTCGCACTGGATGGGGATCAGCATCTCTCGACCGGCGACCAGCGCGTTGACCGTCAGCAGTCCCAGTGAGGGCGGGCAGTCTATGAAGACGAAATCAAACCTGGCTTGGGCTTCCTCCTGCTCCCGCAGGTAGAGCCCGAGTGCCTTGCGCAGCCTGGACTCGCGCGCCACCAGCGACACCAGCTCGATCTCGGCGCCGGCGAGGTCGATCGAGGCCGGAACCGCGTAGAGTCCGGGGACCTCGGCGCACTCGGAGACCACGCCACCCATGGGCGCTCCTTCTACGACCACCTCGTAGACACCTGGAGTCCCCTCGGAATGCTCGAGGGACATCGCCGTCGAGGCATTCCCCTGCGGGTCCAGGTCGACAACCAGCACGCGCAGGCCGTGTTGTGCCAGCGCTGCGGCGATGTTCACCGTTGTGGTGGTCTTCCCGACCCCGCCCTTCTGGTTGGCCACCACCACGACCCTGGTCTCGTCGGGCCGGGGGAGCGGCTCGGCCAGCTGGACCCCTTCGGTGACCAGCAGCCGATGGGCGGCCGCCTTGGCCAGTGGCGTCGTGTCGTCGAGCAGCGGCGAGTGCGAGGCGAACTCGGCAGCGGTCACGACTGTGCGTGATCCAGGGGTCGGGTATGGCCCGAAAGTGGTCGCGTCAACCTGTTCTACCGGGCTCTCCTGGGTCACCTGGGTCTCCTCATCGACGACCGCGAAGTCGGGCAGACGCGCAATGTCCTGCGAGTCCTGGCCAACTGTTTCATGCCCCGACATCACAGGGGAGACGTCTTCCACAATCACCGGCCAGCCCAGGCCGGCTGAGCCCGGACTTGGTTCGATGCCAGCAGCACCGGGCCAGCCCAGGCCGGCGATCACCACGGACTTCGAGCGCACCGCCCGGTCACCAGCTCGCACATCCTCGCGAGCCAGGTCCACCGAGCCGTCGGGTGGGTTGCTCGCCAACGCCATGGAAAGGCCGCCAACCTCGTCCGAGGGACCGCCCTCAGCGAGCTCGCGCACCGACGCGCCTTCCGGATCCCCGGCCGCAGGTATCTGCGGGCGTCTCACCGGTTCGGGCTCCTCGCGCCCACCGCCCGCCCTCCACAACGCACCCGCACGACCCTGGCTCCCCGGGACAACCCGGCGACGCCAACTTCTACGACGTCCCATCCAGCTACCCCCTCCCGCCCCAACACCGACTGTGCTTCGGCGATCTCGGCGTCTACCGACCCACCCTTGATTGCGAGTACCTGACCGTTGGGCGCGCACAGCGGCAGCGCCCAGCCTAGGAGGCGCGCCAGCGGCGCGACCGCGCGAGCCGTCACCACGTCGGCCTCAAGGTAGCCATGAAGCTCCTCCGCGCGCGACCTGACGACTCGGACGTTTCCCAACCCCAGATTCTCCACCGCTTCTTCCAAGAAGGTCGTTCGGCGCAGGATCGGCTCGACCAACGTGACGTTCAGATCCGGACGAACCAAGGCGAGCACCATCCCCGGCAGGCCGGCGCCCGACCCGATGTCGCAGACCGAAGACCGAGTGTTGATGAGCTGAGCTACTACGGCGCAGTTGAGCAAGTGCCGCTCCCACATCCGTGACACTTCCCGTGGCCCGAGCAGCCCCCGCTCGACGCCGTCGGTCGCGAGCAGTTCCGCAAATCTCAATGCGGAAGACAGCGAGTCACCGAAGACCCGGCTCGCCGCTTCGGGCGGCGCCGGCGTTTCACGTGAAACATCCACCATCAGGCCGGTGAGATCACCACACGGCGGTGGGGAGCCTCTCCTTCTGACTCGCTCCGCAGCCCCGCGCGGGCCACCGCGTCATGAACCACCTTGCGTTCGAACGGCGTCATCGGATCCAGCATCTCCGGCTCTCCGGCCACGCGCACCCGCTCGACGACCGCATGGGTCAACTCCTCGAGTGACTTGCGCCGACTGGCCCGGTGACCGCCGATGTCCAACATCAGTCGGCTTCGCTCCCCGGTGGCCTGGAAGACCGCCAACCTCGTCAGCTCCTGAAGCGCCTCCAAGACCTCGCCGCGCGATCCGATCAGCTGGTCGAGCCCCGACCCGACGATGGAGACGGCGGCGCGTTCACCTTCAACGTCCATGTCCAAGTCGCCGTCGAGATCCGCGATGTCCAGCAGATCCTCCAGATAGTCCGCAGCGATGTCGCCCTCCACCTCGAGCCGACGCATCAGCTCACTGCCAGCGGCAGGTTCTGCAATGTCGCCCGTGACAGGCGGCTCGGCCACTGCGTCCACCGACGTCGGATCCTCGGTCACGCCAACCCCTTCTCATCTAACACTCGCGGCAACGCGAGATGGGTGAACAGCATCGCAACAGATCCCGCTGTGCCGACGACTGGCCTAGGCGCTCGACGCATCCGCGTCATCGCCGCGTCGCTTGGGGGACCCGGTCGGCTTCGACGATCCGGTCGAGCCGCTGCGCCGCTTGCTCCGCGGAACCTTCTTGGGTTGCACCCTTTGTCGCGGCGGGTCGATCGGGATCGGAGCAGCGTCCTGGACCGGCCCCGTGCCGTCAGTCGTGTGACGCTGAGCCTTCCGGGCATCGCGTTCTTCCTTGGCTCGCAACGCGGGCGTCCCGGGGGCGGGATTGTTCCGGATGACATAGAACTGCTGACCCATGGTCCACAGGTTCGAGGTCGTCCAGTACAGCAGCACCCCGATGGGGAACGCGATACCGCCAATCGCGAAGACCAGCGGCAACACGTACAGCAGCATCTTCTGCTGCTGCGCGTAAGGCCCCGACATGGCCGACTCGGGCATGTTCTTGGCCATCAGCTGGCGCTGGGTGGTGAAGGTCGTCGCCGTCATGATCACGACCAACACGGCGGTAAGCACCTGAACGTGAACCGACTCGGCGCCGGTGAAGGTGTCTGCGATCCTTGCGCCGAAGATCTGGCCATCAGCCAGCGAGCGGGCCTGCCCCTGGGTCAACACACCGATGGCACTGTCCTTGGCGGCCGTGCGCAGCACATGGAACAGCGCATACAGAACCGGCGCCTGCATCAACAGCGGGAGGCACGAGGCGAACGGATTTGTGCCGGTGTCCTGGTAGAGCTTCATGGTCTCTTGAGCCATGCGCTCTCGGTCGTGGCCATACTTCTTCTGCAGCTCCTTGATCTTGGGCTGCAGCAGTTGCATGTTCCGGCTGGTCTTGATCTGCTTGACGAACAGCGGAATCAGCAGGGTCCGGATCACCACGGTCAGGCCGACGATCGACAGCCCCCAGGTCCAGCCTGAATTGGGATCCATCACGTTGCTGAACAACCAGTGGAAGCCCACCAAGATCACTGACACCGCGTAGTAGAGCGGCGCCAGCACGGCGTGCAGGATCTGTCCCAGTAACCCGAACACTCAGGCCCCTCGATTCACTTTCGTGGCTGGCACTGGATCGTAGCCTCCCGCCGCCCACGGATGGCAGCGCGTCAGCCGCTGCACCGCGAGCCAGCTCCCACGAACTGCGCCATGGTCCTGGACAGCCTGCAGGGCGTACGCAGAACATGACGGGTGATAGCGGCAGACCTGTCCGTAGAGCGGGCTGATCACAGCGCGATATGCCTTGAGGAAGCCGATCAGGACGTACTTCACGACCCGTCACTCCCTGCTTTCAGCAGGGCCGCATCCAGGTCGCGCTCCAGCTCGCCATAGCTCGCCGAGGCTGCCGGGGGGAGGGCACGGATGACACAGAGGCTGCCGCCGGTGAGGCGGTTGATGCGGGGTCGCATCAGGTGTCGCAGCCGACGCTTGACGCGGTTCCGGATGACCGCCGGCCCAACCCCGCGGCCCACGACGAACCCGACCCGCGCCGGCGCCGGCGCCGAGCCGGCCGACACGACGGCTGGCACGACGGCTGGCACGACGACCGACGACTCTGCTCGCCGTATCGACGAGCCGGTGTCCGGTCGGCTTTCAGCCGGTTGCCACACGTGGGCGACAAGTGTGCGCCGCCCCGACCGCCGCCCAGCTCTCACCGCTAGCCGGAACTCCGGGCGTCGGCGAAGGCGAAGGGGCTGGGGTAGCACGGGGTCATCAACCGGAACGCTACGGCACTCTCTGAGCGGGCCGGGGCTCAAGCAGCCAGCCGGGTGCGGCCCTTGCGCCGACGAGAGGCCAGGATTGCCCGGCCGGCACGGGTGCGCATCCGGAGACGGAAACCGTGCGTCTTGTGGCGATGCCGGTTGTTCGGCTGGAACGTGCGCTTGCTCACGGGAAGGCTCCCAGGTCAGGTGCGGCGAGAAAGAGATCGAATCGGTGACGCCTCGCGGGCGCCCTGGCTCTGACACCCAGACGACTCCAGGCAGCCGCCATCCGCCGACTCTGATCGACCTGTCAACGGTACGTTGCCGTCCGCCGACGGTCAAACCGACGGATTCGGTGGCACTCCGTCCAGTCGACGGAACATTTCGCCAAATATCTGGGCAAGTACGTCTATATTGCTGTGGACAACGGGTTGTGCTAGACCACTCCCAGTTGTTAGCGTCCAGCCGACACCGAGATGCTTTCCCTGGAAATAGCCAGCGATTCGGGGCCGTGACACACCGTCGATGCCCGATCGTCGCCAGCCACACCGGCGACATCTGGCAACACAGTAACGACGCCGTAGCAACACCGTAGTGACACGGCGCCACGTGCATCGACCGCACGGTCTGCGACTCGCTCGGCGAATGGCCACGCTCGGCGATGATCGTCCGACTACGCAACGTGCACAGTCTGTGGACAAAGATGTGGACCGAGCGACGGGCGTGACCGACCGCACCCGCTGCGGTAGACGAGATGCAGGGTGATCCACACCCCGCCGAATGGGAGAGCGAGCCAGCAGCCGATGACGGACTCCCCAGATCTCGACACCCTGTGGGCGGCGATGGTCGATGCCCTGCCCGCGAGCCAGAAGGCCTGGCTCTTTGCCAGCCGACCGGTGACTCTGCACGGCAGCACGGCAATTGTCGCCGTGCCTGACGACTTCACCCGCACCCAGCTCGAGACCCGGCTTCGGCCCGGCCTCGAGCACGCACTCAGCCAGCGGCTAGGTCGCTCGGTTCACCTGGCCGTCACCGTTGAACCATCCCTCCAAAGCGACGCTCAGCCCGCTTCGCACAACGAGCCTCTCGTCGACGGTCAGGGCACCCCCGGCGACAGCACAGACGGCGAAGTCGGAGCGCATGACTATGCGGACCCCGAGTCACCCATGGCGACAAATGGGTACGGGGACACCTTTGACGGGCGTGGCCGAGACTCCCGCGCGGTCGGCGGCGATCTGTCGGCCGCTCCAGACCCGGCTGGCTCGATGTCTCTACTGTCCCCGGCCACCGGAGGATCGAACAGCCCCCGGTTGCTGACCGGCTCGCCCAGTGGCCGCTCACGTGTCGACGTACGCCCGGCTCCGAGCGGGATCCGCGCCCCCACCCCGGTCGGTGCCAAAGGGGGAGCCGCAGAGGCCCGCCTCAACCCCAAGTACATCTTCGAGACCTTCGTCATCGGGTCCTCAAACCGCTTCGCCCACGCGGCCGCCGTTGCCGTGGCAGAGGCGCCCGGGCGCGCGTACAACCCCCTGCTCGTCTACGGCGACTCCGGGTTGGGCAAGACACATCTTCTGCATGCGATCGGTCACTACGTCCGCAGCCTGTTCGCCGGCGCCAAGGTTCGGTATGTCTCCAGCGAGGAGTTCACCAACGACTTCATCAACGCGATCCGCGACGACCGTGCGTCCGCGTTCCAGCGCCGCTACCGCGATGTCGACGTGTTGCTGATCGACGACATCCAGTTCCTGGAGGGCAAGATCCAGACGCAGGAGGAGTTTTTCCACACCTTCAACACGCTCCACAACGCCGACAAGCAGATCGTGATCAGCTCAGACCGCCCCCCGAAGCGACTGGAGGCACTCGAGGACCGGCTCCGCAACCGCTTCGAGTGGGGCTTGATCACCGACGTCCAGCCACCCGACCTCGAAACACGCATCGCCATCTTGCGCAAGAAGGCAGCCACCGAGGGCCTGACGGCCCCACCCGATGTGCTCGAGTTCATCGCCAGCAAGATCCAGACCAACATCCGCGAGCTCGAGGGTGCGCTCATCCGCGTCACCGCGTTCGCCAGCCTCAACCGGCAGAGTGTCGACCTCACACTGGCCGAGATCGTGCTGAAGGACCTGATCCCCGAGGGGGGAGAGCCCGAGATCACCGCCGCCTTGATCATCGCCCAGACCGCGGCGTACTTCGGGCTCTCCATCGACGACCTGTGCGGCAGCAGCCGTAGCCGGGTGCTGGTCACCGCTCGCCAGATCGCCATGTACCTGTGTCGCGAGCTGACCGAGCTCAGCCTGCCCAAGATCGGCCAGCAGTTCGGCGGACGTGACCACACGACGGTCATGCACGCCGACCGCAAGATCCGCAAGCTGATGGCCGAACGGCGCAACATCTACAACCAGGTCACCGAACTGACCAACCGGATCAAGCAGCAAGCCCGCCAGTCGTGACCCGGCCGGTGCCAACATCGCAAGGGCCGACCGCCGACCACACACCTTGGGGACAGACCTGTGGATCAGTCCCCGCTTCTCGGGATTTCCTGTGTACGCGCCGGCTACAGCCCTGGGGCGACCCGTCGCCGTCCACCCCCGACCGGCACCTGCGGCCGTACCATCCACAGCCGCGGTGGACGCAAACTCCGCGTTTGACCTGCGGTGTTCACGGGTTGTCCACCTTTCCACTCCTGCTACGCACCCGACGAGATCACGAATTACACTCGACCATCAAAATCCAGGCCCTCGCCGTGCTGGGGAAAAGCGGTCTCCCGAACGTCGGTGCCACATGGCAGGATGCAGGCCCAGTACAACCACCCGCCCCGAGTCCAGTTGATCTGGCAGACTCGGCGGGCGACGGCGTTGGAGGCGAGCACCTGTGAAGTTCCGGATCGATCGAGACCCGTTCGCCGAAGCCGTGGCCTGGGCCGCACACAGCCTCCCGCTCCGGCCGAGCGTGCCGGTTCTTGCCGGCTTGATGATCGATGCCGGCAGCGACGGCCTGGTGCTGTCGGGGTTCGACTACGAAACCTCCGCGCGGGTGTCCCTGTCGGCCGAGATCGCGGAAGAGGGCAAGGCGCTGGTCTCCGGGCGACTACTCGCGGACATCAGTCGGGCGCTTCCCGCCAAGCCCGTTGAACTGAGCACCGAAGGCACCAGGGTCTCGCTGCTGTGTGGGTCGGCCCGGTTCAGCCTGCAGACGATGCCCGTCGAGGACTACCCCGAGCTGCCGCAGATGCCGACGGCATCAGGCACCGTCAAGTCCGACGTGTTCGCAGCGGCGGTCGCCCAGGCTGTCACCGCCGCGGGCCGGGACGACATGCTGCCGGTGCTGACTGGCGTGCGGCTGGAGATCGAGGGCTCGTCGATCGCCCTGATGGCCACCGACCGCTACCGGCTGAGCCTGCGCGAGTGCGAGTGGACACCCGAGCAGACCGACATCAGTGCGACCGCGTTGGTCCCTGCCAGGGTGCTTGCGGACACTGCGAAGGCGCTGACCACCGGCGGTGACGTGACAGTGGCGCTCGCGTCCGCGGCAACCGGTGAAGGCATCATCGGTTTCGAGGGCTCGACCGGTGGTGGGATCCGGCGCACCACCACCCGGCTGCTCGACGGTGAGTTCCCCAAGGTCCGGGCACTGTTCCCGGCAGAGTCGGTCACCGTCGCGTGGGTCGACGCTGCCGCGCTGGTCGAGTCTGTGAAGCGAGTGTCGCTGGTCGCCGAGCGCAATACCCCCGTGCGGTTGTCATTCAGCCAGGGCATGGTGACGCTGGAGGCGGGCAGCGGTGAGGAGGCCCAGGCGTCGGAAAGCCTGGAAGCAACCGTCCAGGGTGATGACGTCTCCATCGGTTTCAACCCCAGCTATCTACTCGACGGTCTGGGCGCGATCGATGCTCCGGTCGCACATCTGTCGTTCACCCAGTCCACTCGACCCGTCGCCCTCGCCGGGGCATCGGAGCTCGAGGCCGATCCGGATCTCGACTTCCGATATTTGTTGATGCCCGTGCGTCTGCAAGGCTGAGCCCCCCGCCGCGGTTGCACGAGAACCGACCTCTGCGGCGGCCAACTGGTGGCTCTTCTCCCCCAGAAAGGAAGCCTGGCATGCAGATCGGACTCATCGGGCTCGGCAAGATGGGCGGCAACATGCGGCACCGCCTGCGCAACGGCGGGCACACCGTGGTCGGCTTCGACCGCAACGCTGCCGTCAGCGACGTGGACAGCCTGATGGCGCTCGCTGCGGCGTTGCCCAGCCCTAAGGTCGTCTGGGTGATGGTTCCTTCGGGCGACCCGACCCGGCAGACCGTCGAATCCCTGGCTGATCTGCTGGGCAGCGGCGATGTGATCGTCGACGGCGGCAACTCTCGCTGGACCGATGACACCGAGCACGCGAAGCTGCTTGCAGACAAGGGCATCGGCTTCGTCGACTGCGGGGTGTCGGGGGGCGTCTGGGGTCTCGAGAACGGCTATGCGCTGATGTGTGGAGGCTCGGCGGACGACGTAGCAAAGGTGCAGCCTGCCTTCGACACCCTGAAACCTGAGGGTGAGTCCGGGTTCGTGCACGCCGGCGAAGTCGGCGCCGGTCACTTCGCCAAGATGGTCCACAACGGCATCGAGTACGCCCTCATGCAGGCCTACGCCGAAGGCTATGAACTGCTGCGGGCTGCCGACGCGGTCGACAACGTCACCGAGGTGTTCGACTCCTGGCGCCAGGGCACCGTGATCCGATCCTGGCTCCTTGACCTGCTCGTGGCGGCGCTCCGGGCTGACGAGGGGCTGACCAAGATCGCGGGTTACGCCGACGACTCCGGCGAAGGCCGCTGGACGGTCGAGGCCGCCATCGACCACGCCGTACCCATGCACGTCATCGCCGCGAGCCTGTTCGCCCGGTTCCAGTCGCGACAAGACGACTCGCCGGCAATGAAGGCGATCGCGGCCATGCGCAACCAGTTCGGCGGGCATGCCACCAAGGCTGAGGGGCCCCCCGACGGTGCGGCTCCCTCCACGGGCTGAGCCCAGGCGTCGGCACCTGTGCACGTCGCGCACCTGTCCCTTCGGGACTTTCGTTCCTACCCGTCCGCCGAGATCGCGCTGGAGCCGGGCGTCGTGTCATTCCTGGGTCGCAACGGACAGGGCAAGACCAACCTGCTCGAGGCCGTACAGTTCGTGGCCACCCAGAACTCCCACCGGGTCGCTTCCTCCGCTCCGCTCGTACGCCACGACGCACCGCGCGCAGTGGTGCGGGCCGATGTCATCCGGGCAGGTAGGCATGCCCTCATCGAGCTCGAGATCAACCCCGGCAAGTCCGGCAGGGCCCGGCTCAACCGGGTGGCCGTGGCTCGCCCCCGCGAGGTGCTGGGCCTGCTTCGTACTGTGCTGTTCGCGCCCGAGGACCTGGCGCTCGTCAAGGGCGACCCGTCGCAACGACGGACGCTGCTTGATGACCTGCTGGTGGTGCGGGCGCCCAGATTTGCGGGCGTCAGGTCCGACTACGACCGGGTGCTGAGGCAACGCACCAGCCTGCTCAAGTCGGCCGGGGCGGCCCGGCGCGCGGCGGGTGGTGCGGATGCTCTCGGCACGCTCGACGTCTGGGATGCACACCTGGCACGTGCCGGGGGGGAGCTCATGGAAGGCCGGCTCGCTCTGGTCGCCGAGCTGCAGCCCCTCGTCGCGGCGGCGTACACAGCGGTCGCCGGCGAGGTGCCTCCGGACAGCGATCGCGTCGACCTCACGTACCGACCCTCGCTCGAGCTGCCTCCGGACGCGCACGACAAGGACGCCCTTGCTCAGCTGCTGCTCACGGAGGTGATGCGGCGCAGGGGTGACGAGCTGGATCGCGGGGTCTGCCTGATCGGCCCGCATCGCGACGATCTGGTGCTGTCGTTGGGTGATCTCCCCGCCAAGGGTTACGCCAGCCAGGGCGAGTGCTGGTCAATCGCGCTCGCGCTGCGGCTGGCCTCCTACGACCTGCTCAGGACAGCGGGCGAGACCCCGGTGCTGCTGCTGGATGATGTCTTCGCCGAGCTCGACGTGCAGCGGCGTGCGAGACTGGCCAACCTGGTCTCTACGGCCGATCAGGTGCTGGTCACCGCTGCGGTCGAGGCCGACGTGCCCGAACAGCTCAAGGGTGTTCGTTTCATGGTCGAGGCAGGGGAGGTGTCACGTGCCGGCTGACCCCGACTCGGCGAAGCCGGAACAGACCTCTCCGCACGATCCAACCGGGTTGGACCTGGCTCGGAGCATCGCCAAGGCGATCGGCGCGACTCCCAGACGATGGTCGTCGGGGAGTGCATCTCCGCTGGCTCGTCGCCGGCGCCGCAGTGTGGACCCGACGGTGTCAGGTGCGCATCCCGATGACCGCGACCCGCAGCCCCTCGACGCGGCCATAGACCGGCTGGTCGCCGAGCACGGCTGGACCACCGACGTCGCCGTGCACGGCGTCTTCGCCCACTGGGACCGCATCGTTGGCCGTGAGGTGGCACAACACTGCCGGCCGGAGGCCTACGCCGACGGCCGTCTGGTCATCCGTGCAGACTCGACTGCCTGGGCGACCCAGGTACGATTGCTGGCTCCGACCGTGGTCCGCCGACTCAACGAGGAGCTCGGCGACGGCACCGTGCTGGTCGTGCAGGTCGCAGGGCCTCGCGGACCGTCGTGGACCAAGGGCCGAAGGTCGGTGCGAGACGGCCGTGGACCCCGTGACACCTATGGCTGAGCAGGCTGAAGCAACGTCCTAGTTGTCCTAGTCTGTCCTTGACTGCTCTATGACGATCTCGGGTCCTAACCGCTCTGCCCCGCGTATGGGGACTCGACACCCCCTCTGTGACAGGCGGGATCGGGCCGTCTGGGGCTGCTGAAGCGCGGTTCCGGTGCCGTACCGTGCCCGGAGAATCCACCGCGATGCCGTGAGAAGCCCCAGGCTCCCCTCTGAGCGGCTATGATGGAACAGTCCTTTCGGGCCGCTCCCGCATGTTCGGCGAAGTCGATGGCAGGGGCGGTCACCCATGTAGGAGGCCCCACACACTGTGAGCCACGAAGTGCACAACTCTGCGGCACTTGATTCGGCCATATCGGAGCAAAATTCAACCTCGCCACAGCCCATGTCTCACGACACCGTGACCGTTGAGCATGCGTACGACGCCAGCTCGATCACGGTGCTCGAGGGTCTCGACGCTGTACGCAAACGCCCGAGCATGTACATCGGATCGACCGGAGAGCGGGGACTCCACCACTTGGTCTGGGAGGTTGTGGACAACTCCGTGGACGAGGCCCTCGCTGGACATTGCGACCGGATCGAGGTGACGCTGCTCGCCGACGGCGGTGTTCGCGTGATCGACAACGGCCGGGGCATCCCGGTTGACGAGCATCAGGTCGAGAAGATGCCTGCGGTCACTGTGGTGCTCACGATGCTGCACGCCGGCGGCAAGTTCGGCGAGGGGGGCTACAAGGTCTCCGGCGGTCTGCACGGCGTCGGCGTGTCTGTCGTCAACGCATTGTCGAGCAGGCTCGACGTCGAGGTCCGTCGCGACGGCTACCGCTGGACCCAGTCGTTCACCTTTGGCGTCCCCGACGAGCCACTCCAGCGCCGCGAGGCCACCGACGAGACCGGGACGACCACGACGTTCTGGGCCAGCCCCGACATCTTCGAGACGACCGCATACTCCTTCGAGACGATCGCGTCGCGCTTCCGTGAGATGGCGTTCCTCAACAAGGGCCTCGAGATCATCATCCGCGACGCGCGCCCGCAGGCCCAGGACCTCGACGAGGTGGTTTCCGATGCCACTGTCGCGAACTCGATAGACGGCGGAGCCGACGGCATCAAGAGTGCCCCGGGCGGCATCCAGCGCAGCTTCCGCTACGACGGCGGCCTGGTCGACTATGTGTCCCATCTCAATGCCAGCAAGGACGCGGCTCACAAGAGCGTGATCGCGTTCGACGCGGTCAACGCCGAGGGCGACATGAGCCTCGAGGTCGCGATGCAGTGGAACACCTCGTTCACCGAGTCGGTTCACACGTTCGCCAACACGATCAACACCCACGAGGGCGGCACGCACGAGGAGGGGTTCCGGTCGGCGCTCACCGGCACGGTCAACGGTTGGGCGGAGCAGTGGGGGCTGGTCAAGAAGCGCGAAGACCGACTGTCCGGCGACGATGTGCGCGAGGGACTGACCGCGATCATCAGCGTCAAGCTCGCCGAGCCGCAGTTCGAGGGTCAGACCAAGTCCAAGCTCGGCAACACGGAGGCCAAGTCGTTCACCCAGAAGGTGGTCAACGACCGCCTCGGGGAGTGGTTCGAGAAGAACCCCAGCGAGGGCCGTGACATCATCCGCAAGTCGATCGCCGCCGCGAGCGCCCGCATGGCGGCTCGCAAGGCGCGGGACCTGGCCCGCAACCGCAAGGGGTTGCTGGGCGGCGGGGGCCTCCCGGGCAAGCTGGCCGACTGCCAGTCGACCGACCCCGAGGAGTGCGAGGTCTTCATCGTCGAAGGAAACTCCGCTGGTGGCTCGGCCAAGGGAGGCCGGGATCCACGGGTGCAGGCGATCCTGCCGATCCGCGGCAAGATCCTCAACGTCGAGAAGGCCC
>JBDUDR010000077.1:0-12559 GCA_040002845.1 Nocardioidaceae bacterium
AGCGTCCGCGGGCGTCGCCGATCTCGGCGAGCAAGCGGGCCGCGCGCACGGTGCCCGAGCGGGGCAGCGAGGTGAAGATCGCCGCGTCGGGGTGGCTGGCGAGCTGGTCGGCGATCAGCTCCTCAAGCGCGCGAATCTGCTCTTGGAGGGCGGTCAGTGTGGCGACCAAAGCGAGCGTGATCTGGGCGCGGACCGCAGCGTCGGGTCCGGTGATGCCGCGAGGCGCGTCGCGCAGCTGCGCCCAGAGTCGGGGGGCGTTGGCCTGGTGGTTGTAGCCGGCCGAGCGCAGCCAGTTGGCCAGCCGGGTCTCGGACAGCCAGTCAGCCTTGTCCTGACTGGGGAAGCGGCGCAGGAACGCCAGGCTGATCCCGCTGTCGATGTCGCGGAACAGCTTCACGGCGCCGGGCAGGGTGATCTGTAAGTGAGCGCGCAGCTGGTTGCCCATCGCGACCCGCGCGTGCACGAGGTCCTGGCGGGCACGCACGCTCATACGCAAGGTGATCGTCTGCTCGCTGTCGCGGGTCAGGGGGCGCATCCTGGCTCGGTCGGTGCGCAGCACATCGGCCAGCACGTAGGCGTCGAAGCGGTCGTCTTTGTTGCCGGCCGAGCCGTAGCGGCCGCGCATGTTCTTGATCTGCTTCGGGTCGATCACGAACACCGTCAGCTCGGCGGCGAGCAGCGCGTCGACGACCGGCCCGTCGGGCCGCTCGATCGCCACCTCGGTGACTCCCGAGCGGCGCAGCCGCGCGATCAACCGGCGAAGATCCGGCGCGGTGTGCGCGATGCTGAACCGGTCGACTGGCCGCCCTTGCTCATCAACGATCGCGACCGCGTGATCCTCGCTAGCCCAATCAATGCCCGCCGTCACCCGCGCTGGCGCTCGACGCGCCTGCACTGTCTGTTCGACACTC
Source organism: Nocardioidaceae bacterium (assembly GCA_040002845.1). GTDB lineage: Bacteria > Actinomycetota > Actinomycetes > Propionibacteriales > Nocardioidaceae > JBDUDR01. Next base: position 912 of record JBDUDR010000077.1, read on the forward strand.
ATCGTCGTCCTTCCATGCTGTTGCATCAGCAGGTTGGGCACCCGACGGTTCCGGGACACGACTGCCGGTCGCTCACTGATCGGCGCTCTAGCGGCGCCAGCCCTGTCGCCAGTCGACGTGTCCTGGACCGCCGGGCCCCGCGTAACTCATGCAGGACCTCGAAGCGGTCTCGCGTGCGTGGCAGTGACCCGACGGGAACCAGGTGCCACCAACCGCCCTCGCGGCCGGCTCGAACACCATGACGCGAAAAGCGATCAGCAAGAAGAGGTTCGCCCAGTGAGCGTGCGTCCGATGTGCGCTTCAGGTCGGTCTGGTCCGCCCACCCGGCGGTGCGTAAACCCGCGTACCTGGCTAGAGTCCGAACCTGTCCCTCACGACCGGGATCGACCGACCAAGGACGGGCGCCACCGTGGACCTCATGGAGTACCAAGCCAAGGAACTCTTCGCCAAGCACGGGGTGCCGGTCACCCTCGGCATCGTTGTAGAGCGGCCAGAGGACGCCCGGGCGGCCGCGGACGAGCTCGGTGGCCGGGTCGTGGTGAAGGCCCAGGTCAAGACCGGCGGCCGTGGCAAGGCCGGTGGGGTCAAGCTGGCCGAGAATCCCGACCAGGCTGTGGCCCGGGCATCGGAGATCCTCGGCATGGACATCAAGGGGCACCGGGTCAAGAGGGTCCTGATCGCACCGACAGCAGACATCGCCGAGGAGTACTACTTCTCGTTCCTGGTCGACCGAGCCGATCGTGCGTACCTGTGCATCGCCAGCACGGAGGGCGGCGTGGAGATCGAGGTGGTCGCCCACACCAACCCGGACGCGATCGCCAAGGTGTCGATCGATCCGGGCTCCGGCGTCGATGACGCCAAGGCTGACGAGATCGTGGCGGCGACCGGCTTCCCCGACGATGTGGCGGACCTCGCGAAGGACATGATCGCCAGGCTGTGGCAGGTGTTCGTCCAGGAAGACGCGTCGCTGGTCGAGGTCAACCCATTGGTACGACTTGCAGACGGCCGGCTGGAGGCACTCGACGGGAAGATCACCCTCGATGACAACGCCGATTTCCGGCACCCGGAACACACGGCATTCGAGGACCGGGCTGCAGCCGACCCGCTGGAAGCGAAGGCCAAGGAGAAGGGTCTGAACTACGTCAAGCTCGATGGCCAGGTCGGGATCATCGGCAACGGGGCCGGCCTGGTCATGTCGACACTGGATGTGGTGGCGTATGCGGGGGAGTCCCACGGCGGAGTACGACCGGCCAACTTCCTCGACATTGGTGGGGGAGCCTCCGCCGAGGTGATGGCGAACGGGCTCGATGTGATCCTCACCGACCCACAGGTCAAGAGTGTGTTCGTCAATGTCTTCGGCGGCATCACCGCATGTGACGAGGTGGCCAACGGGATCGTGCAGGCTCTGCGGATCCTCGGCGACGAGGCGAACAAGCCACTGGTGGTCCGCCTCGACGGCAACAACGTCGAGGAGGGCCGGCGCATCCTGGTCGAGGCGGGACACCCTCTGGTAGCTCTGGTGGACACGATGGACGGTGCCGCCGACCGCGCCGCCGAGCTGGCAGCGAAGTGAGGGCTTGAGATGGCGATCTTCCTCAACCGCGACAGCCGGGTCATCGTGCAGGGCATGACCGGCTCCGAAGGGTCCAAGCACACTCAACGCATGCTCGACTCCGGAACGACCATCGTCGGGGGCGTCACGCCAGGCAAGGGTGGGCAGTCCGTCGAGTTCGAGGGCGCGACCGTGCGGGTATTCGGCGCGGTCGCCGAAGCGGTGGAGTCTGCAGGAGCCGACGTGTCGGTGGTGTTCGTACCACCCAGGTTCACTCGATCAGCGGTCATCGAATCCGTCGATGCCGGGATCGCGTTGATCGTGGTGATCACCGAGGGCATCCCGGTGCGCGACACGGCCGAGTTCTTCGCGTACGCCCAGTCTCACGGGAAGTCGCGCATCGTCGGGCCCAACTGCCCCGGTGTGATCAGCCCGGGACAGTCCAACGCCGGCATCATCCCGGCCGACATCACCGCCGCCGGTCGGGTCGGCCTGGTCTCCAAGTCGGGCACCTTGACGTACCAGATGATGTACGAGCTGCGCGACCTCGGGTTCTCATCCTGCGTCGGCATCGGCGGTGACCCGATCATCGGAACCACGCACATCGACGCCCTGGAGGCGTTCGAGGCGGATCCCGAAACGGACGCCATCGTGATGATCGGCGAGATCGGTGGCGACGCCGAGGAGCGGGCTGCGGCGTACATCGTTGACCACGTCACGAAGCCGGTGGTCGGCTACGTCGCCGGGTTCACCGCGCCCGAAGGCAAGACGATGGGTCACGCAGGCGCGATCGTGTCCGGCTCTTCCGGCACGGCCGAGGCCAAGAAGGAGGCGCTGGAGGCCGCGGGTGTACGAGTCGGCAAGACACCGTCCGCGACCGCCCAGTTGCTGCACGACCTGCTCGGTTCCGCTCACTAGTCCGCCCGGTGGCCGATGGTCAGCCGTACGGACGTCATGTCACGGCAGCCCGATCTGCGAACGCCGGGTCAGCCCACTCGCGCGACTCCATCACGCTGTGGAGGGCGCCTACTGCGTCGAAGACGTCCACGAAACGCAGATAGAGCGGGGCGAAGCCGAACCTGGCGAGGTCGGGAGTCCGGAAGTCGCCAACAACGCCCCGCTTGATCAGGGCTTGGACCACGGCGTACGCATGCTCATGCTGTAGCGACACCTGGCTTCCGCGTCGCGCCGGATCGCTTGGAGTCGCGAAGGCGAACGTGCCGGGCAGTCGCTCCTCGATGAGCTGCATGAACATCGAGGTCAACGCCAACGACTTGGCTCTCAGCGCCGACAGGTCCACTCCGTCGAACACGTCGAGAGCCGAGTGCAGCACGGACATCGCAACGATCGGCGGCGTGCCGGCGGCGAGCGACGTGGTCCCCGGCGCCGGGCGGTAGTCGCGTTCCATGGCGAACGGGTCTGCGTGCCCGAACCACCCGGTGAGGGGTTGGTCGAGGCGTTCGTGGTGCCCGCGCGCGGCGTACATGAAGGCCGGTGATCCGGGCCCGCCGTTGAGGTACTTGTAGGTGCAGCCGACCGCGAAGTCCGCGCGGCAGGCATGCATGTCGACCGGCACGGCGCCGACCGAGTGACACAGGTCCCAGATCATCACCGCCCCCTGAGCTTGTGCGCCCGAAGTGATCAGGTCCAGGTCGTACGTGGCACCCGTGCGGAAGTCGACGTGGGTCAGCACCAGCGCGGCAGTGTCCGGGTCAACCGCCGCGAGTGGATCGCTCGGGTCGCACCAGCGCAGCTCGAGGCCGAGCAGTCGGGCCGCACTCGCCGCGATGTAGCCGTCGGTGGGAAACGTGGTCGGCTCTACCACGATCACATGGCGATCAGGGCGCAGCCGGGCTGCGACGACCAGGAGCTTGAACAGGTCCACCGAGACGGAGTCCGCGACCATCACCTCGTCGGGGTCGGCCCCGATCAGCGGGGCGATCTTCGCCCCCGTCCGCTGAGGTAGTCCGATCCAGTCCGCGTCGTTCCAGGACCCGATCAATCCGCGTGCCCACTCGTCCGTGAGCATCTCGCCCAACCGGTCCGGAATGTGGCTGGGCATCGGACCCAACGAGTTGCCGTCGAGGTAGATGACCCCTTCGGGGGTTACGAAACGACCTCGCCACGGACTCAGCGGGTCCGCGGCGTCGCGTACCGCTGCCTGGGATCGGGTACGAGGCGACGGGTCCATGGCAGCACGGTAGCCCGTGCGCGCGGTGGCCCAGTCAGGCGCTCACAGCAGGTCGATCAGACGCTCGCCGGCGCGCTGGGCCATTGCGGCGAACTGCGTTCCGGTCATGTCGAAGTTGTTGGTCGGAGACAGGGTCACCTCGGCGACCAGGCCCTGACGGCGCACCAGGCCCACGCGGTAGCGGACCGTCTGGGCGTTGGAGGTCACCTGGTACGTGAACGTCCAGGCATGCCCGTGCACACCGCTGGCCACCAGGTGGACGTGGTCTGACACGGTCGCCGACAACTCGCGGTTCTGACAGGTGTTCACGGAATGCACCACGGTCCGCATGAACGCTAGCGCCTGTCTCTTGGACGCGAACGTCCCGATCGTCTCGCTCAGCCCGAAGCGGTCGGGCAGGTTGCTGGCGGTTGGGATGACGTACGTGCGGAGCGTCGCACTCGTCACCGTGTCGCGGGAACCGTTCATCAGACCGACACGGTGGACCGCGAAGTTCGCCGTGTCACACAGGGTTGCCGAGGGATCTCCCTGCAGGGTCTCCGGGGTCGTCCCGACCCAGCCGCCCGCCACACCCGAGATAACCGGGATGTCGAGTGGCGACAGGAACCCCGGGGCGTCACCCGACGGGGGCGGGCTGATGGGCTGCAGGCGCGAGAGCGGGGCGCAGCCGCCGTCACTAACAGTGCAGAGGCTGTTGACCGCCGCGACCCCCACCTGCACCAAAGGACCAAGTCGAATCGGGGTATCCGACACGGTGGACTGCACGATGCTGGTGACCACCGAGCCGCTCCGCGACACCACGACTCCCAGCATCTGCTTCGGCGCGCCTTCCGGAGACAAGCTCAGCAGCATCGCATTGGCCTCGTCGCCCAGTCCGTCCACCTGGTAGGCCGCCAGTAGCTGGGTGCGGGGGGTTGTACAGCCGGTCGCCCAGTGGACGGTCTCGTCGAACGCGTTCTCAGCGGTTTCCGGTGACTTCGAGACCTCAACGGTCTGGACCGCCTGCTCATCAAGAGTGCCGGAGCCTTTGAACGTACGGGCGTACGCCGAGCGGTGGTCTGGGTCCGCGAAAAGCGCCTGCTGGCAGCTGTACGACCGGTCGGTCGGTCCCGTCGCGTCGCTGGTCGACGCGACGGTCCAGTCGTCGTCTCGGTTGAGGGCAGCCACCTCGTTGGCCGGCAGCAGTTGTGCTGCGTCCATGACCACTATCGTGGGGGGCGGCGCCTGCATGAGAGAGGGGGTCGCCTGATTACGCCCAACCGCTGTCGTGTCCTCGGGCATGGATGTGTTCGGCCTGACGACGAGGATGCCGGCTCCGACCAGGGCCAGCCCCGCGACTGCGCTGCCGATCGAGAGCCGGCGGCGCTTGCGCTGGTCCCCCTCGCGACGCACGGACGACGCGCGGGGCATGCGTACCGTGTCGGACAGGGTGGAGAGCGCCAGCAGATCGCGTTCGAGGATGCGCGCGTCCAGTCGCGGCATCGCCGCGTAGGACTCGTTGAGCAGGCCCTGGACCGCGTCCTTAGAGGTGCCGGTCTCCTTGCCGATCTCCGCCGGGGTCTTGCCGAGCAGGTGTCGAAGCATGACGAGACGTCGCTGCACCGGAGTCAAGGCAGCGAGGTGGTCGAACACCACCGGAGCTGGTACGTCGCTCGACTGAAGCCACATGCCGTGACGGCCCAACAGGCGCCACACGTCGGTGCGTACCGCCGCTTGGGGGTCGGTCTTCTCTGCAGCCCGGCGCCAGTGCTGCCACGTGCGCACATAGGCACCCAGCACCTTGTCGTGGGCGAGCTCCAAGTCGCCGGTCAAGGCGTACGTCTGATGGAGCAGGGACTTTCGCGTCTCGTGGTAAAACGCGTCGAAATCATCGACTCGCTTCATCCACGTCACCTCGTTCAGCATGCATCTGTGCGGACCGCCCCCGAGCCGCCACCATGACCGTACGCGACCCTCGGCTGGTGGCTCAAACGCAGCCGGGTCCCAAACCGGGGGTGGGACCGCCTATGGATGGTCTTTCGGCTATCGGCGTGTTGGTCGGTTTCGTGCTGATTACTGCGTCAGCATGGCGTGAATGACGGCCCTGCTGACCTCTTCCTTGCTGCGCGTCGAGAGCACCGACGACGGCTCGAAACGTCCGGTCTTGCTGGCCGCCCTGATCGCCACCGGGTGGGCCGTCGCGGCGGGTCTGCTGACCTGCTGTGCGCTGGCTGTCGTCGGCTGGTTCGCCGGATCTGGTGGAGGAGTCGGTGACGGGTTGCGCGTCGGGCTGCTCGCGTGGCTGATGGGTCACGGCAGCGGCCTCGAATTGCCCGACGCGCACGTCACCGTCATCCCACTGGGGTTGTCGATCGTCCTGGGTCTGCTCCTGGTCAGGGCCGGGACCTGGGTGGGTCAGACCAGCGCGGTCCCCGACCTGCGCTCTGTGGTGGCTGCGTCCGGACTGATCTGTTTGCTGTATGTGGCGGCGGTGTGGCTGGTGGCCTTGTCGGCGTCGACGGCGTCCGTTCGGGCGGGTAGCGTGCGGGGCGCCGTGGGAGCAGCCATCCTGGCCGTGGTTTGCGGAGGGGGCGGCGTACTTCGGGGCTCCGGACTGGCGACGCGGGGTGCCTCATTGATGCCGAGGTGGGTACGCGCGGTCGCTGCCGGCGTGGTCGCGGGGTCGGCTGCGATGCTGTTGATCGGGGGACTCCTGGTCAGTTGCTCACTGGCCTCCGACCTTGCATCCGCGCGGGTGGCCGCTGAGTCCCTTCAACCCGGGCTCGTCGGTGGTGTGTTGCTGATGCTCATCGGAGTCGCAGCCGTTCCCAACGCCGTGTTGTGTGCGGCAGCCTTCGCCGTCGGGCCGGGATTCGCCGTAGGTGTGGGCACGGTCGTTGCTCCGAGCGGAGTCACGTTGGGCTCCGTACCAGCGTTCCCGCTGCTCGCTGCGCTGCCCGCGCCGGGGGCTCAGCCCTGGTGGGTCCAGGGGTTGGAGGTGGCACCGCTGGTCGCTGGCCTGGTCACCGGGATCGTGGTCGTTCGCCGAGTAGAGGCCGAGGATCTGAGGGCGCCGGTCGCGCTGGCGGCGTTGGGCGGTGTCGTCTCGGGGGTCACCTTCGGGCTGCTCACATCTCTTGCGACCGGCTCGGCCGGACCGGGGCGCATGTCGGTCATCGGGCCGCAGATCTGGCCCACGACCGTGGTAGCCGGAGTCGGAATGACCGCTGGCGCCGTGATCGGCGGCGTTGTCTACCTCGGACTCAGTGATCGTCTGGCGGCCCGGGCCGATCGAGCCAGGTAGACCAGCCGATGAGCGGCCGACGGCCCGGGTAGGGTGGCCGGTGCGTTCGAGCTCGGTGGGCAGAAGGAGTCGTGATTGGTGTCGGCCCGACTCGTTGTTCTCGTGTCCGGCTCGGGTACGAACCTGCAGGCCCTGCTGACGGCCTGTGCTGAGCCTGCGTACGGCGCCCGGGTGGTAGCCGTTGGTGCCGACCGGGGCGGGATCGAGGGGCTCGCGAGGGCAGAGCGAGCCGGGATCGACACGTTCGTCCTGCAACTGCCCGATTTTGGGACACGCGCCGAGTGGGATTTAGCGCTGACGGCACGGTGTGCTGCGTACCGACCGGACCTCATCGTGCTCGCCGGTTTCATGAAGCTCACCGGCGAAGCGTTCCTCGGACGCTTTGGCGGGATCGCGGTCAACACTCATCCAGCGCTCTGCCCCGCTTTCCCGGGGATGCACGCACCAAGGGATGCTCTGGAGTACGGCGTCAAGGTGTCTGGGTGCACTCTTTTCGTCGTCGACTCGGATGTTGACGCCGGTCCGATCGTTGCGCAGGTCGCGGTGCCGGTCGCCGACGATGACGACCCAGAGTTGCTGCACGAGCGCATCAAGGTCAGCGAACGCGAGATGCTCGTGGACACCGTGGGCCGCATGGTTCGCGACGGTTTCTCGATCAACGGACGAAAGGTGCGGGTGGGATCTTGAGCACGGCCGGGAAGCGATCGATCAACCGGGCCCTGATCTCGGTGTACGACAAGACCGGTCTCGAGGAGCTCGCGCGGGCGCTCCATGACGCAGGCGTGTCGATCGTCTCGACGGGCTCGACCGCGGACCGGATCGCCGGGGTGGGAGTGCCGGTCACCCGGGTCGAGGACCTGACGGGCTTTCCGGAGTCCCTCGGCGGCCGGGTCAAGACGCTCCATCCGAAGGTGCACGCAGGCATCCTCGCCGACCAGACATCGGACTCGGACCGGGCCGAGCTGGTTGAGCTCGGGATCGAAGCCTTCGATCTGGTGGTGGCCAATCTGTATCCGTTCCGAGACGCCGTGGCGGCCGGCGCAGACACCGACGAATGCGTCGAGCAGATCGACATCGGCGGTCCGGCCATGGTGAGAGCGGCGGCAAAGAACCATAGATCGGTTGCGACAGTGGTCTCGCCATTTCGTTATGCGGACCTGATGCAGGCGGTGGGCAATGGCGGGTTCACGCTGGCTCAGCGCCGACGACTGGCTGCCGACGCGTTTGCGCACACCGCGTCGTACGACGTCGCGATCGCCTCGTGGATGGGCAACGTGCTGGCCCCCAGCGATGACGGGAGCGGTTTCCCAGAGTGGACCGGCGCGACCTGGGAGCGCGCTTCGGTGCTCCGCTACGGCGAGAACCCACACCAGCGGGCTGCGTTGTACCGCGCCTGGAGGGGCGGGCTGGCCGATGCCGAACAGGTGCACGGCAAGGAGATGTCGTACAACAACTACGTGGACGCGGACGCGGCTCGGCGTACCGCCAACGACTTCGACCAGCCGGCGGTCGCGATCGTCAAGCACTCGAACCCGTGCGGCGTGGCGATCGGTGTCGACGTGGCGGAGGCCTACCGAAGGGCGCATGCCTGTGATCCCGTGTCTGCCTTCGGTGGAGTGATCGCGGTCAACCGCGCAGTCAGCGTCGAGATGGCCGAACAGGTGGCCGACGTCTATACCGAGGTGGTGGTCGCGCCGAGTTATGAGGACGGCGCGACCGATGTGCTGTCTCGCAAGAAGAACGTCCGACTGCTGCGCTGCCCGGTCGATGCCCATCCGGACCAGGTCGAGTTCCGGGGGGTGTCCGGCGGGCTTCTGATGCAGACCGTCGACCGCGTTGACGCGGCCGGCGACAACGTACGGACATGGACTCTTGCGAGCGGTGATCCACTGGACCCGGAGGCACTCGGCGACCTGGCGTTCGCGTGGCGGGTGTGCCGGGCGGTCAAGTCCAACGCGATCGTGCTGGCGTCCGGGGGAGCGACCGTCGGGATCGGGATGGGACAAGTCAACCGACTCGACTCAGCCCGGCTGGCCGTCTCGCGAGCCGGGGACCGGGCCATGGGGTCGCTCGGGGCGTCGGACGCGTATTTTCCGTTCGCCGATGGGCTGCAGGTGCTGATCGACGCTGGAGTCCGTGCGGTTGCGCAGCCCGGTGGGTCGATCCGTGACGAGGAGGTCGTCGCAGCCGCCCGATCTGCTGGCCTCACCATGTACCTGACCGGCACCCGCCACTTCTGGCACTGACCTCCGCGATCCGACACTTATTCGGCGCGATCCGACACTTATTCCCGTCGCTGTCAGCGGCAGGTCACCCAAACCGATGAGTGCACGCGGTGACTGCTCCGTCTCGGTCGCAGCGGGCATGGACATCGTGCAGCAAGGGACGCATCGACTCGACATCCCAGTCAGGAAAGCTCCACGGAGTGGTACGGACGTACCCGATCAGTGCAGCGACGTCCGTGAATCGCGTCGGAGGTGTCTCCTCACCAAACCCAGTGACGGAGAGTCCGGCCGACTCGACTTGCCGAACGGCTTCGGACAGGTCCCATCTCACGGGCGACACGAGCGGCGGCAATCCCAGCAGCTCGCGGACGGCGTCAGGCTCACGATGGCCCACCTGCTGAGTGGTGAACACTCCGCCCGGCGTCAGTAGGCGGCGCACATCACTCGCATCGAAGGCCTCATGACGGTTCAGTACGACGTCAAACGTACCGTCCCGAAATGGCAGCCTGGGGCGGGTTCGTACTCCCGAGAGGTTGTCATCGGACCCTTGACAGACGACCAGATGTACCCCGAGCGACCGCAATTTCGTGCTGGCCGCCGGGAGTGTGGCCAGCCACTCCTCGTACGCCACCGTGAAGGCGGGCAGTGGAGCAAGGGACCGGAGTACGCCGCCATCACCGGTGCCCATATCGAGCATCCGGTTCGCCTTGCCGATGTACCCGCGCGCTAACTCCGACCATGACCAACTCGTCGCCCCAGGCTGGTAGCGCCGTTGGAGAAATCCCGCGCCCCAGTACGCCTCGACGTCGAGCGCGATGCCTTCAGCCAGCAGCAACTCGAACCGTTCGTCGGAGCTGGTCGGTTGCATCTCCAGATCCCTGAGTGTCGGATGGGCGGGAACAAGTGTCGGATCGCGGGGAATAAGTGTCGGATGGGGGGAGGTAGGTTGCTGCCGAGTGCGCGGGAGTCTAGTCTGCGACCCCAGGGGTGGTGCGTCATACGAAATGAGTTCTCTGATGCGCAACAACCACATCTCTCGCCAGTTGGCTGACCTGCTCGCGCGTTCCCGCTATGAGGTACTTCCCACCAACAACATCGAGCAGGCCGTGGTCGAGTCCGTACCCACGGATGTGGGCCTGACAGTCACCGCATCTCCCGCCAAGGGCCTGGACACGACCCTCGATCTCGCGGGCCGCCTGATCGGGCACGGCTACCAGGTCGTGCCGCATTTGTCGGCCCGGCTGGTACGCGATGAGCTGCACCTCAAGGACCTCGTGCAGCAGGCACTCGAGCTCGGAGTTGAGGACGTATTCGTACCGGCCGGTGACGCGGACCCACCTGCCGGCAAGTACATCGGAGCGATCGGCGTCCTGGCCGAGCTCACCGCGATGGGCAGGCCATTCAGGCAGGTCGGCATCACCGGCTATCCCGAGAGCCACCCGCTCATCGAGGACGACATCACGATCCAGTCGATGTGGGACAAACGAGAGCACGCGACGTACGTGGTGAGCAACCTGTGCTTCGATCCCATTGTGTTGTCCCGGTGGGTTGAGCGAGTACGCGCCCGCGGGGTGACGTTGCCGATCCACATCGGTCTAGCCGGCCCGGTCGAGCGCACCAAGCTGCTGTCGATGGCTGGCAAGATCGGCGTGGGTGACTCAGCGAAGTTCCTCAAGAGTCACATCTCGTGGTTCCTGCGATTTGCGGCACCTGGCGGCTACAGCCCGCAGCGGTTGTTGCAGCGATCGGCCAAGACGTTGACGCGGCCAGAGTCGGTCATTGCCGGCCTGCACCTCTTCACCTTCAACCAGGTGGCCGAGACGGAGCGCTGGCGCCGCGAACTGCTCGACAACGCCAGGCCGAGCTAGGCGTCAGACCTCGTCGAACAACTGCGCCAACTCCCGCTCCAGGCCCACGTCCCCCACGCGCAAGATCTCCAGCGGCAGTTCGAGCCGGCCGGCAGCGTCGTACGCAAGTCGAGCGAGCTCGGGAGTCGGGCGCTGGGCCAGCCATAGCACGCGTGTGTAGTGCCCGAAGTAGTCGTCGCGAAGCTCGGGGAACCTGTCGAGCCCGAGCTCGGCGAGCACCGTACGCGTGAACGTCCGGACCAGGAAGTCGGTCAGCACGTATGTGCCGGGGTCGGCCTCGAACTGTCGTCGCAGAGCCTCTGCTCCGGCGAACACGTCGTAGCATTGTGAGCCACCCAGCCGGGGCACTCCCAGCCGACGGCAGACCTCGTCGAGAGCGCCGTACGTCCCGCAGTCGGCGTAGCCGATGGCGACCCGGCGATACCGGCTCTGGAGCTGGAACGCCACACGTTCGACCTCGACGGCTATCCGTGAGGGATGGTTGTGCAGCAGCGGCGGCAACGGATGTACGTCGACCTGCCACGCCTTG
>JBDUDR010000078.1:0-12440 GCA_040002845.1 Nocardioidaceae bacterium
CCGCGCTCCCGGTGCCCGCCACCCGCGGCGTCGCCGTGTTCAACGTGGCACCATCGACCGGCGCCGTGACCGCAACCGCCGGGCCACTCGCGTTCACAGTGAACGTCACCGGCGTGCTGGTACCGGTGCTGCCCGAGGAGTTGGTCTGGGTTGCCTGCGCGGTGTAGGTGCCGTCCGCCAGGCTCGCCGCCACCACCGACCAGGCGCCGCTGGCCACGTTCGCCACGGTCGTCTGCACCGGGCTACCGGTCACACCGGTCCCGGCATACAACCGCAACGTCACCTGGTTGGAGTCACCAGGCGCGGTCCCCGCCGCGCCGCTGATCGTCGGCGTCCGGGTACCCAACGCCGCCCCATCCGAGGGTGAGGTCAACGTCACCGCCGGAGCCGGCGCACTGTGGCAGGTGCCGCTGCCGGAGTCGGTGAACGTGCCGTCGGTGTCGTGTTGGAACGCCCAGTCATAGCTTCCCGCGTGCAGGGTCATCCTCAGCACGCCATGGGTCGTGTTGTTGAGCGCCACGCTCGTCGCGAGCTGGGTCGAAGGTGTATCGAGGCCGGCTCCGCCGGTGCCGGCGATGATTTCCCGCATTCCGTAGCTGGGGTCGGGGTTGCCGGAGGCGTCCATTGGTGTGAACCGCTCGTACCAGTGAGCGTCACCGTTGAGGACCACATCGGTGCCGCCGGAGTAGAGGTCTCGCCAAATCTGCTGGGCGAAGCCGTGGCCTCCCGAGCCGTTGGAGGCGAACCGTGGATTCTGGTAGTAGGCCAGCGTGCAGCTGTTGGAGGCGTTGGCGGCGAGGTCGCTCTTTAGCCACGTGTCCTGAGCGCTGCCCGCGGCGCAGAAGGCTGGGCTGGTGCCGCATGGACCTGTGTTCAACGCGATGACGTGCCACGATCCGAGGTTGTAGCTGTAGTAACCCTTCGTGGGGTCCCCCGCTTGGCTGCCGAAGTACTGGTAGTACCCGGCGCCGGCGGTGGCCGAGCAGTCGGTGCCGCCGCTCGTCGCGTATTCCTTGTCGCCTGGAATCGGGTAGCTGAGCGGCTTGAACCGGCCCCAGGTGGGGTCGTAGGACTGCATGAATGCGTTGTAGCCGCCGCAGCTGTACTGGTTGTCGCCCAGCGGCAGGACCGCGTCCGCGCCGACCAGGAGGTTGGAGGTGCCCTTGGCGCGGCAGTCGGTGTTGGTGCCGTTGCCGCCGTTGAACACCGGCGACAGCGGATCGCACGCGATGTCACCGGCCGCCGCGATCACTGGGTCGGGATTGGACCCGACCTCGATGGTGGCGGTCTTCACCGATTCCGCGTTGCCCTCGTTGTCGACGGAGAAGAACTTCAGGGTCGTCGTCGTCAACAGCACCAGCGGCTCGGAATAAACCTGACTCGATGTGGTCGGGGTCGACCCGTCGGTGGTGTAGTAGGTCGTTCGAACCCCGACACCTCCCGGGTCGGAGGCTGAGAGGCTGGCTCGCAATGAGCCGCCGTATGGCGTTCCCTGACACGGCGAGCCGTTACACAGAGCCACGGTGGCCGGTGGTGTGGTGTCCGGCGAGTTCGTGGCAGCGCGCATGGTCCGCACGATCGCTCCAGCTGGAGCACCGCCGGGTTGACCGGCGTTCTGCAGCCAGTCCATGAACGAGGCCAGGACGGTGTCCTGGACCGGGCTCCAGGTGGACATGCAGGCGCTCCAGTCGGACGCAGCCTGGTCACACACCTGGTGGAATGTGATTGGCACCCAGCCACCGCCATGTGCCGCGGCAGCGGTGACATAGCTCTTGAGATCGGACAGCGACTTCGCGGCCGGCGCGTCGACGTCGATCGCGCGTACCGCATAGGGGTCCCTCGGTGGCAGCGTCTCGGCCCACGGCGAGCTGGGGGTCGTCGTCGTCGACGCGAGCCCGCCGCCCACTCTGGCGGTTTGATATCCACAGGATTGGACGATGGACTCTGCGGTCGCGTTGGAGGAGCCGAACGGGTAGGCGAAGGAGGCCGGATCTGAGATGCCGTTGTCGATCAGGTCCTGGCGGCCATTGCAGACGTCGGCGACCTTCTGGGCGTAGGTGGTGTTCGGATCGGTCAGACTCAGATGATCCCGGCCGTGTCCACCAATGTCATTGCCGTCGCGCTGCATCGTGCGCAGCTGTGACCAGGACATGCAGCATGGATAGGGTCCGGTGGAGTCGCTGGTAATGACGTAGATGGTCGAGTTCATGTTATGCGACAGCAGCAGCGGCCGCAGATATGTATAGAAGTTTGCGTACTGGTCATCGAAGGTCAGCGACACCACCGTCTTGTACGGCGTCACCTGCAACTGCTGGGACTGCGGCTGCTCCGCGTTGCCAGCCAGGTCGGTGGAGAAGAACCGCACCGTGGCGGACTGACTGACGGTGAACGGTGCTGTGTAGACGCTGCTCGCGGTTGTGGGGGTGGATCCGTCGGTCGTGTAGTAGGTCTTGTCCACGCCCCAGCCGCCATTGTCCGTCGCGCCGAGCGTCACGGTGACCTGCCCGGTGTAGGGCGCGGTCGTGCAGGCTGCGCCGTTGCAGGTGATCGTGGTGGTGGGGGGCGTCGTATCGGCTGATTGCTGCACCTGCAGCGTGGTGGTGTTGGTGGCCTCGACATTGCCGGCGTTGTCCCAGGACCGGAACTTCACCGTCACCGATCCGGTGACCGGGAACGGTCCGGTGTAGACAGGGCTGGACAGGGTGGGATCGGTGCCGTTGGTGGTGTAACGGGTGGTGGCAACTCCGGTTCCGGTGTCGGTCGCCGCAAGTGCGACCGTCACCGTGCCGATATAGGTGGTGCTGGCGCATGCCGCGCCGTTGCAGGAAATCGTCGTGACCGGTGCGATGGTGTCAACGGAGGTCGCGGTGGCCCCGACCGTCTTGATCACCGTTCCGGCGGGCGCGCCACCGGTCTGCCCGGCTGCCTGTAACCAGGTGAGGAAGGAATTCAAGTCGGCCAATTGCACCCAGCCGGCCGAGGTCGTGCAGGTGGAGTAGTTATTGGGATCCAGTGCCTGCGAGCAGACCTTGCCGATCACGATCGGGGCCCAACCGCCACCGTGGGACGCTGCGCCCGTGACGAGCGACTGCAGGTTCGCCAGCGTGACCTGGCTGCTTGGGGCATAGGCGCGCAGGGCGAGAAAGTCACTCGGTGGCAGCGTCTCGGCATACGTCGGGCCGGCCGGCGACAGACTGCCCGCGGTGCGGGCGTTGCCGTATCCGCAGTTCTTGACGATGCTCTTCGCGGTCGCATCGAAGGCGCCGAACGGGTAGGCGAAGCTGATCGGAGAAAAGCCGCGCGCGATCAGGGCCTGCCGGTCGTTGCAGACCTCGTTGACCTTGGCCTGATAGTCCGTGCTGGTCTTCAAATTTACGGTGCCATCAACGGTCTTGCCGCCGACCTCGTTGCCTGCGGCGGCAACCTCGCTCAGCTGTGTCCAGGTCATCATGTTCTGTGACGACCCGACCAGCCCGCTGTTGACGAAGAAGGTGCCGGCCACGCCGTGCGGTTGCAACGCCTGCTGGAAGCCCAGGGTGTATTGGCTCTTGGTGTTGTTGTCGAAGGTGAGCGACACCACCGTCGTCGTCGCCGCTTGGGCCGCGGGGACCATCGGCACCAAGGTGATCGCGGCGGTTCCTGCCAGAATCAGACAGGTCCTCACGACTGCACGACACCCTTGGCGCCTGCGGAGGGATGTGAACATAAAGCGGTCCTCACGGCCTCGAAGCGCAGCGAACGAACCGGCACAGTTGCCGACAACGCGATGCGCATGTTTGTCGGAAACTAACACGCGCCGTATACACCAAACCGAGGCTTTGAAAAGAATTGCACCAGACCCTGGAATATCGACCAGTAATATCGCGAAGAGTAATCGCTACCAGTACACAGTGTAATTGACGCAAAACACGCTGTTACCACAAGCAATTAGTCACTTACCGTACGTAATTGGGACAATATCGGCGACTTCTCGAGGCCGAATGGTGTCGCGAGTCTGCCTCGGGGTGAAGTAAACGCAATTCACCAGTCCCGGGAACGCTGCCCTGCTAGCCTGCGGTTACTGTTTGTCGTCGCGTTGCAGGAGGAGTCGTGGGACGTCACATTGTCGCGCCCCACGGTGGTGCTCTGGTAGACCTCGTAGTGGAGCGCTCCAGGCGAGCCGAGCTCAGGGACAGCGCTCTGGCGTGGCCGAGCTGGCGCCTCACACCGCGACAACTGTGCGACCTGGAGCTGCTCGCAACCGGAGGATTCTCGCCGCTGCGGGGGTTCCTGGGGCCCGACGACTACGCGGCGGTTTGCGAGTCCATGCGACTTGCCGATGGAACACTGTGGCCCATCCCCATCACGCTGGACCTGCCCGAGAGCGCGGTTCGGGCGGCGGAACGCTCAGGGACTCTGGCACTGCGTGACCGAGAGGGGGCGATGGTTGCCGCCTTCCATCTCACGCAGGCCTGGGAACCCGACCTGGTGGCCGAGGCGGCGGCCGTGTTCGGTACAACGAACGAGGCTCACCCCGGCGTGGAATACCTCCTCCATCGCACCAATCCCTGGTACGCGGCCGGCCAGCTCGAGGTGCTCGAGCCCTCCTCCCACCCTGACTTCCCAGAGCTGCGACGCACCCCAGCGCAGCTACGCAGCGAGTTCGAGCGTCGTGGGTGGAAGCGCGTGGTCGCGTTCAACACCCGCAACCCGATGCACCGGGTGCACCTGGAGCTGACCGTGCGCGGGGCCCGCGAGGCCGATGCCAAGCTGCTCATCCACCCCGTGGTGGGCCTGACCCAGCCCGGCGACATCGATTACTACACGAGGGTCCGCTGCTACCAGGCGCTGTTACCGAGCTACCCCGCCGACACGACGATGCTTTCGCTGCTCCCACTCGCCATGCGCATGGGCGGCCCACGCGAGGCGCTCTGGCATACGCTGATCCGCAAGAACCACGGCGCCACGCATTTCATCGTCGGCCGTGACCACGCCGGCCCACGACCCGACCGCACCGGCGCTCCCTTCTACCACCCGTACGCAGCTCAAGAGCTGCTCGAACAGCATGAGGCAGAGCTTGGTGTACAGGTCGTACGGTTCCGCAGGATGGTCTACCTGGCGAACGCCGACACATACGTCGAAGAGAACGAGGCGCCGGCCGGTCTGCCGGTCTTGCAGATCAGCGGCACCGAACTGCGCGCACGGCTTGCGCAGGGGGCCGAACTGCCTGAGTGGTTCACCGTCCCGGCTGTGGCCAGCGAGCTAAGACGGCGTTACCGGGCTCGTGCCGACCAGGGCTTCACCGTCTTCCTCACCGGCCTGTCCGGGTCAGGGAAGTCCACTATCGCCAACAGTCTCGTTGCGAAGCTGCGCGACCTGATGGATCGCAGCGTTTCGTTGCTGGACGGTGACGAGGTAAGACAGCGGCTGTCGAGCGAGCTCGGGTTCTCGCGGGAGGACCGCGACCGGCATGTGCTTCGCATCGGATACGTGGCCAGCGAAATCACCAGGAGCGGCGGAGTCGCGGTTTGCGCCCCGATCGCACCGTACGCGGCAACCCGCGCTGAGGTCCGCCGTCTGGTCGAGGCTGGTGGCGGCTTCCTGCTCGTGCATGTCGACACGCCCCTGGCCGTCTGCGAAGACCGCGATCGCAAGGGTCTCTACGCGAAGGCGCGTGCCGGGTTGGTGCCTCACTTCACCGGTGTTTCCGATCCGTACGAAGAGCCCACCGACGCCGACGTCGTCGTCAACACCGTTACGCAGACGCCGGATGAAGCGTCTCAGCGCATTATCGAGCAACTGCAAAGCATGGGCTATCTGTCATCCACCAAAACCGCGGCCACCGCCCCACTGCAACCTCCACCCGCAACGCAGGGCAGTTACCAGTCAGTTTTGGGTTGACGATCTGCGCCTGGTCAGCGCGAGGATGGCTCTCCGACGAAATCGCGGTAGGCAGCCTCGGCCCGAAGCCGCAGGGAGTCCATGCTGTGATGATGCCACCGGTCACGCAGTGCGTCCTTGAGCTGCGAGCGCCCGGGTGAAGGAACCCACAAACTGGTGTCCGGCCCGGGCCCCTCTGCTGGATCCGGAGGCTTGGTGCGGGCCCGCTGCCGTTCGGCCTGCAGTTCTTCAAACGTGACGGTGCCGGACTCGAAGCCCAGGAGCACTTCCGACAGCATGGGACGCTCCTTGATCAGCTCGAAACACAGGCTCAGGTTCGATTCAGTCGCTTCGAACTCCTTGAGCGCAAGCCCGAAGCGGTTGTTGAGGCTGCGAACGACGCGGGCGAAGTCATGCGTCACCTCCTCGAACTCACCGACCACGAAGTGAGATCGACGCGGTATGAGACATTTGTAAAATCGCGCGTACCCGTCGGCGGCGTCGCGCATGTCGATCCACGGTTCGCGAACCAGATGCGACAAAACGGCGCCCTCCGGCTTCCGGATCAAGGCCAGCGCCGGCACATCTCTCCTCGCCGCCTCGATGAGCTGCGCGGGCGCGTGCAGGTGATGGGCAAGCCGGACGGGCCGGGTCTGCGCCAACTGCAGCGCGTACACCGCGAACGTGCTGGCCGATCTGGTGTAACCGTCGATGACCAGTTCTGTGTCCGGGCCGATCACCTCAGGACTCGGACCGGGGTACCGGCGGCGGGCCAACCGAAGATACAGGCTCGGATGCTCCGACAGCCGCGTGCGCAGCATGTGACGGGGGCGGCGCAGCGCGGTCGCGGTCATGTTCACGCGGGAATCAGTACTGGCTCACGTCCTAGCCCCGACGCTGGGGATGCCGCCACAGCGGGCTCAGTCAACGTCGTCACCGCTGGGCAGCTCAGTCAGCTTGATGGCACCGTCCTCGAGCAGGAAGTGGCACAGCGAACCTCTGCCTACCGGGATCCGCCATTCCTCCCCGTCGTTCCCAGTCAGCTCGGCGACGACGAGCCGGATCATCACCGCGTGGCTTACTGCCGCCACTACCTCACCGGCGTGCCGCGAACCGATCAGGTGCAGGGCCTCGATCATCCGCGCCTGCGCGTCCTTGAGCCGTTCGCCGTGCGGGCAGGCTGCGCGACCGGGATGGCGCTTGTAGTCGTTGAACGCGGCAGGGTCGAACATCGCAGCCTCTTCCGCGGTCATCCCCTCCCAGACGCCGTAGTCGACGTTGTTGAGGCCATGCAGGATGCGCAAGTCCGGCACGCGCGCCTCGTCTGCGATGATCTGCGCCGTCGCTATCGTGCGGCGCAGTGGACCGGTGTATACGGCCGTCAGCCCAACTCCGGACAGCAGCCGGGCGGCGTCGACGGCGTCCTGGTATCCCTGTACGTCCAGCGGGATGTCTCGACGACCTCGGTAACGGTTCTCCACGTTCATCGTCGTCGTCCCGTGCCGGACAATGTAGAGCCGGCACGCGCCGGAGGAACTGTGCGCCTCGGCCTGCGCCACCGCTTGCGAGGACTGATCAACTGCTACTGAGGTGCGCACCGGGGCCCTCGATAACTGGCTCATCACCTGCCGCCTTTCCCACCATTACGGCACATAAGGTCGCGAGCAGTGTTGCTCGTGTTTCGCCATGCCGTGGAACGTAACCGGAAAACTAACACGCTCGGCGCGCACGATGATGGTGCTTTGGAAAACAATCCACGTGCTCCAGGGGCCCGGTTCGCAGCCCGGCCATCACGGACGCAAGCTGTATGGCGCGGATCAAAGGTTTGGGGTAGTTCACCCGTGCCCGGGCCACTGCAAAAACCCCCAAAGGGCCGAATCACACGATCCCTCCCAACACACGGGGCCGATAAACTCCGCCGCATGTGTCCCGACTCGCTGATGAAGGGGTTCCCGCCAGGATCGGGCTCCCTGGTCACTCTGGACAACTGGCAGACACCCCCCTTCAACAGATGGGCGTTCCAGCACATGCGCGAGATCATCCCGTCGCAGCTGATCCGGCGGGGCGTCGGTCCGGTCCGAGACCTGCCGGCGGCCCGGCCGCCGGTCAATCTGGATGACGTTGCCGTGGCCCGCAGCGATGGAAGCAGCGGCACGCTAGCCGGCGTACTCGCCGAGACCCACACCGACTCAGCCATCGTTATGCAGGACGGCCGAATCGTCTTGGAGCGCTACTACTCGCAGATGAGGCCGGACACGCGACACCTGTTGATGTCGGTCTCGAAGTCCGTCGTGGGCTGTGTCACCGGGATCCTGGTGGGTCGGGGATTGATCGACCCGGCCGAGCAGGTCCGTCACTACGTACCGGAGATTGCCGGAGGGGGGTACGACGGCGCCACGGTGCGGAACCTGCTGGACATGCGGACGGGCGTGCGGTTCAGCGAGGAATACACCGATCCGAACGCCGAGGTACGGGTGATGGAGCGCCACATGGGGTGGAGTCCACCCGACCACGATGGGGCACTCGGCGCGTACGCCTTCCTTGCCATGCTCGGGTCTGCCGGTGCACACGGCAAGGCGTTCGAGTACCGCTCCGCGGACTCGGACATGCTCGGATGGGTGTGCGAGCGCGCGGCCGGATCACGGATGGCGGAGCTCATCTCCGATCTGCTCTGGCAGCCGCTGGGCACGGAGCTGGATGCCGAGATCACCTGCGACGTCGTCGGATCAGCGGTACATGACGGGGGCATATCCACGACGACGCGTGACCTCGCCCGGTTCGGACAGCTGCTGCTCAGGGACGGCCGGGTTGGCGACGTGTCCGTCGTGCCCGAGCGGTGGCTGCGGGACTCACGTGCGATCGACGCCGACATTCGCGGCGCGTTCTCCGCATCGGCATCGGAACCGTTCCTGCCGGGAGGGTGGTACCGCAACCAGATGTGGTTCATCCCTGGCCCGTCTGGGGACGTGCTCTTGTGCCTCGGGATACACGGCCAGATGGTGCTGGTCGATCACTCCACGAACACGGTCGCCGTCAAGTTCTCCACTTGGCCCGATGCACAGAACCCGAACTACCTCATCGACACGATCCGGGCGTTCACGGCAGCCGGACGGCACCTGGCCGGACTGGCGCCCGTGACTTCTCATCAGGACCGCAAGGGCGGCCCGCTCGTCGACGCAGGCTGACAGGCAGGTGGGACGGATGCATGAGATAAACCCGACGTCCGAGCGGATGGTCAGCAGCGTCCTTGCGTACGCCGAGACCGCTTCTCGGGCACATTCAGTAATGACGGCAACACCATCGCCGGCCGTTGGGAGACCTCCAGCGACGGGTCGCAGTGGGAGCGCGACTTCGACCTGACGTACACCAAGGTCACCTGAGTCGGCCGGTTAGCGATCACGCATCAACGTCTGGAATCCTGCGACGCGGGTCGGAAGAGCACCATCGCGCGTCGGGTTCGGAGGACGTCGCCCGCCGTCACGGTGTGTCCCGCTGACACCCGGAGCCCGAGTGCGCGTGGTGACGTGCCCGCGCGTAAGACGACGTCGATGGCCCTTGCCACGGTGGCCGGGTCCAGCTCGAGAGTTCCCACATGATCCTCGTCACGCCCACGCCACCGAACGGACGCAGCTGCGCCTCCGGCAAAGTTCCAGCGCCACGGGGCCGGAGTGAAGACGACTCGCGCGTTGTGGAGCGCGTGCCATCCAACGACGACAGACAAGCGTCGACCGGAGCGCCGTCCGCAGAACTCGAGGAGCGCGATCTGAGGGATAGCACGCGAGGCCCGCGTACGGAGCAGCGCCTTGACGATGGGGTTCAGCAATCGCAGCACAGCTCGCGGGGGCCGTGCGTCACGTACGCCAGTGCTCACGTCAGCTCCCTGTGATCTGTTTGCAACCGAGGCTAGCCATCACAGGTGGCCCGCCAAGACCGCCAGACTTGCAGATGGTTCACGAGGTACGCCTTTCGCGCCCTTCCCATCGCCGAGGTACGTGTAAATGACCTTCCGGGGACGGTATTGCGTACGGAACCCGTACTTCGGCGACCGTTGGCGCTCCGAAACGCATACCTGCGCTGACGTACGCCGGCGACCGAAGTCTCAGAGCCGAGGCGACCTGCGTGTGCCGCTTTGGTCGTGAGCTCTTGCCATAAGTTTGTGTCGTGAGCGTAGGTCCTGACGGTGAGAGCGATCTCGAACTCCTGCTCATCGAGATCGGTGTCTTGTGGGGACGCGACGCTCGTGGGCGGTACGAGGAACCGCCGAGGGCCGTGATCGCCGTGTGTGAGAACGGCATGGCTGTGGTTTCAGCGCCCGACGTTCCCGATCCGCTTTCCGACCGCCTGCATGCCATCGTCGAAGATCCCCCAGGGACGGGTCGACCCGGCGTCCGGCCGCCTGCGGCCGACCTGTGTCGCACGGTTCTCGCGAGCGCAGACGGACCGCTCGAGATGGCAGGTGGACCGAGCTACTACGCGGAGCCACCCCTGTCGCTTGGCACAGATCTGACCCTCCTGGTCTCGACGAACCCCGCCGACGTGGGGCGACTTTCCGATGCTCGGCCAGACAGCTGGGAGCCGGACGAGTGGCGTGAGCTCCTGGCAGGGAGGCTTGGGCCGTGGGCGATGCTCGCCGATGACGAGTGCGTTGTGACGATCTGTCACTCACCGAGAGAATCGGCAACCGGCGTTGAGGCCGGAGTGTGGACCGAACCGCAGTATCGCGGACAGGGACATGCGGCAGCAGCGACTGCCGCCTGGGCGAACCTGATGACCAGTGGTCGACGGCGGCATTTGTTCTACAGCACATCCCAGGACAATCGATCGTCCCAGCGAGTTGCTGAACGGCTTGGACTACACGAAATCGGATGGCTCTGGAAAGTAGCGGCGCCGGGGTGTTACGGCGCCCACTCGATCGACTTGGAGATTCGCTCCGATGATCCTCAGGGCACCTGAGCATTGTCGTCCCCGGCCCAGGTCCAGCGGGGGACCTCGCGCAGAGGGTGCAGCTCGTCGTCGCGGGTGGCGTTGGAACTCTGCATTGCGACTCGCGATCCGAACTCGACATGTGAGCGGACCGCCGCACGAAAAGGCTCGTCGTCAGGCATGCCCGCCTCGTCGAGGGCGGCAAGGTAAAGATCGACGAAGCGGACGCGCTGCTCCTCGGTGATGTGCAGCCCCCGATGCACGGCAATCAAGTGCTCGAAACCGAGCTCTCGAGTAAACCGATCGGGACCACCAAACGACCCTGCGGTGAAGGCAGCGAGGTGGTCGACGTGCTGAGGCTGGCCCTTGCCAACAATGGCTGCAACAGCGGGTCGACCAGGACGCTGGAGTAGAAGCTGTCCTCCAGTCGGTGCAACGCCTCTTCGCCACCGGCATGCTCGTAGAGAGAGGGCATGACGACTCATGATAGAGCCGAGCCCCGTCCCGACACCGATCGGTCGCGTAGTCGTGCTACAACATTGCAATGGACGCCTCGGCCGTCTTCCGAAACGCTGGCATCTCCTACCTGCACATTCCGGCGACCGATCCTCAGCAGTCGGCTCGGTTCTACGAGGCCTGCTTCGGCTGGAAGATCGGCGGCACTGCCGGCCACCCGAGCTTCGAAGACGGTACGGGCCACGTGATCGGCCACTGGGTGACGGACCTGACGCCTGTCGGCGCCGCCGGCGTGATTCCGTACATCTATGTCGATCGGGTCGACGACATATTGGTCAAGGTAAGAGCCAACGGCGGCACCGTCGAGCGCGAGACCTATCCCGAGGGCGACCTCCTTGTCACAACCTTCCGCGATCCGGCCGGCAACGTCGTCGGGGCCTGGCAACGTAGCACTCCCTGATCACTCGGTCTGAAGCCTGGCAGGTGCGGTGGTGGTGCGGTGAATGCCGGCAGCGCCGAACGGGTCGGGCGGAGTCCGTGCGTTCAACCGGTTCTACGCCATCGCGACGGGGAGCGGTGAGTAAGCCTTCGCCTCCTGGGGACGAAACAATCTCCGCCATGAGCCCGGTGCTGCCAACCTTGCTGGCTGCTGTCGGGACGTTCGTCGTCACGAATCTAGACGACATCGTCGTGCTGACTGCGCTGTTCCCGACGAGCGGGCGCGGTGGTCCGGGTCGCTATCAAATCGTCGCGGGCCAGTACCTCGGAATCTTCGCGCTGGTCGCAGTCAGCGTGGTCGCCGCGCTTGGTCTCCTGGTGGTTCCGGAACGCTGAATCGGGCTGCTGGGCCTCGTTCCCATCGGGCTGGGGATTCGCGGCTGATCTCCGCGTAGCGATCGAGGGGCGGCGATGAGCGCGGCGGCTCGTACACGGCTCCGGTGAAAGGCCTGCTCGGCGTGGCGGGTGTGACCATCGCCAACGGTGCCGACAACGTCAGCGTCTACACGCCGCTCTTCCGCCAAGCGAGTCCGTCCGGAGTGACCCGGCGCGGCGCGTAGCGGTGGGCAACGCGCCGCACCGTGGGTTAGAGCTGCGGGGGCTTTCAGTCTGCGACCTGGGGCTTCTCTGCGCGCTCGGAGGGATTCGAACCCCCAACCTTTTGATCCGTAGTCAAATGCTCTATCCGTTGAGCTACGAGCGCT
>JBDUDR010000079.1:0-12355 GCA_040002845.1 Nocardioidaceae bacterium
CCGACGCCGACACCCCCAGCGGCTTTACGTCCGAGCGGCTTGGCCGCCGAGACGGCCGAATACTTCCAGCCGACCGCGACGTGGTCGCCAACCGACTCGGCTGGGCAGTCGAAGCGTTGGGATACGAGCACTAGGGACCCCCACGGTTGAGGGGAAACTCAGCGATGCCCGATGCGCCGCACTCGATTCCCGCCTAACGTTTCCCGAACGCGGCGGCCAAGCGGGACGCCTGCTACATGCGGGAGGCGTCATGGCAGTGTTCGAACTGGTTGCCTCTGAGGTCCTGGCCGATCAGCGACGCGACATTGCCCCAGACAGCATCCGCCTGGTCCGGGAGAATTACGTCGAGTGCGCCTGACCGACGCCAATGGTGTAGCCGTACAAGACGACCTGAAGATGGGCGTGGCATTACTGATCTGCCCCCGCGAGTTCGTGATCAAACGCAGTCGTTTGGAACTGTTCGCCGATGAGTGGGTCCTGCTGAAATCCAGTGCACCCGGCTCCGCCTTCAGTTGACCGACGAACATCCAAGGATGCGACCAGCTCAGGGAGATCTCGGGCCCACCTGCCGTCGTACCTCGGCTCCACATGTAGATCGGGCGGCCGTCGACAACAACGGCCTGTGCATGCTCAGCTGTGTGTGGAGAGGACTGTGCAAAGCCGCGCGAGCGCGGCGGTGAACGCGTGCGCCGGGGGCGTTGCGTAGCCGACGACGAGCGCCGGGCGGTGTCGATGCCCATCGGCGGCGTAGGCGTTCAGGCCTTCGATCGCGAGGCCGTTTCGAGCAGCACGGGCGACCACGTCCGCCTCGTCCTGACCAGCCGGGAGTTGCAGCAGTGCATGCAGGCCGGCTGCAATTCCCGTGACGTGCACTTGTGGTGCCAGGTGCTGAAGAGCGGCAATCAGCCGGTCGCGTCGCCGCCGGTAGCTGAGCCGGGCCCGCCGCACCTGGCGGTCGTAGGCCCCGCAGGCGATGAACTCCGCCAGACTGAGCTGGTCGAGGGTGCTGCTGAGCCTGGCACGGGTTTCCTTGGCCTCAACGATGTCGTCGATCAGATGCGCCGGGAGGACCAGCCATCCCAATCTCAGGCCAGGAGCGAGGCTTTTGCTGGCGGTGCCCGCGTACACGATCCGCTCGGGGGCGAGCGCCTGCAGCGCGCCGACAGCCTGCCGGTCGTAGCGGAACTCCCCGTCGTAGTCGTCCTCCACAATCAAGGAGTCGGTCTCGACGGCCCACTCCACGACTCGTCGGCGCCGCGAAGGCTCGAGCGGCACTCCGATGGGGAACTGGTGGGCCGGGGTGAGCAGGACCGCATCAGCATCACCCAGTTCGTCGAGGACGGCGCCGTGTGCGTCAACAGGGAGCGTCCTTGCGCCCACCCCACTCGCGTACACGATGGCTCGGTGTTTGGGATGGCCAAAGGCCTCCTGGGCAAGTGTCGCCACTCCTCGGGCGCGCAGTACCTCACACAACAGCTCGAGCCCCTGGGCAAACCCGGCGCAGACCACAATGCGGTCGGGGTCGGCAACCACCCCCCGGGCCCGTGAGAGGTAGTCGGCCAGTGCGACGCGCAACTGCGGCAGCCCGCGGGGGTGGCTGTACCCGAGCAGGTCGTGAGGGGCCTCGCCCAGCGCCCGGCGAGCGGCGGCTGACCACGCCGCGCGGGGGAAATCGGAGAGATCCGGGACACCCGCCCGCAGGTCGTACCGGACCCGGTTCGTCGCGGGACGAGCGGATGGAGGGACGGCGGCGGCCGGAGAGTGCCGTTCCGCGACCCACGTGCCTGAGCCCTGCCGGGCAGCCAACCATCCTTCGGCGACCAGCTGGCCGTACGCCTCGGCGACCGTGTTTCGCGCCATGCCCAGATCCCGGGCGAGCACGCGTGACGAGGGCAGCCGAGTGCCCGGGCGCAGCGGCCCGACGCGGACCGCGTCTCGCAGCGCACCCGTCAGACCGTCGCGCACCCGGGGGTTTGTACGGTCAAGATGCAGGTCGAGACCGCAAGTGGCCCACGAAGTTGTCACGAATGTGGACCATACATGTGGGCCGTTGCACCTTTAACATCGAGGCTATGACAACCACCGACACCACACCGCAGATCCCCGTTCGACTCGACTTCGACACCATCACACCTGGTTTCTCCCGCGCCATGGCTCATCTCGACCAAGCCGCGACCAAGCAGCTCGACAAGGTCGATCTCGACCATCGCTTGCGAGAGCTGATACGCATACGCGCCTCACAGCTGAACGGCTGCGCCTACTGCATCGACATGCACACGAAGGACGCCCGCGCGGTTGGCGAGACCGAGCAGCGCATCTATGCACTCCCCGCCTGGCGGGAGACGCCGTACTTCACCAACAAGGAACGCGCCGCGCTGGCCTTCACGGAGACCGTGACCCTGCTGGCTGAGACGCACGTTCCGAGGCAGGCGTACGACGATGTGGCTGCAGAATTCACAGAGCACGAAATCGCCGCCCTGATCGCTCTGGTCGTGACCATCAATGCATGGAACGCGATCAGTGTCAGCACGCGGGCGTGGATCCCCGGGTCGTACCAGCCGTAGGCATGCAGAGATAGGCATCCGATGGCCAAGGGCGCGCGATGACCCAGACGGCTTGGTCGTACGCTGAGCGTTCTGGCGCTGAGCCCGGCGCTGGTTCCCCACAATTGGAGGTGGCCGCATGAGCGGTCGTGTCGTGCACTTCGAGATTCCCGCTGACGACGTCAGCCGGGCGCGGGAGTTCTATCAGTCAGCCTTCGGCTGGGATCTCAACCCCATCCCAGAGGTCGATTACACGATGGTCAACACCACCCCGACAAACGAACAAGGGATGCCCACCGATCCGGGTGCGATCAACGGCGGCATGCTCAAGCGCGAGCCGCCCGTGACATCGCCCGTGATCACGATCGACGTCGAGGACATCGACAAGGCACTCGAGCGGATCGGAACGCTCGGCGGGTCCACTGTGCAACCCAAGCAGTCGGTCATGGACATGGGCTTCGCCGCGTACTTCAAGGACAGCGAGGGCAACTTGATGGGCCTCTGGCAGAGCGCCGTCTAGGGATCACAGAGCGTTCGCCCCGAGCGTGAGAGCGCTTGCCGTCGGCCACCTCGGAGCGGACTGGTGCCTGCGAGTCACGATCCGGGTTCGACCCGGCGTACGACGTAGAGCGGTGACGCTGGTGATTGGCGCGACCAGTCGCACCAAGGTGGTCGATGTCGCCGGCGGAGAGCCGACGGCGTTGCCCCGGCTGCTTGCCCGCTAGAGCAGCCGCTCCCCTGGTCCGCGTGCAGCTACCACCTGACGGATCCTCAGTCCGCGCCGATCGGAGGAGCCCAATGAGGTCGCGGTATGAGACAAAACGGGTGACCGGCGAGATCGGCGTACACGTTCGACTCGCCTGACAGCAGTTGTGCGCCGAGCTCGAGCACCAGCGGTCGTGCCGCCTTGACGTCGTCGACCATGATGTCGAAATGGAACTGCTGCGGCCGGGCCGGGTCGGGCCACTTCGGCGGCTGATGGTCTGGGACGAGCTGGAAAGCGACGCCCGAGGTGGTGTCGTTCTTCGCGACCACTACCCAGTCCTCTGATCTGTAGGTGATCGGCTGACCGAGCAGCTCGGAATAGAACGCGGCCAGTGCGGCGGGGTCTGGACAGTCGATGACCACGTGATGCAAGCGTCCGATCATGACGCCGATCCTGCCACCGGACTCGACGGGTCGGATCACCGCTCACCAAGGCGAGCGTCGGTTGAGCCAGCGCAGAGCGCTACCCACGACCGGGCGTTCATGCCAGCCGCGCTCCATCACCGCACCCCGCACAGCATCGCCCTTCTGGTGCAACCACCGAGCTACCGCCGCGGCCTCCCGCTCTCTTGCCCTGCGGTTCAGGTCGCGGGCGCAGTCGATGCAAACAGCCACCTCGGGGTGTTCGCCCAGGTGAACGACCCGCTCTTCGTCGTACCCCTTGCCGCAGCACCAACAGCCCTCTTCCTGCAGTTCAACAGCGCTCGTGCTCGTCGTCATGTCCCCTCCTTTTCGGAGCACCCAGCCATGGCGTTTGTCGTGGCACACCAAGGCTCGCGTTCGTCCGTCTGGCTCCCACGATCGTAGGCCCACACCACTCGCGCCTCCGCGTTGTCAGAGCGACCGCCTGATTCGTCCGGTCTGGATTGGTTGACCTGGCGTACCACCTGCACTAGACACTCCGCATGACTGAGCCGCCCGGACCACCGGGACCGACGGACCCGATGCAGGCGACCCGGTGGCTGCTCGAGCAGCGTGAACAGAAGAAGTGGGACAGCTTCTCCTGGACCGCGGTCCGGCCGTTGATCGCATCCCTGAACGACAAGGTCAACAAGGGCGCTCCCACACTCGTCACTGACCTCCGCCGAGCGTGGATGGAGAACCAGGCCAAGCGCGTCGACAACGATCTGGTTGTGTCGAGCCCCAAGCGCACGTCCGATTCACAAGATCCCCTCGACTCCAGGTTCATCGTGCTGGGCGACCCCGGCGAACAGGACGCCTCTCAGTATGTCGTCGTACCCGCACTCCTCGAACACGTCGACGACGTCGACTTCATGGTCATCTGCAGCGACGTCATCTACCCCTCTGGTGACATCAACGACTACGCCGACGGCTTCTACATCCCGTACGGGGAAGTGCCGGCGCCGCCTGCTGAGTTACCCGAGCTGCGGAGCATGGAGACCCTGCGCAGACTGCCCGTGTACGCGTTGCCCGGAAACCACGATTGGTACGACGGATTGACCGGCTTCATGTGGCACTTCTGCGGAGCGGAGACGCTGGACTCGACGGTCTACGGGCCGCACGGGGGGTCACTGCTCGAGTGGCCATCGCGGCTGTTGTGGCGGCGGCCCTCGGGCAAGATGCGCCGCCTGCGCCTGAAGGACAAGCGTTCGAACCGGGCGCCGAACCAGGATTGGGAACCCCGCCAGCCGGGTCCCTACTACGCGATCGACACCGGACATCTGATGCTTGTGTGCATCGACACCGGCATCGACGGCACCATCGATCGCGAGCAAAGTCAGTGGCTCCTCACGGTGTCGAGCAAGCCGAAACCCAAGATCCTGCTGACGGGCAAGCCCTTGCTGGTCAACCGCAAGGACCACTCTTGCGAGATCGTCGGCGGTCCTGTCCACGACGACGCCGACCCCGGTCACGGCTTCGAGAACGTCTACCAGGTCGTGACCCACGAGCCGTACCGCTACGTCGCCACGATCGGCGGCGACATTCACAACTTCCAGCACTACGAGCGCGACGGCATGCACCACATCGTCTCCGGGGGCGGTGGCGCCTACATGAAGGCAACCCACACCATCCCTGATGTCGGGGAGGACCCGTTTGCTGCTGCGGAGGACGAGCTCAAGAAGATGATCCCGAGCGCAACCGACTCGCTTCAGTACTTCGCCCGACAGCTTCTTCCCAGGCTCTGGCATCTGGTTCGCGAGATCATCGTCATGCTGGCCGGGATCGGGTTCGGCGCGGTGCTCGTCAACACGGTCAGCGACCAGCGGGGGCACCTGGTGCTCGGCCTCTCAGTCGCGTTGGCGATCTGTTGGCTGGGTCGGGCACTGGTGATCACTCCGAGATTCACCCAAACGTCGCGGTATCGGCTCATCGCCGCGGTCGTCGCGTTCCTGGCGGGCGTCGTGTTGGCGATGGCCGGATGGTGGCTCGCACCCGCCCATTTCGCGAAAGATGCGTGGGGCTGGCTCGGGCTCACTGGCGGCGCCTGTGCGGTCTCGTGGTTGATGCGCGAGACCGGCTGGTGGCGGTCACGCACCCCCGAAGTCCGCGATGACCAGCCCTGGCTGCGCCCACTGGCTGTGCTGCTGATCATCGTGCCGATCGCCACCATCATCGCAGGCCGAAACTGGGTTCTGACGGCGGCTGCGGTCGTGATCTCGCTGGCCGCGCTCGGTGGCTGGGCTCTCCGGACCAGCAGCCAGGAGACGCAGGGCCGGTGGTCGTGGAACCGGTGGGCACCGATCATCGCGTACGTCGTGCAATCGCTGGCCGCGCTGCTGATCTTGCACGCGCTCGTCGTCCGACCCGGCAGTCGGGATGTGCTCTGGGCAGCCACCCTCGGTGCGGTCGTCTGCCTGCTGCTGCTTGGCATCGGCGCGGTGATCGTCTTGTGCCTCGTCATGCTCCCGATCGCCGCCGTTGCCGGACTGGGTCATGCGCACCCGCTGCGGGCAGGCTGGGGGCGAGTGGGCCCCATCGCGCCGGCGATCCTGTTGCTCATCACCGGTCTCGGCCTCTGGGGAGCCTGGGAGGCATTCGGCCTCTCCGACCCGGAGGCCGACGGTCGTCGCGGTGCATTCACCACCGTGCTGATGCTCGTGAGCCTCGTGGTCATCCCGTTGCTGTTCGACGGAGCACGCCGCGTGTTCGGGCGGAACCGGTACAAGGGAGTGCTGGTCTTGATCGGCATCCTCACGGTCGGCGTGCTGAAGTGGTCGGGCGTGCTCGACACCTCGGCGCCACGGGCAGCCGCGGCCGGCCTTGTCGTGCTGGTCGCCACGTCGGTCAGCGTGGTGATCGCGCACCTCACCTTCCTGGGCGCGTTCTGGCTGGTCTGGGACCGCGACGAGCGCGGCGAGCCCATTCAGTTCACCGAAGCCGACGCACAAGACGTCATCGACTGGCGGCACGGCGGTACGCGGCCAAGCTCCGAAGCGGTCGCTCGACGAGCGATGATCGTGTTCCCCGGGCTGTTCCATCCCCATGGGCCGCTGCAGGACGCTGTCTCGGAGATCTTCGATTCGGACGAACCGCCCTTCTACAAGAACTTCCTGGTGCTCGACTCGCGCGCCGATCGGCTGACCATCACGACCTACCTCGTCACCGGCATCGAGGACTCGATCGACGCTTGGTTCATCGACATACCGCTGGACCAGGATGCTTAGTCAGGATCGACCGGCGATCAGATCGGCGGCTGACTCCCTGGGCCTCGGGTCTCTTCGCTCGCCGGGTCGACATATGTGTGCGTCACGCATATAGTACGGTGGAAAGCCGATCCGGATCGGGGACGAAGAGGACGTAATCACGGAAGGGCTGAGTGAAGATGCCAGACACTGCCAAAGCCTCGTTCGAGATCCAGGCATGGGATGAGGAGACGTACCAAGAGCTCGCCGGCGACGGGAAGCTCACCCGCGCATGCGTCAGGCAGGCATTCAGCGGAGACATCGAGGGTTCCGGTTCCGTGGAATGGCTGATGTGCTACCGAGACCCAAACCAAGCCCGCTTCGTAGGATTCCAGCACGTGGAAGGGCGACTCGGCGACCGTTCGGGGACGTTCCTCGTGGAGACCGTTGGAACGTTCGACGGCAAGGAGGCCAGGTGCTCGTGGGACGTCGTGCCCGACTCCGGCACCGACGAACTGCTGGGCCTCACCGGTGAGGGCGAGCTCCGAGCGCCGCTCAAGGCAACGCCGTCGGTCGTCTTGAACTACGCAATCAAATGAGCGACCAAGAACACGTTTGCGAGGCGCCGCGATGAATCCCCCGGAGAGCGAGCACGCCCACACCGAAAACCTTATGGGCGCGCTCGCTCTCGTCATCGCGGACAGGACCGCGGACGCGATCGAGGACTCATCCCGACAATCACCAACAGCGGCCGCAGCCCTCTCGGCGTTGCACCAGTTCCTCGGTACGCCCTCGATCGACCTGCTCCGGCAGGTGCTAGGACTGACCTCGTCGGGAACGGTCCGACTCGTCGACCGACTCGAGGACCCCGGATACGTGACTCGGCGGACCGGGAGCGACGGGCGCTTGACGCTGATCCAGCTCACTGCGTCTGGACGGCGGGCAGCCTCACGTGTGTCGTCCGCGCGGTCGTCCGTACTCCGTGAGGCATTGTCGGTTCTCTCGCCCGACGAACGTCGCACACTCGACGCGATCGCCGCGCGGCTGCTGGTCGGTTTGATGCGCGGCCCAGGCGCCGTGCGTTGGATGTGCCGGTTGTGCGATGTGACCGCTTGTGGCCGCGACCAGGGCCGATGCCCGGTTGCCGCCGCGGCGTCTTCGACAGAAACCTCCTAGCCTCGCATTGTGCGACTCACCACGTGAACCGCTGCACTCGTGATCGGTGTTAGTCTCACGAGACGCTCTCTGTCCAGGGGAAGCCGGTCGAAGTCCGGCGCTGACCCGCAACCGTGGGCCTGCTCTCAAAGCAGGCAAGCCGGGATACCTGTCCAGAGGCGGGCTCCATGTAACCGTCGAGGTCTGCGTGGCGGAGCCCCCGTCCACCCGGCCGTCGGGCATGTGCAAGCGCATGCCGCGGCGAATGTCGGGAGTTCGGCTGGGGTTTTCGAAACGCAACCCCCAGCCGAAGGAGAAACCATGACCGATCCCAAGACGACGCGTCGAGGTATGCGCGTCGGTGCGCTGCTGACCGCAGCCACAGTTTGCGCCTCGCTCGCCCTGACCGGGTTGCCCGCGCCGGCCGGGGGCTCGGCTGGGGCTGCCCCACCGAGTCGGCGGCTCTCCGACTGGACTCCGAAGCAGAAGGTGGCCCGCTGGGGTGGCGGTTGGCTGGCTCGCCAGATCGAGGCCAACGGCGGATATGTCGAGTCCTTCGGAAAACCTGACGTTGCCAACACGGCGTACGCCATCGTCTCCCTGCACGCAGCGGGGGTCGGGGCGCACGCATCGCAGTTGGCGCTCAACTACCTGCGGCGACACCTTGGTGCTCCGCTGAAGACCGGCGGCGAGGATGCTCCCGGGAGGCTGGGCTACACGATCTTGGCCGCGGTCAGCGCAGGCAGGAACCCGACGCGGTTCGGGGGGAACGATCCGCGCAACAACCTCGTGACCAGGCTGCTTCGGACGGCTCGCACCGCCGGCCGGAACAAGGGATTGTTCGGATCTCAGGCACCAACCTTCGACGGGGCCTTCCGGCAGGGCATCGCACTCGCGGCGCTGGCCGCGGCCGGGCGACCCGCCAGCCAAGCCAAGGTAGCCTCCGGCATCGAGTGGCTGAAGGACCAGCAATGTCCGAACGGCATGTGGGCCAGCTACCGCGCCAAGACAGGCCGCAAGTGCCCCGCCGTGAACCCACAGTCGTTCACCGGACCGGACACGAACAGCACCGGCTTGGCGATTCAGGGCTTGGCGGCGTATGACAGGCAGCCGCGACGCGCACGACTGCTCGAGCGCCTGCACGACATCCAGTCCGCTGACGGTGGCTTCCCTTACCTCGCGAAACCTGGTCAGGCTTCCGACCCCAACTCGACGGCTCTGAGCATTCAGGCGATTCTCGCGGTCAAGGGCGCGCCTGGATCAGCACCGTGGATGACCCGTCACAGCGGCCCGTATCGGGCGCTGGCGTCGTACCAGCTCCGCTGCGGTGCCCCCAAGCCAGATCGGGGCGCGTTCTATTTCCCCGGCAGCCATGACCCCAACGTCCTGGCCACAGTGCCGTCGGTCCAGGCCTCGGCGAGTGCCACGCTGCCGCTGACGGCGTCCGTGCCGTCGCCGGCGACTCCGAGACTGCCATGCGCCGCGTGAGTCGTGCCGCCCTCGTGGGCACGGGACTGTCCCTCGTCTGCTCGGGTCTGCCGCTGGGCTGGGCTGCCTGGCCTTCTGAGGGTTCGGCGCCTGCCGCTGCGTCCGCACCTCGGCAAGGCCATGCTGGGAAGTGCAAAGGCGGCTCGGGAGTGACCGTGGTGGTCAACTTCAAGGCCTTCCACGGCAGGATCAAGATCAGGTGCGCACCAGGTCATCCGGACAACGGGATCCAAGCTCTGCGGCAGGCCGGTTACACGGTGAAGGGCACCAAAGAGACCGGGCTCGCCTTCGTCTGCCGGATCAACCGGAAGCCCTCGCCAAAGCGACAGAAGTGCATCAGCATTCCGCCAGCCAACGCGTACTGGGCGTACTACCACGCCAAGAAGGGAGCGAAGAAGTGGACCTACAGCTCGACGGGGCCACTTTCCTATCATCCGCCGCAGGGGAGCATCGAGGCGTGGGCTTGGGGCGACAGCCGCAAGCCCGGGATCAGTCCGCAGGAGGTCCGCCAGTCCAGGTCGACCGCTCCGACCCCCCCAACGGCGCTTCGTCGCACCGTCACGACCGCGCCGGCTGCGCCAGTCGTAGCCGGCGGCGCGTACCTCAGCCGGCAGCTGCGTGCCCGCCCCACGCTGGATTACCTGGGGTACGACGACTTCGGGCTGGTGGCGGATGCGGTGATCGCGCTCGACTCGGCCGGCCTGGACTCGGCTCAGACGACCCGGTCCACCAGCCTCCTCGCCACCGACTTCTCCTCCTACGTCGGCTCCGGTTCCCGCATGAGCGCCGGGGCACTCGCCAAGTTGCTGGTCGTGGCCGATGGCGAGGGCAGGGATCCCCGCTCCTTCGGCGGCCATGATCTGACCCGGGAGCTTGCCTCGCTGATGGACCCCACCGGGCGGTACGTTGACCGGCCACTCGGCGGCGACCTGTCGAACACGTTCACTCAGTCGCTAGCCGTGCTGGGTCTCGCTGACGCCGACCGGAACGTCCCTCGCAAGGCTGTGCACTTCCTGGTGGGGCAGCAGTGCGGCTCCGGTGGGGCCGCCGGGTTTCGACTGCTGATGGCCAGGAAGCCGTGCACCGACAGTGGTCAGGCAGACGTTGACAGCACGTCGATGGCGGTGCGCGCACTGCTTGCAGCGGGTCAGACGGCGTCTGCCGCTCGAGGCTTGACGTGGCTCGAACGGCAGCAGACCGCGACCGGCGGGTTGGCGGGGTCGCCCCCTACCGACCTGGTGAACGCCAACAGCACGGGATTGGCTCTTGCGGCGCTTGCGGAGGGCAACCGTGAGGAGGCCGCCGCCTTGGCTGCCGACTATCTGGCCTCGCTGCAGCTCGGGTGCTCGGTGCCACCTGCGGTGCGGGGGGGTGTGTCGTACTCGGAACACCATCACGTGCAAGATCTGAGACACCCCCAACCGAACCAGGAACTGACCAGGTCCACCGCCCAGGCGCTCATCGGGCTCGCGGCATTCCGTTCCGGCGCAAGACCGGCGGCGGACTCCCGTGCCGAGTGCGGCCCGGGTGCTGGGGCCACCACAGCGACGACATCCGCTCCGACTGCGGGGGCCTCTGTCGCGTCTGGATCCGCGCCCGAGTCAGGCGCCAGCCTCTGGTCAGTCCTCGTGCCGATCGGGACTGTCGCGGGACTCATCGTGGTGGCCGTACTGTTCGTGAGACGGCGACTCGGGAGCCAATCACGCGCCTGACCTCAGACCCGCGCAGCGGCGATCATCTCTGCGCATATCGTCTCCCAGTCGGTCGGTGCGAGACCGAACCTTTGTTGAGCAGCCGTGGAGTCCATCACGAAGGGCCGTTCGAACTGGTACAGGGTTTCCTTGAGCTCGCGGGTCGTCGGACTGAAGAGTCCGGCCAGGCTCAGCACAGGTGCAGGCAGCGCGGCCACCTTCACTGGGGAAACCCCGGCAGCCACGCAGAGATCGGTGACCGCCTCACGCTGGCTGCGCGGTGGCAGCGACGGAGTGTGCCAGACCCGACCCCATGCGTCGTCCTGGTCGACCAGAGACACCATCAAGGACGCCATGTCTGGCACATACGTCCAGGTGTGCGGCTGATCGGCGGAACCGACAACTTGCACGGACTTGCCCTTTAAGATCCGCGGGACCAGCCGAGCCAGATGGCTCTGAACGCCGGCGCCCACGTAGTCGGAGGCTCGAACCTCGACAGCCCGGATCCGTCTAGCCTTGTGCGCCGCAAAGACGTCAGACGTCATCTGCGCACGGACCCGGGCCTTCGTCCCGGTGGCTGCGTCGGGGTCGCCCTCGACCATCGGGCCGTCGGTTGGTCCGTACGGGTAGAGGTTGGCCGCCGTCACCAGCAGCGCGCCACCGCTCTTGGCCGCGGCGAGGAGCGACTCGGCCATCGGCGGCCAGTCCTGCGGCCACCGGTGGTAGGCGGGGTTGAGGCAGTTGTAGATCGCCGACGCACCTTCCGCGAGTGTGACGAGCCGTGCGGTGTCGCTCGCATCCGCCGACACCCGGGTGACGCCGGCACGATCGGGACCGCGTCCCGACCGGCTGACGATGGTCACGTGCCGTCCTTGATCGGCGAGCTTGACAGCCGTGGCCGAGCCAACCGGCCCAGCGCCGACGACGAGGTGCTGACCTGACATGCCCTTCTCCAATCGCGTCGGGGTCTCCTGCTATCTAATGTGAGGTATGACCCCACCGAGCGCCAGTCCGTACGTCTCCGATGAGCTGCTGGCACGCGGCCTGATGGCCTGGACCCAGGTCGTACTCCTCGCGGACATGATCGACCTGTGACGTCGCTTCCCCGGATCGACCACGTCGCGGGACC
>JBDUDR010000080.1:0-12206 GCA_040002845.1 Nocardioidaceae bacterium
AGCACGAGGATCTGGCTACTGAGGAACAACCCAAAGCGGTCGCCGTAGGCTGAGACGCGTGGGCGCAACCCCTCGAACCACAGTCGCTGACCCTCAGCCACCAAGTTGAGGGTCAGCGACTTTTGCGGTTTTCAGGCTCAGATGCTGAACCACTTGCCGAACTTGTGGAAGCGCGGCCACCAGTCGACGGCTGAGCCGTGGGTGGCTCGCACGGCCAACCGGAATCGTCCGTGGTTATTGAGGCACGACCGAAGCAGGCGCAGGGTGCTGCGGCTCTTGGCCGTGTCGATGCTGAAAGAGGACGATGGGCACGTTATGTCCGCGCCGAACTTCTTCCAGGTCTCGGCCTTTCGCAGAAACCACTCACTGCCGGAGTAGCCATCTACGGCGTACTCCGGTCCAGGGTCCTTGCCGCGTGTGTCGATGTAGATCCTGAGCCCGGTGCCCATAGCGATGTTCTTCTGCTTAACCACCACGCGCAGGAACTTCGCACCCTCGCCGACGAAGCGGTGAGTGACCCACTTGATGTCGATGCCGGCGCGCTGGGTCGCGCTGGCATTGGAGCTCGCGGGCTGACTCGACCCTCGTGTTCCGTGGCTGGTGGCTGCGGTCGCGCTCGGTGCGACCGTTGCGGTGGCCAGCGCCGAGGCCACCACCATTGATGTTGCAATCATGCGGATGTTCATTGCTCTACCCCCTGACAGGCATTGAGACCTGCCGCGGGTCAGCAGGTCATGGTGCAGAGTTGACGCGCGACGCAGCGGATCGGTTGCCCTGGGTCAGCCGATAGTTCGGGCCTAGGCGAGGCCTAGGCGGCCTCGACGAGTCGGGTCGCCTCAGCCAGCGACATGCCGTATCGAGGAGCGTGCTGCGCACGAAGGTTGCGCGGCGGCCGTGGGTCGAGATGACCCCGTCGGCTTCGAGCTCGCGATAGGCGCGTGCCACCGTGTTCGCGGCCAGCCCGAGGTCGGCTGCGAGCTGGCGGACCATCGTTGCCGTCGTCGAGGTGGCCACCGTCGCCGCCAGCAGGTCTCGCAATCCAATCGCCAGCACGACGTCTGCTGTGACGAGTTCGTCCTGGGGTGCGCCACGCTGACATCGACAGGCTGCGACTCGCCGCCGATGGCTTGGCGCCTCGGGAACGGTCTGGGCGCTGATCCGGGACGGAGCCACGCTGCGATGAATCTGTCACCATCAACGTATGCAGCCGCTCGTCGTTCGCGGGGTCGAGATCCCGGCCACCGACCTGCACTGGCGCTTCTCCCGTGCCAGAGGTCCCGGCGGACAGTCGGTCAACACCAGCGACTCGAGGGTCGAGTTGTCGTTCGACCTGGCTGCATCGGCGGCGCTCCCGGCACCTCAACGTGAGCGGGCGCTGGCCACGCTGGAAAGCCGACTGGTTGCCGGCGTGATCACAGTGGTTGCGGCTGAGCATCGTTCACAATGGCGCAACCGGCAGGCCGCGCTGACTCGCCTCCAGCAGATCCTGCACGACGCCACCGCTCCCCCTGACCCCAAACGCCGACCGACCCGGCCAAGCCGAGCAGCCCGCCAGCGTCGCTTGGACGTCAAGCGCCGCCGTGGCGACACCAAACGGCTCCGGCAACCCCCCGGCGACTGACCCTGCGGACTACTCCTGGCCACCTGTGCTGCTGTAGACCTCCAGCTCGGTCATGTCCATGAACGTGCACCCACCGTGCGGCCTACCAGGGCAGTTGTTTGAGATGTCAGGCACCTGTGAGCTCACCATCCAGAACTTACGAACTGGACACCGGGCTGCGGCCTGTCGAGCTTCAGCTGGTTGACACGCCCGGTCGAATCGCGCGAAGGTCCCCTTGACCAACTCGGAGAACCTCGTCCCGTCGCTCAACACCTCGATGATGTAGTCGACAGTTGAGCTGTTGCCCGGGTCGCCGCAGGTGTTGGACGGATCGACACCGAAGCCGGGCGTGGGGGGTTCTGACGAGATAGGGACGGCGGGTCCGCCGGTCAATAGGAAGATGTGTCGGCCTGGAAGTACCACACGGCCGAGGTGAGCACCACGATGACCAGCAGCGTGAACACCACGGCACCCGCCAGCGGCAACAGCCAACCCGGAGCCCGCCGGTAATGCAGGGCGATCAACTTGGTAACGAATGCGCCGTAGAACGCGGAGCCGGCCAGCGAGTGCAGCATCACCCGGTTGCTGTAGTCCTGGTATCCCAGCGACCAGAGACAGTGATAGGCCACCGGGAGGCTGATGATGACGGCAGCGGCGCCGGAAAACCGGTGTACGACCCCGATCCGTCGAGATGGCGTGCCAGCCCCCAACCGTCCATAGAGGCGAAGCGCCGTGAGCAGCTGGACGAGCGCGAGTGCGCCCGCCGCGGTCGCCAGGGCCACCTTCATGTGGATGAGGCTGTCGAAGCCGAAGGTGGTGATGGCCTTACCAGTCGGCGTATGTTCCCGTCCGTAGACACCCAGCGCGACAGCGACGACTGCTCCGGCGGCCACCGCCGCGAGTGCGACCGACAGTTCGTTGCGACGAGCGACCCTGCTGCCTCCGAATGACATGCGCGTCACCCTAGACCCGCCCGACCCAACTCTTCCCGCCGAGACGCCAGCTTTTCGGCGAATTTTCCGGCGTGTCGGGACGCAACTGGCGTCTCATGGCGACGACGCGGCGCTCACGAACGCGGCGACCAACCGACCGAGCGTCGGCAGGTGATATCCCCCCTCCTGAACGATCACCGAAGGCAGATCCAGCTGGTCGAGCAGGACCTCGCCTGCCTGGCGGTACCCCTGCTCGGTCACCTGCAGCGGGCTCTCCGGGTCGTCCGCGGCCGCATCGACACCCAGTGACACCACGATTGCCGTCGAACCGTGCAAGGTCACCGCCTCCGCAAGCTCCCGGACACCGGCCAGGAACTCCGAATCGCCCGAACCCGGCACCACCGGCAGATTGAGGTTCGACCCGAAACCTTGGTCCACGCCGGCCTCGTCGGCGTACCCCACGAAGTGCGGGAACCACCCGGCCCCTGGGTCGACATGCACGGAGCCGTAGAACACGTCGCCGCGCGGGTAGAAGATCGCCTGGGTCCCGTTGCCGTGGTGAGCGTCGACGTCGACCACGGCGACTCGGTCATGACCTCCATCGCGCAGCGCCTGGGCAGCCACGGCTGCG
The DNA here is from genome assembly GCA_040002845.1 of Nocardioidaceae bacterium. Lineage (GTDB taxonomy): Bacteria > Actinomycetota > Actinomycetes > Propionibacteriales > Nocardioidaceae > JBDUDR01. Next base: position 3,164 of record JBDUDR010000080.1, read on the forward strand.
TTGTTCAGATAACACGAACCGCCATAGGCGTTCGCCGTCACGTGATGCCCCGGCGGTCGGCACAGCGCGTACACCGCATGTTCACCTTCGAGCACCCGATGGGCCGCCGTGAGCGCGCAGTCGACCGCCGCCCGCGCCGCCTCCCAGGTGCCCCGGCCCACCAAGGTCATCGTGTCGTAGCAGAACTCACCGGCCCTCCCATGCACCGCACTGGCTGGGTGCATCGGTATCCCACCCAGCATCGCGGCAGTCGGGAAGACGTACGGCACCACGCGGTCCTGCCCGGGGTCCTCGACGAACCCGGCGGCAACCCAGGCGTCGTGCACCCCTCGCAGATGATCGGTGAGTCTCCGGCTGTGAACTCGGCCGAGGGTGTCGTCGTCGTACGCCTGTGCCTCAACAAAGGGATGTCCAGCTTTTCCGAGCACGTCACGGATCACCGAGACACGCTCCGGCACCTCGGTGCCCGGTGTCGCCACCCCGACCCACACCTCTCGCTCCGGACGATGCTTGAGGCAGCTGGGCGACCAGACGACGGATATCGGCCGCATGGGCGCCAGGATGCCAGGTGACCAGCGCAACCATGCATGCGGCAGGATGCGGGCATGCCTCGTGCTGCTGACCTGGGAATTAGGATCGGGCTGCTCCCGCCCGGTCCCACCAACTCCGTGCTCGACGTGTCCGGAGTGGGGCTGGGGCACACCACGGTCCACCGTGACGAGACCGACCCGCCCGCTGGGCGTGGCGTTGCCCGTACCGGCGTGACTGTGCTCTGCGTAGCCGACGACGCCTATCACCGGATGGTCCCTGCGGGTGGCGCGGTGCTCAACGGAGCTGGGGAGTGCACCGGATTCATCACATCGTCAGAGTGGGGATGCATCGAGACCCCCGTGTTCTTGACCTCGACGCTGCAACTGGGTCGTGTGTACGACGCCGCCTGTGAGCTGATGATCGAACGCCACCCGGAGGTTGCCGAGGACTTCATCATCCCCGTCGTCGCCGAGTGCGATGACTCGTTCCTGAACGACGCCCGGCGGATGCAGGTCGACCGGAGCGACGTCGCGAATGCCTGGGAACAGGCCCTCGCATCACGGGGTAACCGGGCACCCCCCGCCGAAGGGGCGGTGGGATCGGGCACGGGGATGACCTGTCTCGGGTTCAAGGGCGGGATCGGGACCGCCTCGCGGGTCACCCGGGAGGGCCATACAGTCGCGGTCTTGTTGATGACGAACTTCGGAGACCGTGATCGGCTCACCGTCGACGGCGTACCTGTCGGTCGGCTGCTGCCCCGCCCCTCACCGCCGGCAGCAAGGCCTCCGGCGGGATCATGCATCGGGGTTGTGGTCACCGACGCCGCGGTGGACGGAGCAGGCTGCGCGCGGCTCGCCAGGAGGATCGGCCTCGGGCTGGCTCGCGCCGGCTCGGTGGCTCACCACGGCAGCGGCGAGATCTTCCTGGCCTGCGGCCTGGGCGCACGGATGGACCGCGACGGGCAGTACGAGTCTCCGGTTACGGTGACCGGGCGCGCCCTTGACCTGCTCTTCGAAGGAGTTGTCGAGGCGAGCGAGGAGGCCGTGCTCAACTCGATGCTGGCTGCGCCGACCACGATCGGGCGCGACGGTCACGTCAGTCCCGGCCTGCCTCCCGAGGATGTGGTTCGTCTGCTGCATGAATACCGGGCGGGCGATGACGGCGGCTGATCCGGAGCGGCTGGAGGTGCGCATCCCGATGGACGACGGGGTTTCCCTGGCGGCCACGGTGTACACACCCGACGCGGCCAAGGGCCCGCAGCCATGCGTCCTGGAGGCGCTGCCGTACCGCAAGGACGACATCACCTCGTCGTACCGGCCCGAATACACCCGGCTGCGAGACGAGTTTTCGTACGCCGTGTGCCGGCTCGATCTGCGTGGGACGGGCTCGTCGGGCGGTGACGCCACCGACGAGTACCCGGCTCGCGAGCAGCGGGACCTGGCCGAGGTCATCGGATGGATCGCCGAACAGGGTTGGTGTGATGGCAACGTCGGCATGTATGGCACGTCGTACTCCGGATTCAACTCGCTGCAGATGGCCTGTGAGAACCCGCCGCAGCTGAAGGCGATCATCGCCATCTACGCCACCGACGACCGCTACACCGACGATGTCCACTACCGCGGTGGGGCATTGCGTTTCATCGACCTGGTCGACTACTGCCACTACATGACCCCGATGAACGCCCTCCCGCCGGTCCCGGCGGTCTGGGGCGACGGCTGGCGCGATGAATGGAAACGCCGCCTCGAAACCGTGGAGCCCTGGCTGTTCAGGTGGCTCAGTGAACGGTACGACGGGCCCTACTGGCGCCACGGTTCGGTGCGGCCGGAGTACGCGCGCATCGAATGCCCGGTCATGATCGTGGCCGGCTGGGCGGACGGATACCGGAACAACTCCTTCCGGACGGTGGAGGCGCTGCGCAAGGCCGGTGTGCCACACCGGTTGCTTGCCGGTCCCTGGGCGCACGCGGCGACAGACACGTCATTGCCCGGCCCGCGGATCGACCTGGTTCCGGAGATGGTGGCCTGGTGGGACCGCTGGCTGCGTGGCCGGGACAACGGGGTCGACAGCCGGCCCGAAGGGGCGTCCGGGACCGCCGCTGTCACCTGCTTCGTGCGCTCGTCGACGCGGCCCGAGCCAGACCTGGACGTCAGTCGTGGCGACTGGATCCGGGAGGAGTGGCCATCGCCGCGAGTGGCGGTGGAGTCACGCGAGCTCGAGCCTCGGGGACCGTACGCCACCCGGCCTGATGTCGGTGTGGACGCCTGGATCGACTGCGCCGGACACCTGCCATACGGCCAGAGCCTCGACCAGCGATTCGACGATGCGGCGTCGATGACCTGGGACTGGCCGGCCGACGAGTCGGTCCTCATCGGTCATCCGGTGGCTCGGCTTCGGGTGAGCGCGGACGCGCCGGTGGCGTACTGCTCTGTGAAGCTCTGCGACGTCTTCCCGGACGGAACCTCGGCGCTGGTGACGCGTGGATCGCTCGACCTCACCCATCGAGACAGCCATGCGGCACCCCAGCCGCTCATTCCCGACGAGGAGTACGAGGTGGAGGTGGTCCTGGACGCCTGTGCCTACCGGTTCGAGGCCGGCCAGCTGATGCGGCTTTCCCTGTCGGGGGCGGACTGGCCCAATACCGAGGCGCCCCCCGGGCCGGTGCGTCTCATGGTCCATGGGGGATCTCTGGAACTGCCTCGTTGGCGCGGCCCATCGCCATACTCGCCTCCGGTGTTCGGTGCCCGGGACCAGACCTCCGAAGGCAACATCGACGGGATCGCCTGGCGCGTCGAGCGCGATGTGCTTCGCCGCCTTACGACGTGCGTTGTCGACCACGGCTCGACGTACGACATCCCGCACGCCGGCTCAGCCACCGAGCACTACAGCGGAAGGGTCAGCGTCCAGCACCGGTCCTTCGAGCAACGGGCACACGCCGAGACCACGTTCACGGTTCGTTGGCCGGACGCCACCGTCACCACGCATGCGGTGATGAACCTGGTGACGTCAGGCGATGCGTACGACGTCGAGATCAGTTTGGTGGCACGCGAACAAGGAGTGCTGGTCGGCGATCGACACTGGAGCCGCAGGTTCCCGCGCGGACTGAGCCGAAGCGCGCCAGACTGACGTCCGACGTCGACTTGAGGAGCGATGATGCACTGGGGACAGATCTGGTCAGACATGGCAGACCTGCAGATCAGCGGTGGCGAGAAGATCCTTCGCACGGTTGCCGTGTACCTCGGGCTCGCGATCCTGCTGCGCCTGGCCGGAAAGCGGATGCTGGCCCAGCTGAACAACTTCGACCTCGTGGTTGTCCTGCTGCTGTCCAACGTCGTTCAAAACGCAGTGATCGGCCCGGACAACTCGGTCTCCGGAGGTCTCCTGGGTGCAGCAACGCTGCTCGCGTTCAATGCGCTGTACGTACGCTTCGGGACCGCCAGCGCGCGGCTCCAATGGCTGCTGGAAGGCCGGCCAACGGAGCTGGTCAGGCAGGGCGAGTTCGAGCACGCACGCATCAGGCGCCTCGGCCTGAAGGAGTCCGAGGTGCTCGCTGCCCTGAAGCATCAGGGCGCCGACTCGGTCGGTGAAGTAGAGAACGCAACGATGTCCCCCGGCGGGTCCCTCGTGGTCGAGCTGGACCGGGACGCGCAGGACGCGTCGCTGCTGGAGCTGCGTACCGAGCTGGACCGACTGCGCATGCACCTCGACGATCGGTTCAGCCAGCTGGAGCGTCGCCTGCGATGACCCCCCAATTCGCCGAGACGCCGACGTACGGGTTCATGCCTGTGACGTTCGCCGAGGTACGAGTCTGGCACCCAAGATCACCATGGCAGGCACGAACACGTACCTCAGTGACGAGGTGGCGTGGAAGCCGGCGCCCCACCGAGAAGCCGGTTGTGCCGCGACACTCCGACCAAACTGCCGGAAAGCTGGCGTCTCGGCGGGGGCGGTCAGGTGTGCAGCGGGAGGCCCCGGTAGGCACGGCCAACCAAGGTCACAAACTGGTGGACGGCGTCCTCGCCGGGTCCGAACGGGCCCGGCCGGAAGTGCGGTGACGCGAGCCCGCGCTGGACCGACTCACAGGCCGCCCAGTCCTGCCGGTTCGTCAGGTCCCAGAACTCCACCGCGTAGCGCGGGTCGATCAGCCCAGCGCCGCCTGCCGGGAAGTACCACGAGCACTCCACCCAGGTGCGGTCGGGAGCCAGCGGCAGCATCCGATGAGTCATCACATAGTCGGGGTGCGCCGAGATCAACAGGTTGGGCAACAGCCCGAGATACTCGACGACTCGAGGGTTGGCGCCGGGGATCGGCCGGCCCGGGGAGTCACCGGTCATCGACATGGTGGCCATGCCCTCACGAAGGTCCATGTACCCGCCGACCCAGGCACCGGGCAGCTGGTAGTTCTCCCCCGAGCTGGGCGGTGTGACCTGGCACAGCTCGGGATGGATGAGCGGACAGTGGTAGCACTCGTGGTAGTTCTCGGTGATCACCTTCCAGTTCGCTGCCACCTCGTAGGTATGCCGCTCCCCCAGGACCAGCCGCTCCGGGGCGTACGGGGCCACCAGGGCCTCCAACTCGCCGATGAACGCCTCGAACTCGACGGGCGCACCGACCTCGGCCGAGTTGGCGGCATGCACGAACAGCCAGCCGTGCCAGCGCTCGACAGACAACTGGACGAGCTGATGCTCTTGGGGGTCGAAACCGGGCACCTGCTGGTAGCTGGGCGCTGCCCGTAACGAACCGGCCAGATCGTAGGACCAGGCGTGATAAGGACACACGATGGACCGTCTGGTGGCCGTATCGATGTCAGCCAGCAGCTCATGCCCGCGGTGGCGGCAGGTGTTGGCGAACGCGCGCACCTCCACATCCAGCCAGGTGAGCAGCACCGATACGTCGCCGACGAGCAGGGCCCGCTGGGTCACGTCGCCGCCTTCGGACGCCTGTCGCAGATCCGACTCGCGTCCCACGCAGGTCCAGGTGCCCGCCAGCAGATACCGGCGCTCCCACGCCAGCACCTGCGGACTGGTGTACGCCGCCGCCGGCAACATGCGCGAGTGGCCGAACGGCTGCAGAGCGCGGTCCAGCCCCTCCGGGTCGGTCCCTGTCGGGTCGAGCCACCCAGGGTCCAAGGTAGGTCCGCCCAGCCAGGCGCGGTCGCAGTAGTCCAGTGCACTGGTCATCGAACTCCCTCCGGGTAGTGTCTGGCGCCATGAGTCGGCAGCGCGTCGAGGTGCGACGAGAGGAGATCTTGCGATCGACCATCGCGGAGATCGAGCGGTCGGGGATGTCGTCGCTGCGGGTCGCCGACGTCGCCGGCCGTCTGGGGGTTAGCTCGGGCCTGATCTTCTACCACTTCGACACCCGCGACTGCCTTCTGGTCTCCGCGCTCGAGTTCGCCGTCGAGCGCGACTTGGCCCGGCTCGACAAGGCGGTGGCCAAGGGCAGCAGCGCCGTCGAGCGACTGCGGCGGGTGCTCGCGTCGTACGGCCCAACCGGAGCGGCACCCGGCTGGACGTTGTGGATCGATGCCTGGGCGACCGCACTGCGCGAGCCCAATATCCGGGATGCGCTGCGTCGCCTCGACGATCGCTGGCGCCAGGCCCTCGAGCACGTGATCACCGAAGGCGCGCGGGCCGGCGACTTCGCATGCGCCGACCCGGTTGCGACCGTGGCCCGGATCGGGGCGCTCTTGGATGGTCTCTCGGTGGCGGTGCTGGTCTATCGCAGCGTCAGCCGGGGCCAGCTGCGCACCTGGGTACGCGATGCCGCCGCCGCCGAGCTGGGCATCGACCCAGCGATGCTTGCCTGAGGCCATCTCAGAACCGCCAATGCGCTGGGTAGTCGGTCTCCGTCAACGCTGGACGGTCGATCCGAAACGGCGTCAGATCGGCGTCTGTCGTACCGAACTCCGCGAGGTCGGCCAGCAACCGCCCTGCGGTCGGCGCGAACTTGAACCCGTGCCCCGCGCCGAGCCCGACCGACACCGACTCGTGTCCCGGCACCGGCGACAGCACAAAGTCGCGGTCCGGCGGAAGGGTGTACAGACAGGTCTTCGATCTGACGGGCGGCCCGGAGCCTGGCAACGCCCGGCCCATGAACTCCGCCAGCGCATCCAGCCGATCGGGGTCTGGGTCAAACGGACGCCTGTCCCCGGTCACCACGGCGCCGCCGCAGTCCTGGGCGGCCTTCACGGTGGCCTCCCCATAACAGGGGAAGCCGTAGAACGCCGGGTCGTCCATCCAGATCCACAGCGGCAGCCGCCCCGGAGCGAAAGCCTCCGGATCGGCCGGACTGAAGTAGGTCACCTGCTCGAGGGTCACTGTCACCGGCAGGCGCATATCGAGTCCGGACAGGATCTCGTTGGTCCAAGCGTCGGCGCAGACCACCAGACGATGACACCGGTACACCTCATCGCCGACGTGAACCTCGAGCCCCTGGTCTGCGAGGTCTCGCACTGCTGTCACGGGTGACTGGTCTCGCAGGTCGGCCCCGTACCGGCGGGCCAACCGCTGCATCGCGGCCGTGCCACGGGCAGCAGGGACGATCGACCCCCGCGGCTGGAACAAGGCAACCGTGCCCGCTGGCAACCGGAACTGGGGCCATCGCTCCCGTACATCGCTCACCTCGAGCTCCTCGAACTCCACCCGGTTCGCGGTCATGGAACCCGTGTAGTCCGCGACCGCGACCTGCCCTCCGGGCGGGAACAGGTCGAGCCCTCCCACCGTGGTGACCAGCTCCTCACCGGCGTCGGTCTCCAACCTCGCCCAGTCGTCGTACGCGTCAAAAGTCAGCCGCACGTAACTCGGCGTGTGGTAGCTGTGGCGCAGGATTCTCGACGTGTCGTGCGAGGCGCCTCGGGAATGGCCGAGCTCGAACCGCTCGAAACCAACCACGGCGTGACCGCGTTTGGCGAGCTGGTACGCGGCTGCGCTGCCCCAGGCACCGAGACCCACGACGACGTATTCCACGTCGTGACTCATGGTTGGTCGCTCGCGTCCAGGCGGGGCAGCAGCCACCGCCGGATGTCGGCACTCTGGTCCTCCATCGGCGCGAACCAGCCCTGCCGGTAGGCCCGCGAGCTCATCCCCCGTTGCACGGACTCGCAGATCGCCCAGTCCTGACGGTTCACCAGGTCCCAGAGCTCGCCGGCGTCGCCGGGATCGAAGTCCTGCGACTCGATCTCGCTGGGGGCGAACAACAGGTCGCACGTGACGAGCGTCCTGTCGACGGACAGCGGCCAGAGAACCAAGGCTGCCACGTGGTCGGCAGACAGTGACAACAACAGGTTCGGATAGACGAGCTCCCCCTTGTGACGCGAGCGCTCGTTGTCATTAAGGCCGGGGAACGGCCGACGGTTGGTGCTGCCTGACATGGTGAATGTCCAGGCCCCATCGCGGTGCGGAACCCCGTCATCCCAGTCCAGGTCCGAGCCACCTCCGGCAAAGGCCGGTACGAGGCGGCACAGCTCAGGGTGGACAGGTCCGCAGTGATAGCACTCGTTGTAGTTCTCGGCGATCACCTTGTAGTTGGCCGCGACGTCATAGGTGAACCTGGCGCCGCCAACCAGCTCTGCCAACGGATAGCGGATCAACCGCGAGTCGAAATCGGACAGCTCCTCGTGCAACGGCGGCGCCAGCGAGGGCGTCAGGTGGACGAAGAGGAACCCTCCCCAGATGCCCACACCGACCGGTTCGAGGCTGAACGCTCTCGCGTCGAAGTCGGCCAGGTCATCGGTATGCGGGGCTTTCAGCAGGCGGCCCGACAGGGCGTATGTCCAGGAGTGGTACGGGCAGCGCAGCGCAGCGACCGAGCACTGCGAGGGACTGGGATTCGCCGGGTCCACCGGAACCACCTGCGATCCGCGATGGCGACAGACGTTGTACGCACCGTGCAGCCCCCCGGCCGCGTCAGTGGTGACCAGGATGGACTCACCGACGACGTCCAGGACGCAGAGTCGACCGGGACGATCCAGCCCGAGGTCAGCAACGCGGCCGGCACAGAACCACGAGCTGTGCAGAACCCGGTCGCGCTCCTGCTGCCACTGCGCCTCGTCGACGTACATCCGCTTGGGCAGCGCCGGTTGCAGACCCCCTGGACCGAGCACGTTGCCGGCTGGCCTTGCGGCAGAGGTCATGGCCGTCCCCTTTCCGGTCCGTCCTTACTGACTCATGAGTCAGTAAGGACAAGCCAAGCCTGCCATCGAACGCCGCGATTACGGAAGGGGTTTGCCGGACCCGGACTCGGGCAGCCAGCATGCCGATCGGTGATCGCCGGTGGCCGGCAGCACCGGCAAGTCCTCGCCCACGCAGCTGTCCTGGATGCCGTGACGCTCGGCCTCCCCACTCAACAAGGCGGGACAGCGGGGATGGAACCGGCACCCAGTCGGGACCCTGGTCGGGTCTGGCGTCTCGCCGCGTAGCACAATCGGCTCGATTTGCTCGATCTCCGGCACCACCGACAGCAGGGCCCTGGTGTAAGGGTGTCGCGGCGAAGACAGCACCTGTTCGGTGGTGCC
>JBDUDR010000081.1:0-12193 GCA_040002845.1 Nocardioidaceae bacterium
GTGATGACGCCGTCCTTGCCGACCTTGTCGAAGGCCTCGGCGATCAGCTCGCCGATGCGGGAGTCGCGGGCAGAGATGGTCGCCACATGCGCCATGTCTTGCTTCGAGTCCACCTCGCGGGCGCTCTTCGCCAGCTGGTTAGCCACCGCCTCGACCGCCGCGTCGATGCCACGCTTGAGCTCCACGGGGTTAGCGCCCGCAGCGACGGCACGCAGGCCCTCGTGAACCATCGACTGGGCCAGCACGGTCGCCGTCGTGGTGCCATCACCGGCTACGTCGTTGGTCTTGGTGGCCACCTCCTTGGCCAGCTGTGCGCCCAGGTTCTCGAACGGGTCGTCGAGCTCGATCTCACGAGCGACGGTGACACCGTCGTTGGTGATCGTCGGTGCACCCCACTTCTTGTCGAGCACGACGTACCGGCCCTTGGGGCCTAGCGTCACTTTCACGGTGTCGGCGAGTGCGTCGACGCCACGCTCGAGTGCGCGGCGGGCATCCTCGTCGAACTCCAAAATCTTTGGCATTGTGTGGGAGATCCCTTCAGATGGCTCCGCCCCGGTGACCCGAGCGGGTCGCCCGGGGCGAAGCCAGACGTTGCGAACAGTTGAGACGGCCCATGCCTCGAGCAATCGCGAGCCGCGGGCTTACCCGCCGCACCAACGCTGTTCGAGGCGTGGGACTGTCGAGTGGGTTACTTGTCAACGACTGCGAGGATGTCGCGCGCGGAGAGGATCAGGTACTCCTCGCCGCCGTACTTCACCTCGGTGCCGCCGTACTTGCTGTAGATGACGACGTCGCCGACGGCGACATCTAGCGGAACGCGGTTGCCGTTGTCGTCGATGCGACCCGGTCCGATCGCCAAGACTTCACCCTCTTGGGGCTTCTCCTTGGCGGTGTCCGGAATGACCAGGCCTGATGCCGTGGTCTGCTCTGCCTCGAGCGTCTTGACGACGATCCGGTCTTCGAGCGGTTTGATGCTGACCGACACTTGCCGACCTCCCCTTTCACGGGACGAAGAGGTGTCACTTGATGACGATGATTGTGTTGCGACCGTACGCACGTCGTCGCGGTGCCGCACGCTGGTCACTTCCTCGGCACCCGGGAACCCCGAGCGCTTTGGCCACTCTCCTTAGCACCCGGGAAGCCCGAGTGCTAAGGACGAATCTATTCCGTGTTTAGCACTCGGTCAACCCGAGTGCCAGAGTTGGCGCCTGGCGGTTGGTCGTCCCATCGCCGGCGTACACAATGGTCTGCGTGGACGTGCGGACCTTCGAGGCGTTGCTGTCACCGGCTGGACAGCGGTTGCTGGCGCGCGTTGAGCGGGAGTACGACGGGGATAACGCGCTGAATGTCTCGGCACGCGTGAACAATGTCGATCGCGCGCTGGTGGCGGTCTGCCTGACCCAGGCGGACCTACGCCGCCGCGCTGTAGTCAAGTTCGGCACCGACGCTGCGCAGATGTACTTCACCCCGGATGGGCTGCAGCAGTCGACCACGCAGCGAGTGGCAGCTCACCGGGCCGATCGGGTCTCTCGGCACGGGGGGAGCATCATCGATCTCGGATGTGGCATCGGCGGCGATCTCATCGCCTTGTTGCGCGTCGCTGCCGACGTGGGCGGAGTGGAGCTCGATCCGCTTCGGGCCGCGGTAGCCGCAGCGAATCTGGCCAGTCTCGGGCTCGGTGGGTCCGTCACGGTGGCGGACGCTCGAGGGCTCGACCTCTCGACCCGCGACGTGGTTGTTGCGGACCCCGCCCGGCGCGACGCGCGGGGCAGGGTGTTCGATCCCGCCGCGTACACGCCTCTGTGGTCTTTCATCGAGTCACTCCTCACGCGGACGTCGGTGGTGAAGGTCGCGCCCGGGATCCCCCACCATTTGGTCCCCGCGGGTGTGGAGGCCGAATGGGTCAGTGACGACCGGGGGGTCAAGGAAGCGGCACTGTGGTCCGGAGGTCTGGCCGCCGTTCGACGCCGCGCGACCGTGCTGCCGAGCGGCGCCACGCTCACGGACACCGGCGATCCCGGCGTTGACGGTGTCGGGCTCGCGGAGCGGCTCGGGACTTTTGTGTACGAGCCCGACGGCGCGGTCGTCCGGGCCGGGCTGGTGACCGCGGCGGCTGAGCTTGTGGATGCGAGGCTGATCGACCCCAAGATTGCCTACCTCACGGGTGACCAACACGTGCGCACACCGTTGGCTCGCTGTTTCCGCGTGCTCGAGGAGCTGCCGATGCGGACCAAGCCGCTGCGGGCGGCGTTGCGTACCCGCGGGATCGGTCCCCTGACCATCAAGAAACGCGGCGTGGAGATCGACCCCGCCGTGCTGCGGCGACGGCTGGCGCTGTCCGGCGATCGGGAGGCCACGATCATCTTGACCCGGTTGCACGACCGGGGAGTTGCGATGCTCGTCGAACCTGCGTGATCGAGTCGCCCCGAGCCGCCGCCTGTGAACGGAAACGACCACTTCCCAGCTGCAAGCCAGAACTCGCCGGCGACCCGCGGATCGCGAAGGGAACCGCCGCGAACGGCAGCAGGCCGGCGTTACGTCCGTACACCCGTCTGAACCAGCGAAGTTCGGAAAAGGGAACCCCCGGAGGCTATTTTGTACCGGTGGTCGCCCCCGCGGATCCGATCAGCCGTCGCTCTGTCTTGAGCGGCGGTCTTGTGCTCGCCACTGGCGCCGTCATAAGCGGCGTTTCCGGGACCGGGGGTGCCAACGGCGCCATCAGGTCAGACCCTTTCACGCTCGGGGTCGCCTCGGGCGACCCGTCCGCTCGGGGATTCGTCCTGTGGACCCGGCTGGCCACGGACCCGTTGGCGGAGAACGGTCTCGGTGGGCTCTCCGCCAGTTCCGTGCGCGTCGACTGGCAGCTCGCGAAGGACGAGAAGTTCCGCCACATCGTGCGATCGGGTCGGTACACGACCACGCCGTATCGCGGGTACGCCGTGCACGTCGAGCTGCGCGGACTGCAGCCCGCGGCAACGTACTTCTACCGCTTCCGCTACAACGGCTACCTCTCGCCCACCGGACGGACGAGGACCGCCCCGCTGCCGGGGAGCAAGGCGCCGATGTCGATGGCTTTCACCTCGTGCGCGATGTGGGAGCACGGCTGGTTCACCGCATACCGGCACCTGGCCCAGGAGGACCCCGATCTCATCCTCAACCTCGGCGACTACATCTACGAGTACGGCCCAGGTGGGTATGTCGCGCCCAGCGGCATCGTGCGCCTGTTTGCCGGCCCGCAGATCACCACTCTGGCCGGCTACCGGCAGCGGTACGCGCAGTACCACACTGACCGAGATCTCCAAGCTGCGCACGCAGTCGCGCCATGGGTCGTGGTCCTCGACGATCACGAGGTCGAGAACAACTGGGCCGGCGATTTCAGCAGCGAAGGGGAGTCCTACCAGCAGTTCATGCGACGCCGGGCCGCGGCGTTCCGTGCGTACTACGAGAACCTGCCCCTGCGGCGCTCGTCCATCCCGGACGGGCCGGACATGCAGCTCTACCGGCGGATCCGGTGGGGAGACCTGGCGACGTTCCACATGCTCGACACGCGCCAGTTCCGGGACAAGCAGCCCTGCCCCGGCGGTCCTCCGGTCGACTGCCCGGACCGTTGGCTGCCCAACCGGACCATCACCGGAACCCAGCAGGAGGCCTGGCTGCTCAACGGCCTGAGCACGTCACCGACGATCTGGAACATCGTCGGCAACCAGGTGTTCTTCAGCCAGCGTGACCTGTTCGATGGGCCACGCGTGGCTTACGGTCGCGACGGCTGGGACGGGTACGCCGTCGAGCGCAACCGGATCGTGGCGAGGATGCAGCAGCTCAACGTACGCAACCCCGTGATCCTCACCGGAGACGTTCACAAGCACTTCGCGTGCAACGTAATCCGCAACTTCGACGACCCGGAGTCGGCGATCGTGGCCACCGAGCTCGTGGGTACCTCCATCACGTCCAACGGCGACGGGGGCGGCAGGAGCCTCGATAACATCGTCGCGCAGGTCGCCAGCAACCCGTGGATCGTGTACGCCGACGACCGGCGTGGCTATGTGATGACCCGCATCCACCCGGACCACATGGACGTGGCATACCGAGTCGTCCAGTACGTGTCCCGCCGCGGCGCGCCACTGCAAACGGGAGCCAGGTTCGTGGTCCTCGACGGCCGGCCGGGCCTCGACCTCGCGTAACCGGATCACGCCACGACCTGGGTCACCGGCATCGACGAGTCGGCGGGCAGGTCCAGGGTTGACGGGGGTCTGCCACGGCTGATCAGCTCGGCGCCCAACGCCGCGACCATGGCGCCGTTGTCGGTGCACAGCGCCGGCCGCGGGACACGTACCCGAATCCCGGAGGCTGCGGCTCGCTGCCCCGCCAGCGCTCGGAGCCGAGAGTTGGCCGCCACCCCACCGCCGATGAGCAGGTCCTTGACGCCGTGCTGGGCGCAGGCAGCCACCGCCTTTCGGGTCAGTACGTCGCACACGGCCTCCTGGAAGGACGCGGCCACGTCGTTCACCGGGACCGGCTGCCCGTCGCGCTCGCGGGTCTCGACCCACCGTGCGACAGCGGTCTTCAGGCCCGAGAACGAGAAGTCGAAACGGTGCCTCTCCAGATCGCGCCCGGAGGTCAGCCCCCGGGGGAACGTGACGTACGTCCGGTCGCCCCCGACCGCGGCCCGGTCGATATAGGGGCCACCCGGGAACGGCAGCCCGAGCAACCTGGCCACCTTGTCGAACGCCTCACCCGCGGCGTCGTCGATGGTGGCCCCCAGCGGGGTGATCACGGCGGTCACGTCCGCCACCAGGAGCAGACTCGAATGCCCGCCGCTGACCAACAGCCCGATGCAGGGTTCGGGCAGGGGGCCGTGCTCGAGCTGGTCGACGGCCACGTGGGCGGCCAGGTGGTTGACGCCGTACAACGGCCGGTCGAGCCCGAGCGCCAGCGCCTTGGCAGCGGCCACCCCAACAAGCAGGGAACCCGTCAGGCCGGGACCACTCGTGACGGCAACCGCATCGACGTCGCGCAGGCTCAGCCCAGCCCCGGCGCAGGCGCGCTCGATCGTCGGGACCATGGCTTCCAGATGGGCCCGGCTCGCCACCTCCGGTACAACACCTCCGAAGCGGGCATGCTCATCGACGCTCGACGCAATCGCGTCGGCCAGCAAGGTGCTGCCCCGAACGAGAGCGATGCCCGTCTCGTCACACGATGTCTCCACACCCAGCACGACCGGTCGTTCGCCGGCCCGGTCGCCGCTCACGGCCGCCATGGTTCCCGACCGGGTACGTCGGGCGCCGACGCCGGCAACGCCAGCCCCATGACCAGGGCGCCATCGCCCGACGCGTAGTACCGGTCGCGAACAGCGATCTGCGCGAACCCAGCACCGGAGTACAGCGCGATCGCCGGTCGGTTCGTCTCTGCGACCTCGAGGGTCACCTCGCGGGCCCCTCGCTCGCGAGACCAGCTGATCGCCGCATCGAGCAACGCTGTCGCAACCCGTTGCCGCTGAGCGGCTGCGGCCACCGCGATCCGTAGCAAGTCGGCCCCAGCCCCTAGCAAGACGACGATTGCGTAGCCGATACACGAGTCAGCTTCGACGGCGAGCAGGAAGAGTCGATCGCCGGTCGTCTGGTCGAGCTCCGCCGCCAGGGCATGTTCCGACCACGCCAGCTCGCCGAACAAGGCGGCCTCCAGCCTCTGCACGTCCGGCAGATCAGCGGGAGCGGCATACCGCAGGATCACAGGACCGCCTTGGGTCGGCCGGGCTCGGCGACATCCGGGCGGCGGAGGTACAACGGCTTCGCTGGAAAGAGCGGGACCGCTCCTGATGTCACCAGGGTGGCGAGCACGCCGGCTGCGGGCTCGGTTGGGCTCACGGCATTGGGCAATGACTCCGGGTAGAGCAGACCCCCGCGGCCGACGACCGGCAGATCGGTGGCCACGTCGGCGGCTCGGACCACCCGCGGGCCCTCGATCCGGGTGGCAGGATCCGCGTAGCTGGCCCAGTAGACCTCCTTGCGTCGAGCGTCCGTGGCGACCACGAAGTGCCCGTCGACACCACACTCGGCTGCCAGTACGTCGAGTGTGCAGACCCCGTGCACCGGGATGCCTAGCGCCACCCCCAAGGTTCGTGCTGTCACCAGCCCGACGCGCAGCCCGGTGAACGGTCCGGGCCCGACTCCGACTGCGACCGAAGTCAGGTCAGCGGGCCTGGCGCCAACCCGGTCGAGCACGGCCGCGATGGAGGGGGCCAGCAGCTCACCGTGGCGCATGGCCCCCAGCTCGTGACATTCGGCGACCACGGACACCCCGTCGTGGAGCGCAACGGTGACGGCGGCCGTAGCGGTGTCCATGGCGAGCAGCAGCACGCCAGGCAGCGTACGCGCTGAGCCGTCGTTCACCCGGACCACGTCGGCGCGGCCACCACGGCTGCGCGCAACTCACCGGACACCCAGCGGGACCCGACCGGGATCACCCGGACCGTGCGGACGTCCTCGTCGGTACCTGTCCTCGTGAGCGAGATCTCCAGCCGCTCTGACGACAAGCCCTCGGCGAGTCCCTCTCCCCACTCCACCACCGTGACCGCCTCGTCCAGAGCGGCGTCGAGGTCGAGGTCCTCGAGCTCGGTGACTCCGCCCAACCGGTACGCGTCGACGTGCACCAGCGCAGGACCAGCCTCGGCCGATTGGTGCACCCGGGCGATGATGAACGTCGGGGACGTGACAGCCCCCACGACACGCAAGCCCTCACCCAGGCCCTGGGCAAAGGTGGTCTTCCCTGCACCGAGCTCCCCGGTGAGCAGCACGAGGTCGCCGGCCCGAAGCACCTCGGCGATGCGGCGCCCGATGTCGTGGGTGTGCTCGGGACTCGAGGTGACCACCTCGAACGGCAACGCCTTCGCGTACTCGATGTGTTGCCCTTCCCGGCCGACCTCGACATAGCCTCTGCGCTCCCAGAACCGATGGGTGCTGGGCAGCTCGATCCGTGCACCGAGGCATACGCAGGCCGCGCCACGGCGATCCGCCACCTCCTCGGCCACCCCAACCATCGCCGACGCGACTCCCCGGTGCTGAAACCTCGGATGCACCGATACCCGTCGCAGACTCAGGCCGCCGGGACTGCGCCCGAAGAGCAGGGCGCCGGCAGGCTGCGCGTCGACGAGCGCCAACAGCCCACCGTCTCGGCTCAGCCCAGCCCGCACTGATTCCTCGGACTCGTGGGCAGCGGTGGACGGCGGGTCGAGCACCGCGCGCGCCCCGAACGCGGAGTGGATGACGTCGACGACGTCGGCGGCTTGCGAGCCGTCCGCCTCGATCACGTGCAGGTCGCTCATGTCAGGCTTCGGCGGCTTGGGCGTGGCTCAGGTACGGGTCCACCAGGTCCGCCAACGCCTGATTGACCTCGCGGTGACTCTCCAGCAGCACCATGTGACCCGAGCCTTCGATCTCTCTCATGGTGGCGGTGGGAAGCAGGTCGGCGATCGCGCGAGTGTGCCGGACCGGGGTCACGACATCCTCGGTCCCGCACAGGATCAGGGTGGGTACGCCCTCCAGGGCGGGCACCGCGGCGTACGCGTCATAACTGTTGAAGATCGGGAAGAAGTCGGCGACGACGTCGATCGGTGTTCCCGCGAGCATCTCGTCGGTGAACTCGACGTATGACGCCGGCACCGGCCCACCGAACGCGACTCGCCGGGTTACCGCAAATCCCAAGGCGCTGCCGGCCCGACGACCCGACTCGACGAACCCGGGTGCCCTGGCGAGTACGGCCATCGCCGAGGGGGCCAGCCGTTGCACGAGCCGTCCCGGGTACCCGGGCACACCAAGGGTGATCCCGTGCATGTCTCCGGCACTGGAAGACAGCAAGGCCACCCCGGCGACTCTCGGCCCGAAGATCTCCGGGTGCTGGCCGGCGAGAGCGAGGATGGTCATGCCGCCCATCGAATGGCCGACGAGAACCACGGGCCCGGTCGGCACGAGCTCGTCGAGCACCCTCAGCAGGTCGCGGCCGAGCTGCTCGGCAGTGCAGCGACTCGACTCCGATCGCCCCGATCTCCCGTGTGAGCGTTGGTCGTAGAAGACCTGTCGTACCTTGCCCCGCATCTCTCGACGCTGGAAGTGCCAGACCCTGAGGTTGAGCGCGTAGCCGTGTACGTACACCACCGTCGGATCTGCTGTCCCGCGTCGACGCAGCCGTCCTCTCACCGGCTGCGGGAGGTTGACGTCATCGACCTCGGCATACAGCGCCACGCCGTCCTCGGTGAGAACGGTCGCCGACGGTCCGCGCAACGAACCGAGCCTGTCGAGCGAGTCGAGCTCCGGGCGAGCCATGCTGGCGCGCTTCTGCCTCAGCGCGGCGCCGGCCGCGACACCTGCGGTGGCCAGCCCCACTGCCGCCGCGGCCAGGCCGACCACCTTGGCCGCCGTGCGGGTGGCGCTCATCGAGTCAGCGATCCGACGTAACGCCGGGGGATCCGCCCCCCGATTCTGGTGACGATCTCGTACGCGATGGTGTCCGCGGCCTCCGCCCAGTCCTGAGCCGTCGGCACGCCCTCCTCACCGGTGCCGAAGAGGATGGCGGTCTGGCCGGGCTTGATCTGGTCGTCGCCGGTGGCCACCACGAACTGGTCCATGCTGACGCGCCCGGCGATCTGGTATCGACGGCCATCGACCCAGACAGGCGCTCGGTTGGACGCGTGCCGCGGGATGCCATCGCCGTAGCCGACGGGGATGAGCGCGATTTCGGTGTCGTTCTCGACGATGTGAGTGTGACCGTATGCAACACCGTCACCGGCGGCCAGCCGTTTCGTCAGCGCTATCCGGGCTCGAACGGTCATGGCGGGCCGCAGGCCGAGCTCGGCGGGCCCGGCGAGCTGCGGTATGGGTGACAGACCGTACCCGGCGAGGCCCACCCGGACCATGTCGAACCACGCGGACTCCCTGGTCAGCACCGCCGCCGAGTTGGCGAGGTGGCGCACCCGCGGCTGCAGCCCAGCCTCGGCGGCTACGTCGAGGGCCGCCCGGAACACCGCCTCCTGCCTGGCCACAGATGGATGCTCCGGCTCATCGGAGCATGCGAAATGTGACCAGATGCCGGTTATCTCGACACGTCCGCCCAGCTCGGCCCTGTGGGCGGCGTGGACAAGGGCGGGCCATTCGTCGGGCCGGGCGCCGCCTCGCGACAGACCGCTGTCGACCTTCAGCTGCACGCGTGCGAGCTGCCCGGAGTCTCGGGCAGCTGCCAGAATCTCGGACAGCTGCGCCACCGAGTAGGCGGACACCTCCACATCGGCTTTCAGCGCGAGCCGGTAGTCCTCACCCGGGGAAGCAAGCCACGACAAGATCGGGCCGGTGTCTCCCGCGGCACGCAGTGCGAGCGCCTCCTCGATCACTGCCACGCCGAGCCAGTCGGCGCCACCGGCGCGGGCCGCTGCGGCGGACTGCAAGATGCCGTGGCCGTATCCGTCGGCCTTGACCACCGCCATCAATGAGCGCGCGCCGACCCGCGCGCGGAGCAGGCGCACGTTGTCGCGGATCGCCTCGAGGTCGATCACGGCCTCGGCACGGGGAGTGGCATTCATCGCGGCCCATCCTCCCATCGACCCCCCAGCGGGTCATGACAACAGGTCCGCAATCACCGAAGGAACGGCCTCAGCGACCTCGCTGGCGGTGATGGGGCCACCGCGTGAGGCCCACGCCGCGCCCGCGCCGTGCAACCAGGCCCCCACGCTGCCTGCGTCGAAGGCGCTCAGGCCAGAGGCGAGCAGTGAGCCGCACAGCCCGGCGAGCACGTCCCCCGCGCCGGCAGTGGCCAGCCAGGCGGGCCCTGTCGTGTTCACCCTGACCCGCCCATCCGGCGCGGCCACCAGCGTGTGCGCCCCCTTCAGCAAGACGACGCAGTGCCATCGCTGGGCCGCCGCCCGGGCGTGGTGCAAGGGTCGAGCCTCGACGTCCGGGCGGTCGACGTCGAGCAGCCTGGCGAGCTCGCCGGCGTGTGGTGTGAGAAGCACGTCAGGGGGAAGCCGGGCGGGCAGGTGCCGAAGCCCGTCGGCATCGATGACCGCAGGCGTGCCCGCGGCCAACGTGACAGCCACCTGGTCGGCGCTTGCGTCGCCACCTCCGGAGCCGACCACCCAGGCCTGGACCTGCCCGTCTCCCGGCACCACCTCGGGGAACGCGGCGCGGACGAACGGCTCGGCGGCTCCCACGTAACGCACCAGGCCGGCGGTTCCGCACAGCGCACCCGCGACGCAGAGCACCCCCGCTCCGCTGTACTGCTCGGATCCTGCCCGAACGCCGACGACGCCGCGCGAGTACTTGTGGGCCTCCCGCCCAGGCCTCGGCAGCAGCGCCGTCACGTCGGGCCCTTGCAAGGACTGGATCACGGGGTCGGGGAGGTACGGACCAAGCCCGATGTCCACGAGGTGCACCGCGCCGGCGGCGGTCGCCGCGGGGTCGACCAGCAGTGCCACCTTGTGGGTGCCGAACGTAACCGTCAGGTCGGCGTGGACGTGCGCCGAGGGTGTCTCGCCCGTGTCGACACCCACTCCACTGGGGAGATCGACAGCTAGCAGCGGAAGCCCGCGCCGGGTGACGGCGGTTGTGAACTGTTCCGCCTCGGACCGCAGTCCCGGCCGTCCGCCGATCCCCACGATCGCGTCGAGCACCAGGTCGGTCCGTTCCCAGGCCGGTTCGGTCACGATTCGACCGCCGGCTCGTACGAAGGCGGCCAGACCGGCTGGATGCGTCGCATCGCCGGCCAGCAGCGCGGCCTCTACGTGCGCGCCTCTCCGTGCCAGCTCAGCACCCGCGAACAAGGCGTCGCCGCCGTTGTCGCCCGCCCCCACCAGCAACACCAGCTGGGCGCCGTAGAGATGGCCGAGAAAGTCCGCACAAGCGACCGACAAGCCCCTGGCCGCGCGAGCCATCAAGGCTCCCTGGGGCAACGTCGCCATGAGGGCAGCCTCCGCCACGCGAATCTGCTCGACCGGGTGGGCGCCTCTCATCAACGCTCCACGACCACCACGGCGGAGGCGATGCCCGCATCGTGCGATAGCGAGACGTGAACCGTCTCGGCACCGAGGGCAGTCGCCCGGGCGGCGACCGTGCCACGTAGCTCCAGCCGAGGGCGGCCGCCCGCGTCGGTGCGTACCTCCGCGTCTGTCCAGTGCAGCCCGGCAGGCGCTCCGAGGGCCTTCGCCAGGGCCTCCTTCGCCGCGAACCTAGCGGCCAGGGACGCCAGCGGAAGCTCGCGCTCCGCTTCGGTGAACAGCCGCAGCCGCAGGGCGGGTGTCCGCGCCAGCGTGTCTGCGAACCTGGCAACGTCCACCACGTCGATGCCTACCCCGACAATCACCCGCTTCCGCCTACTCGACGGTGACGGACTTGGCCAGGTTGCGCGGCTGGTCGACATCGTGACCCCTGGCCATCGCCATCTCGCACGAGAACACCTGAAGCGGGATCGTGGACAGCAGCGGCTGCATCAGCGTCGGGACGCTCGGCAGCGAGATGAGCACGTCGGCGTACTCCTCGACGGAGGTGTCGCCTTCTTCGGCGAGCACGATGGTGCGGGCTCCGCGGGCGCGGATCTCCTGGATGTTACTGAGCATCTTGTCGTGCAGAACGGCCCGGCCGATCGGCGGCACGATCACAAACACCGGCAGACCGTCCTCGATCAGGGCGATCGGGCCGTGCTTGAGCTCGCCGGCGGCGAACCCCTCGGCGTGCATGTAGGCCAGCTCCTTCAGCTTGAGTGCCCCTTCGAGCGCCACCGGGTATCCGACATGGCGACCGACGAACAGCACCGATGCCCCGTGGCACAGCTCCCTGGCCAGCGCCCTGACCGGGTCCAGGGACTGGAGTACGCGCTCGATCGCGGCCGGCATCGACTCGAGCTGACCGACCACCTGCCGGATCTCGTCGATGTACTTGGTCCCGCGGACCTGGGCGAGGTAGAGCGCGATGAGGTAGCAGGCCACGATCTGCGTCAAGAACGCCTTCGTCGACGCCACCGCCACTTCGGGACCGGCGTGCGTGTAGAGCACGGCGTCGGACTCCCGTGGGATCGTCGACCCGTTCGTGTTGGAGATCGCCAGCACCCTGGCGCGCTGTTCGCGCGCATGTCGCACGGCCATCAAGGTGTCCATCGTCTCGCCCGACTGGCTGATCGCGATGACCATCGTCGCGCGGTCGATGATCGGGTCGCG
>JBDUDR010000082.1:0-12136 GCA_040002845.1 Nocardioidaceae bacterium
CGGCATTCCTGCTCACTCGCTGCGCCGGCGCCGACGACGGCGTCCACGATGCTGCCTCCGTCGGTGGTCGCCGGGCTGAGCACCTCGTGCATCAACTGCTGCGCGGCATGCTTCCCGATCTTGCCCGTCAGGCCGGCGAGGAGACGCTCCGAGGCGAGCCGATCACCGTGCTTGTCGAGGTTGGCCCGCATCGCATCGACGTCGATCACGAGACTGGACAGCAGCCGACGCGCCAGCTGAAGTGCGACGCCGGTCAGCAGGCACACCTCTGGCAGTGCCGACCACTCGGCCTTCCAGCCACGGCCGTCGCGCTCGTGACCGACCACCATCCCTTCCATCAGTACGCCGGCATTGGCGCGGACCAGTCGTGTCACCGTGTTCAGATGCTCACTGCCCTCGGGGTTGCGTTTGTGCGGCATGGTGATGCTGCCGACCGTGTCCGGCGTGGTCGGCTCGCGTAGCTCCCCGATCTCGGCACGTTGCAGCTCGTAGACCTCGTTGCCGATTCGAGCCAAGGTCGCGCAGATCATGGACAGCACGCTGCCGAACTCGGCGATCCGGTCGCGTGCTGTCAGCCATGAGATCCCCGGATCACCCAGCTCCAGCTGCGCGCAGAACTCCGCCCGCAGCTGCAATCCCTGCGGCTCAAAGAAACCGAGCACGCCCACAGCTCCGCCCAACTGGCCGACCAGCCACCGCGGCCGGCCTTCTCGTAGCCGATCCAGATGACGGCGTACCTCATCAGCCCACGACGCCACCTTGAAGCCGAACGTGATCGGCGCAGCAGGCTGCCCATGTGTGCGACCCACCATGAGCGTGTCTCGGTGGGTCACGGCCATCTCGAGAAGAGACGCCTCGATCGCGCGAAGATCTCGCCAGACAAGGCCGCCCACCTCGCGCATGACGAGCGCGAACCACGTGTCGGTCACGTCTTGCACAGAGGCGCCTGAATAGACATGTTCACGCGAGGACTCCGGCAGCACCTGTTGGAGTCCCCGGATCAGCCCCAGCATCGAGTGAGACGTGAGACGGGTCTGCTCGGCCACGAAGTCCAGGTCGAGGGACTCCGCGCGGGCGTCGGTGGCGATCTGAGCGGCTGCCTCGGGCGGGATCATCCCGAGTCGCGCCTGAGCCGCTGCGAAGGCGACGATGATGTCCAGCCAACTCTGCAGCCTTGCCGGTTCATCGAACACCTGCGCCAGCTCAGCAGTCCCCCAAAGATGCGCGTACTGGCGCGAGTCGGTCAGACGGGAGCCCACGACGGTTCCCACTCGCGGGCGATCAGGGTCAGCGCCTCAGAGATCTGGGCGAGGGAGGCACCCCACGGTACGACGACCTGGTCCGTCTCGTGGACGATGTCCCTCTCGAACAAGCAGCACTTCGTCAACACCGCACCGGATGTAGGCCCAGCGAGTCGCGGACAGATGTCGATCTTGTCGGCAGACTCGCCGTAGAAACAGCGGTGGATCTGCTGCGAGCGCTCGCAGCCGATCAGCGTCCAGGGCCTAAGGTGTGGTCGCTCGTCGAGATAGGACGTGCTCGCCCCCTCGACCGTGACGCCGCCACCACGACAGGGCAACAAATACGCGTTCGACGGTCGGGAGCGCGCGAGCTCGGTCAGCTCCACCACCTCGAGGACCAGCTCCATGGGCGGCAGGTGCTCGGCGACGTCGAGCAGTCGTCGAGTCTGGTCGAACAGCTTCGGGGGGTACGGCGGAACCACCTCCCGGACGGTGAGCCTCAGCGGAGCGGGATCCACGATGAAGCTGATGTGGCCAAATCTGCCTTGCACGACCACTCCACCTTTGCCGGGCGCATCCTCGAGGGCGGCGCGACCGAGCGCCGTCGGCACGGCCGTGTCAAGGTCGGGGCGGAGCACGAATGCGCAGTCGTCCGCCTCGACCAGCTGGGTGACTGAGACGATTGGCGCAAACAGCGGACCCTCTCCATCCTCCGCCTGCTGCTTCTCGACCGCGATGATGGCGGTGTGTTCGTCTCGTCGTACGACGATGAAGCGAGTCCGTCGGTATGCCTCAAGCCCGATGAAGTGCGCAGCCAATGACGCCTCGTCGAGGTCACACGTGACGGCAGCGACCGAGACGCCACGATGTGCGCCTGGCAGCAGGTTGGGTCGCCCGACGGCCGGGATCGACGTCATAGCATCACCCAGAGGGCGGTCACGTCACAGGTGTCGGCGCGCAGGCCTCGACGCAGGGTTTCCAGGGCCAAGGCCTCGGAAAGCGCGATGTTGGCCAGGTTGACCTCGGGACCGAACTCGCGGATGAACCACGCCTGCTGGTCCTTACGCGGGGCCTCGAAGAACACCCGGTCCAGACCGCCACCCATCAGCGCGGCCGCCACCAGGTCCTCTCGAACGCTGCCGTCGGATCGGTAGAGACCGACGGTCCCGCTCTCGCGGCCCTCCGTGATCACCCATCGGGCGCCCGCCTCCAGGTCGCCGGCGACCTCGGACGTCCACTGGTCCGGGGCGGCGTCCTGGTGGGGATCCTTGCTGCCGACCTCGGAGAGCACCACAAATTGCTCACTCGCGCGGTGAATCAGGTCGTGCTTGTCCGCTACGGGCATGGTCACGACCCCGCGTGAGACCTCCACACAGGGGAATCCCGCCTCGTGTGCCCAATCCAGGCAGTCGTGATCCTTGTCCTGGGCCCAGGCGATCTCCATGAGCGTTCCACCGACGCACGCCAGGACATCAGCCTCGGCGAGCAGGCGCAGTTTGGTGGACAGCGCCGGGTCGAGGTAGGCGGTGCCCCAGCCGAACTTCCAGATGTCGATGTGCGCCGCGGCGGTTGCGAGTACCGACTTCGTGGCAGCCGCACTCGCGCCCTTGTCGAGCACATGGGTCAGCCCGGTGATCCTGGGCTTACTTGCGCGTTCGGGCAACCTGAGGAACGTTGGCAGCGTCACGTCCTCTATACTAAAGGATTCATACACTTTCCGACAGGCTGCCGGAGCTCTGCTCAACGGACGAGTGGAGGGATCAGTCATGGACGCCACCAGTGAGGTAGCCGCTGAGCTCGAGGACCTCGCTGCCTGCTTGCGGTCGCACGCAGCGCTGCGGGCGAAGGCTGAGATCGGGCTCGTCAGTGATGTCATCGGCCCGACGAGCTGGTTGCACGGCCCGGGCGACGACGGGGCTGTTGTCCGCATGAGCGACGGTGCAGGCGAAGGCGACGCGCACCCCGGACACGTCATCGCGTGCGGCGAGGCACTCCTGCCGGTGTTCGTCGCGAACGACCCGTACGGCGCCGGCATCGCTGCCGTCCTGACCAACGTCAATGACCTGGCCGCCATGGGCGCGATCCCGCGTGGCATCGTCGACACGATCGTTGGATCGGCGGACGTCGCCCGGGAGGCCCTGCGTGGAATGCGGACGGCAAGTGCGCTCTACGACGTACCGCTGGTCGGCGGTCACCTGACCCTGCACGCCGGCTGGCCTGCGATCTCGGCGTTCGGCATCGGGTACGCCACGTCGGTGCTCTCCTTGACGCATGTCGCCGCTGGCCAGTCGCTGATCGTTGCCACCTGCACGCAGGGCACCATGCGCGCCGACTTCCCGTTCTTCCCGTCCTTCCTCCAGCGCGGCGAGAAGATGGCTGGGGACGTCCGTCTGCTTGCCCAGGTTGCTGAGTCCGGGGCCTGCGTTGCAGCGAAGGACGTGAGCATGGCGGGCACGGTCGGGTCGCTGGCAATGCTGCTCGAGTGGAGCCGGCTCGGGGTGGACCTGGACCTAGACACCCTTCCCCGTCCGACCGACGTGCCGATGGCCAGCTGGCTCACGTGCTTCCCGGCGTACAGCTTCCTGCTGTGTGCGACGCCGGGGCGCGAGGACGAATGCATGGCGCCGTTTGCCGACCGGGGGCTCGATGT
The DNA here is from genome assembly GCA_040002845.1 of Nocardioidaceae bacterium. Lineage (GTDB taxonomy): Bacteria > Actinomycetota > Actinomycetes > Propionibacteriales > Nocardioidaceae > JBDUDR01. The sequence continues at coordinate 3,892 of JBDUDR010000082.1, forward strand.
GGTCGTCGTCGGCACCATCAACGACACCGGGCTGCTGACAGTGGCTCGCGGGGGTGAACAGGCCATCGTGCTCGACCTCGCGGTTTCGGCGGTGACGGGCCTGCAACGCTGACGGGCCTGAGCGGTCCCGACCTCAGGCTGACTCGCCGGCGGCGAGTGCCCGCATGACCGAGGCGCCCAGCTCTGCCGCCGGCAGGGTGATGCGCATCTGCTGATGCGGCAGGCCCACATAGGTCTCCGGCTTGCCCATCGACAACCAACCCAACCTGCTGAAGAAGGCGACATTCGCCAGCTGGATGTGGGCGAGCATCTCTCGGCCGCCGTGCGCCCCTGCGATGGCTACGGCGCAGCGGACCAGGGGCGCGCCGACTCCCCTGACCCGGAAGGGCGGGAGGACCGCCAGCCGATCTCCTTGCCAGAGACCGGCCATGGGATCGAGCTCGAAGAGTCGAACGCTTCCTGCCACCAGCCCGTTGCAGTACCCGATCAGGTGCATCGAACGATCCTCGTCGTGCTCGTCCCGGTCGGATCCGGCGAAGACCCGCTGCTCCAGCACGAACACCTCGTGCCGCACCCGGTAGTGCGCCGCGAGCTCTTCGCGGGAGTGCGCTTCCCGGCACTCGATCAGCGCCGGCGCTGCGGACGTCTGCGATGCGGCCACGGCTCGCTCCAGGCTCACTGGGCGCCGGCCAGCTGGTCGTGGCGTGGCGCGATCTGCAGGAGCGGTGATGCGACACGCAAGGCCGACTCCACCGAGCTCATCCCCGAGCAGGCCTGACAACGTGCGCAGCCCGCTTTGGGCAGACTGGAGTCCATCCCCCGCAACGCCATGTAGCCGGCCACCTCGCGGTAGATGCGCTCGGTGTAGGCGGGGTCGGGCGGAAGCACGTCCTGCATCAGGCTTCCCGCCACGGGGCGGATCGGCACGACGAACGGGAACACGCCGATGTCCACCGCGCGTCGACAACCCTCGAGCGTCACCTCGAGATCCTCGCCCATGCCAAGGATGACGTACGTCGAGACCTGGCCGGCGCCGAAAACGGAGACGGCCCGCTCCCATGCCTCGAAATAGCGGGGGATCCCGGTGCGGGCCTTGGCCGGTGCCACGTGCGCGAGCACGACCGGGTCGAACGACTCCACATGGATGCCGACAGAGTCGACGCCGAGGTCGCCCACCTCGTCGATGACGTCGAGCTTGAAAGGCGGCTCGAACTGAACCTCCACCGGGAGACCGGAGGCGTCCTTGACCGCCTTGGCGCAGCGGGCGACGTAGCGGGCCCCCCGGTCCACACCGTTGGAGCTTCCTGTCGTCAGCGTTGCGTCGACTGCACCATCGAGCTCCTTGGCTGCACAGGCCACCTCGGCCAGCTGCTCGGGGCTCTTCTTGACGATGGTGCGGCCAGCGTCGAGAGACACCTCGATCCCGCAGAACTTGCACTGGTCGTCTCGGCCCCAGTAGGCGCACGTCTGGACGACCGTGCTCGCAAACGAGTCCAGGTGCAGCAGCCCGATCTTCCAGTACGGGATGCCGTCGGCCGTCTGGAGGTCGTAGAAACGGGGCCGGTTCTGGGTGGTTGCGCTGGCCAGGCGTTCCTCGCCCCGGAAGATGGCATACCCATCGTCTTCGGCCCTCAGCACGTACGGTGACCCGGCCGCGGCGGCGTTGTCGGTGGGTGCGGTGACAGGGAAACCGCCGACCCAGAGCATGCCGGAGTCGGAGGGCCCGGCACCTCCCACCCGACGCTCGATCGGGGTCTCGACCCGCAGCCCGCGGGCCTGCAGATCTACGACCAGGGTGGCAAGCTCGGCGGCAGCAGCCCCAGCCGGGGTGGTGGTCGCGCCGTCGATCGCCACCCCTCGATCACGCGGCGGGACTACCCCCACCACGCCGCTCGAAGACCCACGATGGACGTTCATGCTGCCCTCCCAGCCGTTTACTTATCGATACGATCTGTTTCCCATAGCAAACGTTCCAAGCGCGTTTATGTCAAGCGTAAGAGGACAGCTCGTCTTCATGGCTCCCGCCTCACACGCCAGGGGCGTCGGTTCGTCGTACATCGTCGCCTGGTCAGTCTTCGGACTGCAGCTCGCGCCACCGCAGCGCTGAGGCTGCGTCGACCAGTGTCTCGGGACTGAATCCAACCGGGCTCGGGTTGTCGTCCTCGGGAGTCTCGGTCAGGTGCTTCAGCAGTGTTTCGCGACGATCGAGTACCGCGCCGATGTCGGCACAGGTCGAGCGGAGATCCTTCAGCAGCTTCGCGGTCAGGGTCACTCCCCGCTCGTAGGCCTCAGGGTCAACGATCGCAAGCGGGTACAGCCGCGCCTCCGCCCTGGTGAACCGCACGAGTATCTCCGGCGGGATGGCCGGGCCATGGCGAGCGGGTTGGTTCATCAGGTCACCTCGGTGTTGGCCGCTGCTGGGGGATTGGCGGGCTGTTCACTATTGTCTACGATTCCATCGTATGATGAACGAACGGCAGTTGGGCGAAGTTCTATGCCACCTCAACGAATCGAGGGACTGTGGTGCGAATCGCAGTGGTTGCGCTAGGCGGCAACGCCATCACCGCTGAGGGTCAGACGGGCACCTACGAAGAGCAGCGCGCGAACGCCTTTACCATGGCGTGTTCCATCTGCGAGCTCCTCGACGACGGTTGGCGGGTGGTCGTCGTGCACGGGAATGGCCCACAGGTCGGAAACCTCGCGATTCAGCAGGAGAGAGGGCGTGACGCGGTCCCCGAGATGCCGCTCTTTGCGCTCGGCGCCATGACCCAAGGCCAGCTGGGGTCGCTGCTCGCAATTGCGCTGTATCGAGCATGTCAGGGACGGCACCACATCGTGGCCATGCTGAGCCACATAATCGTCGATCTGGACGACCCTGCGTTCATTCGCCCAACCAAGCCGATCGGACCATTCTTCTCCTACGACGAAGCCTCCCGGTTGGCCTCGCTTCGCGGGTGGGCCATCGCCGAGGACAGCGGTCGAGGGTACCGACGAGTCGTTGCGTCACCCCAGCCGCGCGGATTCGTCGAGATCGAGGCGTTGCGGTGTCTCGTGGACGCCGGACATGTGGTGGTCGCCGGCGGCGGTGGGGGGATCCCCGTCGCGCGTCGAGGGGACGTCTGGGACGGTGTCGATGCGGTCATCGACAAGGACTATGCGGCGGCAGAGCTCGCCCACCAGGTGGCCGCTGACGCCCTCGTCCTGGTCACAGGAGTCGACGCCGTGATGTTGGACTTCGGAACAGACCTCCAGCGACGACTCGGCTGCATCGACGTTGCCGAAGCCGAACTTCACCTTGCGGCGGGACAGTTTCCCGACGGGAGTATGGGACCCAAGGTGCGCGCTGCTACGCGATTTCTCCGGCAGGGCGGGCGGATGGCCGTCGTCACGACCGCGGCGCTGGCAGCAGCGACGCTGCGCTCCCGGGATGCCAACGACCCTTCGGTCGGCACCCGGATCGTGTCGTCAATGGATCGGGAGGGAGCAACCTCGTGAGGCTCGTCGTCAAGATCTTTGCCAAGACCTATGTGGACTCGGTCGTGCAGCTAGGGGCCATGAAAGCCATGCGCGAGATCGATGGCGTGCACTGGGCCAGTGTGGCGATGGCCACCCCAGCGAACGTGCATGTTTTGCGTGCGGAGGGTGTCGATCCAGACGAGCTTGCCGACACTGGCTCGAACGACCTCCTCATCGTGGTTCGGGCGTCCAGCGCAGAGGTCGCCGAAGACGCGCTTGCCGTGGGTGCGGGGACCGTCTTCTCGGTGGGCCAACCTCGCGACGAACACGCCGAGGCGCTGCCGATGTCGCTGCGCGAAGCCCTGGCCAGGCAGCCGGAGTCCAATGTCGCCGTGATCTCTGTACCCGGCGACTACGCCACGTTGGCGGCCTTCCAGGCGCTGGCTGAGGGGCTGCATGTCTTGCTGTTCAGCGACAATGTGCCCATCGAGAAGGAGATTGCCCTCAAGGACTTCGCGAGGGGCAAGGGTCTGCTTGTGATGGGACCAGGTGCCGGTACGGCGATGCTGGCCGGAGTGGGTCTCGGGTTCTGCAACGTGGTCAGGCCGGGCCGAGTCGGGGTCGTGGCGGCCGCCGGCACCGGGGCGCAGGAAGCCATGTGCCTGCTAGACCACTGGGGTGTGGGTGTGAGACAAGTTCTCGGCCTCGGCGGTCGAGACCTGTCCGACGAAGTTGGCGGTTCGATGGCCCGCTCGGCGATCGGAGCCCTTCGTGATGACCCTGACACAGAAGTCATCTTGTTCGTGTCCAAGCCGCCTGCGGCTTCGGTCGCGTCGAGCGTTCTCGCGTCGGCTGAGGGCTCGCCTGTCGTTGCCGCGTTGATCGGGCTCGACGCTGACTTCGCCGCACCGGACGGAGTGGTTCTGGCGGACACTCTGGAGGGCGGGGTCATCGCCACGCTACGACTCCTGGGCCATCCCATTCCTGACACCACTAAAACGCACGGGCCCTCGGTGCAGTCAGCGCGCCGCCGGATGGCCGCACAGCGAACCCTGGTTCGGGGCCTTTTCTCGGGTGGCACGTTGTGTTACGAGTCTCTCGTCATCCTCGGCCGCATTCTCGGTGAAGTGCGATCGAACGCCCCCATCAACAAGGCGTGGTCTCTGCCGGCACCGCCGGGCTCACACCAGTGCCTGGACCTCGGCGAGGAAGAGTACACAAAGGGACGGCCTCACCCTATGATCGACGCCGAGGCCCGGCTTGACCAGTTGCGCGAGCATGGCTCCGACCCTCTGGTGGCAGCGATCATCCTGGATGTGGTTCTGGGGTACGGCGCCAACCCTGACCCGGCAGGAGTGCTGGCGCCGGTGTGTGCGGAGATCATGAAGGCAGATGGTCCGCAGGTCGTGGCCTACGTGTTGGGATCCGATCAGGATCCGCAAGGCTTCGCGGCGCAGCGGAGTCGACTCGTGGAAGCAGGGTGCATCGTCACGGGGACCGCAGCACGCGCATCCCTTGTGGCAGCAGCCCTTGCCACCGGGGACCCGGCAATCGTGGGTCGACCTCTATGACAGTCTCGCCCCCTCATCCTGACCAGCCACGCGTGGCACTCGTCACCTACTCCACCAAACCACGCGGCGGTGTCGTGCACACCTTGTCGCTGGCCGAGGCGATGTCGAGGCGAGGCATGGCGGTCCGGGTCGTTGCGCTTGGGGACCCCGACCAGGGTTTCTTCCGACCGGTGCATGCGCCGTACACCATGGTTGTGGCTCCCGAACCCAGGCCGAGCCTCGAAGAGCGGGTGTTTGCCTCAATCGACGCACTGGAGCAGGGCCTCGCGAAGATCACCGACGAGTTCGACATCTTCCACACCCAGGACTGCATCTCGGCGCGGGCGGCCGCCCGCGTACGCGATGCTGGGGCGGATGTCCGCGTCGTACGGACGGTTCATCACGTCGACGACTTCACTTCGCAGGTCCTGATCGACTGCCAACACCAGGCGATTCTCGAGCCCGACCAGCTAGTCGTCGTCAGCCAGGACTGGCGCACTCGGCTCCACACCGACTATGGCCGGACAGCAGCCGTGATCTACAACGGCCTCGACGCGACCCGGTTCCCCCCGATCACGTCCGCCAGGCGGGAGTCGCTGCGCCGCCAGCACGGCCTGTCCGACCGGTTCGTATTCCTCGCGGTGGGCGGCTTCGAGCCCCGCAAGGGCAGCGTGTTCCTCCTCCAGGCGATGGCGACCCTGGTCAAGGAGACCGCCCCGGCCCCGGCGCTGGTGGTGATTGGTGGCCATTCGTTCCAGGACTACAGTGCCTACCGTGAAGAGGCGCTGTCCATGCTGCCCGACATCGGTCTGGAGCTCGGCCACGACGTGATCCTGGCTGGCACGGTCAGTGACGCGGCCCTCCACGAGTGGTACCGCAGCGCCGACGCGCTCGCGTTCCCGTCATTGGAAGAAGGCTGGGGCATGGCCGTGATGGAGGCCATGACTGCTGATCTGCCCGTCGTCACCAGTGACATCGCGGTGCTGCGCGAGTACCTGACGGACCACGAGACGGCTGTCCTCACGCGTGCCGGCGATGCGCAGTCCTTGGCCGAGGGCCTTCGAGAGCTGATGACCGATACGGCATTGCGGGCGCGGCTTGTCGAGGGTGGCAGGTCGGTGGTGACCGAGTTCAGCTGGGAGCGTGCCGCGCGTGAACATCAGACGCTGTACGCCGCAGCGGGGCGTTGAGCCGGGGTACGTCCGTCCGGGTGGACGTCGCGTCTACCATCAGCGCCTCTCATACACTAAAGGTTACGATGCAGAACGTCGAGAGGTTTCGGATGGCGCAGCGCAAGGGCGTAGCGGAGGCTGACAGCCGGCCGGGGCGTGCCGTTCGCGTGGGTGAGCATGTCGAGGGGATCGTCAGCTCGATCGGACCGAAGCTTCAGCGACTTCGCCAGGAGCAACGCCTGTCCCTTCAGCAGCTCGCGGTCCGGGCTGAGGTGTCGGCTGCTGCTATCCACAAGATCGAGCGCAACGACATGGTGCCCACCATCACGACGCTGCTCAAGATCTCGGCGGCTCTCGAGCGACCCATCAGCTACTTCGTCGAGCTCGACGAGGGGGAGCCCGAACTTGCAACACTGACCCCTGCAGACGATCGCCGTGGTGTCTACACACCGCACCGAGGTCTCCATCTCGCTGGCATCTCCGGACCTTACGCTCAGTTCAAGGGGGCGGCCGCCATAGCGACCGTTGACTCTGGTGCCGACAGTGGAGACAAGCTGCTATCCCATCCCGGCGAGGAGCTCGTACTCGTCACCGAAGGCGCGTTGGTGTTCGACATCGCCGGCACCAAATTTGAGCTTGGCCCCGGAGACTCGCTGCATTTCATCGGCGACCAGCCCCACCATTGGGCCAACGAGACCACCGATGCAGCACGTGCAGTCTGGTTCGCGCTCCGCGACGCCTGACCGGCGGGTGTGCCGGGCGTATGGTCGATGGAAAGCAGCAATCGCAAGAGGAGATCGTCATAACGACCAGGCCGCCGGTTCCCCCCTTCAGCCGAGAGGATGCAGCCACGAAGGTGCGCGCCGCCGAGGACGCCTGGAACTCCTGCGACCCGGGTCGGGTGGCGCTGGCGTACACCGAGGACAGCTGGTGGCGGAACCGCTCCACCTTCATTCAGGGCCGTACTGAGATCGTTGCCTTCCTGACCCAGAAGTGGGAGCGCGAACTCGACTATCGCCTGATCAAGGAGATGTGGGCCTTCGGGGAGGATCGGATTGCGGTCCGGTTCGCCTACGAGTCGCACGACAGGAACGGCACCTGGTTTAGGTCCTACGGGAACGAGAACTGGCAGTTCGACGAGAACGGACTCATGCGTTGGCGTCACGCCAGCATCAATGACATGCCGATTCAGGAGTCAGACCGCAAGTATCACTGGGACGCGCCAGGTCCGCGTCCCAACGACCACCCCGGTTTGAGTGACCTCGGTCTTTGACCCAGGCCGGATGCAGGGGGAATTCTGATGCGCCGTAGTCGGCTATGAGCGCGAGGAAAGGACAGTGGTGTAGCCCGATGCTCGTCGTCTCTCGGCGAGACCGGAACAGCGCGGGTGGCCGCCCCCAGGAAACGACTCCCCATCAGACTCGGATTTCACTCACACTCGGTGGCGTTGGGAGCAGTCGCACTCGTCTTCGCGCTGGGAACAGGCTCCAGGGCCGATGCGGGACCCAATCGCTCATCGGATCCCGCATCAGGCTCCGGGGCAGACTTTGACGGCTGCGACGGTCACGGCGCCCGCAGCGCCCATCGAACGACGAAAGTATCGGCACGAGTGTCCAACTCAGCCGCGGTCAGGCTGACAAGTTCTGCACTCACCTGCCAGAGCCGCGCCGCGGCGGTTTCGTCGTAGCTGCGACCTGTCGAACGTCCGTCGTGACATCCGCAAGGCACGTGGCGTGGGTGCGTTGGCCGGGATCACGTCGCACAACTTCCGGAAAACCACTGCAACGATCCTGGATCGGGCAGCGCTGTCGGCTCGTGAGGTCGCCGACCAGCTGGGACACTCTCGACCCTCCATGACCCAGGACGTCTACCTCGGCCGCCGGATCCGTAGCTCAAGAGCGGCCGACGCTCTTCAGGCCGCTCTCGGGCACGACCGACCGCGGCAAAAGTATTGCAACAGTATGGCGCCGGATCGGTCACCGACCTTGTAGAGGCGCCTGACCTGGAGTTTTGTGGGCCCCGTGGGACTCGAACCCACAACCCGCGGATTAAAAGTCCGCCGCTCTG
>JBDUDR010000083.1:0-12105 GCA_040002845.1 Nocardioidaceae bacterium
CTCCAGGGCCGCCTTGGCGTCGAACCTGGGCAGCAGCACCAGGGTCGCCCCCTCGCAGAAGCCACCGTTCATCTGCACGGTCTGGCCGAATGAGTGGAACAACGGCAACGCCACTAGATGCACATCGTGCTTCTCGGGGCGACCGTGCAGTCGTGCACCGCCGACTGCGTTGAGCAGCATGTTGGTGTGAGTTAGCTCGGCGCCCTTCGGCTGCCCGGTCGTACCAGATGTGTAGAGAATGACAGCCGTATCGGTCGGGCTGGTCGTTCGGCTCTCGAAGGTCGGCGGCTGACCGGCGACCGCCATCCCGAACGTGCCGGCCCCTTCGATCGGTGCTGCAGCCGTCGGGTCCGCTGTGATGAGGAAGAATTGCTCACAGCTGTCGGTCTTGATGAACCCCGCGAACCCCTCCTGTCCCATAGCGAGCTCCGCGGTTCCCTCGAAACAGAAGTACGCACTGGCCTCCGAGTCGTTGAGGTGGTACGCCACCTCGCGAGCCTTGAACAGCACGTTCAGCGGCACGACCACCGCGCCGGCTTTCAGGATGCCGTAGTAGACGATCGGAAAGTACGGCAGGTTGGGGCACGACAGAGCGACCTTGTCGCCAGGCTCGATGCCGATCGAAACCAACAGGTTCGCCACCTGGTTGGCCGCCGCATTGACCTGCGCGTAGCTCAGCCGGGTCTTCCCGAGGACCACGGCATCCCGGTCGGGCACGGTGCGAGCGCTGTCTTCGAGCAGTACGCACAGATTCAGCACGGCGTCACCTCTGGCGGGTCAGCGCGGTCACGAATTCTTCGTGACTCTACTTGTCGGTGGCCACCCTGGCGATCCCTGCAGTTTGGGGTAACTCGTCCGTTTGGGAGCCCCGGTAAGTTACCCCAATGTCGGCGCCCGATCGGTCAGCAGCTCGTACACCTCGAGATAGCGCTGCCGCGTGCGCTCGACGACGTCGTCAGGTAGCGCGGGCGGAGGCTCGCCGGAGTGCCGGTCCCAGCCGCTGGCCGGCGAGGTGAGCCAGTCGCGCACGATCTGCTTGTCATAGGACGGCTGCGGCCGACCCGGGTGCCATTCGTCGGCCGGCCAGAACCTCGAGGAGTCCGGAGTCAGCACCTCGTCGGCGAGCACCAGCGACCCGTCACTCCGCGTACCGATCTCCACCTTGGTGTCGGCGACGAGGATGCCGCGATCACGAGCCAGGCTCGCCCCCCTGGAGTAGACGGCGAGAGTCAGCTCGCGGAGTCTGCCGGCAAGCTCGGCCCCGACCGAGTCGACGACCAGGTCGTACGACATCGGCTGGTCATGACTGCCGACCGGCGCCTTGGTCGTGGGAGTGAAGATGGGTTCGGGGAGCCGCGACCCGTCGACCAACCCACCGGGCAGCGGGACGTCGCACACTCCACCACTCTCGCGGTAGTCGAGCAGCCCCGAGCCGGCCAGGTAGCCGCGGGCCACACACTCCACCGGCACCATGTCCAGCCTTTCGCAGACGATCGCCCGGCCGGCGATCTCGGCCGGCGCGCCGGGCGGAAGCTCTCGTGACACGACATGGTTGGGACACAGGTCAGCCAGCTGGTCGAACCACCACAGCGACAGCTGAGTGAGGATCCGCCCCTTGTCCGGGATGGGCGTCGCCAGGACGTGGTCGTACGCCGAGACCCGGTCCGACGCGACCATCAGCATCTTCCGGTCGGAGAGCGCGTACAGATCACGCACCTTGCCCGAGTGAATGTGGGTCGCGCCGGGGATCGCGGGCGCGTCAGCCATGACCGGCATCCTGCCACCTGGCGACTCTCGGGGCGGCCTCGTCTGGCTGGTCATACGATCGTGTCCATGACTCGCGCGCCGATGCAGGTTGTGCTGATCCCGTTCCGTCGGCGTGAGGGACAAGACCCCCAGTACGCCCTGTTCCAGCGATCGGACGACGGCAACTGGCAGCCGATTGCCGGTGGAGCGGAGGATTCCGAGACACCTGCCGAAGCAGCGCGGCGGGAAGCCCAGGAAGAAGCCCGGCTTCCTCTGCGAACTCCGCTCTACCGGCTCCAAGCGTTTGACACTGTGCCGGTGATCCATTTCGAGGCCCGTGACCTGTGGCCAGAGGATCTCTATGTGGTCCCTCAGTACACCTTCGCTGCCGACGCAAGCGACGTCGGAATCGAGATCTCCGATGAGCACACGCGGTATGAATGGCTTGACTTCGACGCTGCCACGTCAAGGCTTGCCTATCAGAGCAACGCCATCGCCCTCTGGGAACTCAACGAACGTTTGAAGCGGCACGATCTCCCGGAGCCGATTCAAGCGCCGAGCTAGAAACGCGTCAGCGTGTTCCGGCTCTTCCACCTGGCTGGGTTTAGAGGATCCCCGTCGGGGGGTACGCGGCGGCCTCCGGGTAGCGCTGCACGACGGCAGAGACAGACTGCACCACCCGCTCGACCTGCGTGGCGGCCGCTCCGGTGAATGACAGGGGATCTGACACCAGCGTCGCCAAGTCCTCGCGAGACAGACCGAGCCGATCGTCGGCGGCCAGCCGGTCGAGCAGGTCGTTGCGATCAGCACCCTTCTCGCGCATCTCGAGGGCTACCGCCACGGCGTGCTCCTGGATGACCGCGTGCGCGACCTCGCGACCGACGCCACGTCGAACGGCAGCCAGCAGCACCTTGCTGGTGCTCAGGAAGGGGAGGTAGCGCGCGAGCTCGCGCTCGATGACCGCCGGAAACACGCCGAACTCGTCCAGCACGGTGAGGAAGGTCTGGAAGAGCCCGTCGTACGCGAAGAAGGCGTCCGGCAGCGCCACCCGGCGTACGACCGAGCACGAAACATCCCCCTCGTTCCACTGGTCACCGGTCAGCTCTCCGACCATCGCCAGGCACCCACGCAGGACCACGGCCAGCCCGTTCACCCGTTCGCAGGAGCGGGTGTTCATCTTGTGGGGCATCGCGCTGGACCCGACCTGTCCGGGCTGGAACCCCTCGGTCACCAGCTCGTGGCCGGCCATCAGCCGAATCGAGGTCGCGAGGTTCGATGGACCGGCCGCGTTCTGCACCAAGGCGCTGACCACATCGAAGTCCAGTGAGCGTGGGTAGACCTGCCCGACGCTGCCGAGCAGGTGGTCGAACCCCAGGTGTTGAGCAACGCGCTGCTCGAGCGAGACCAGCTTCGCCGGGTCGCCGTCGAGCAGGTCGAGCTGATCTTGCGCCGTACCCACCGGCCCCTTGATCCCGCGCAGCGGATAGCGGGCGATCAGATCCTCCAGCCGTGCCAGTCCGGTCAGCATCTCTTCGGCGATGGTGGCGAACCGCTTGCCCAGGGTCGTTGCCTGGGCCGGCACGTTGTGGGTACGCGCCGCCAGCACAAGGGTCTGGTGCTCAGCGGCCAGCCACGCCAACCGGGCGAGTGCGGCCACCACCCGGTCGCGGGCCAGCTCCAGAGACTGCTTGACCTGCAGCTGCTCGACATTTTCGGTGAGGTCTCGACTGGTCATGCCCTTGTGGATGTGCTCGTGACCGGCGAGAGCGTTGAACTCGTCGATCCGCGCCTTTACGTCATGCCGGGTGACCCTCTCCCTGGCCGCGATGGAGTCGAGATCGACCTCGCGGAGCACCCGGTCATAGTCGCGTACCGCTTCAGCGGGTACGTCGACACCCAGGTCGGCCTGAGCCTTGAGTACGGCGACCCACAGCTCGCGCTCCAGCACGATCTTGTGCTTGGCAGACCACAGGTTCACGAGCTCTGGAGAGGCGTACCGGTCGGCCAGGACGTTCGGGATCACTCCCCCAGTGTCCCGCACGGACCCTATGATCGCGGGCATGGCGCTCGCCGGGTCGCAGCAGTTGGCCACGGCAGACTCCAACGTCCGGCTGGCCCGGGCCTGGCATCTCGCAACTTTCGTCGTCGGGGCCTTCGGGTTAGCTGTGCAGCTGTGGATAGCCGCCACCCATGACCTGACGTACGACGGGGTGGTCTTCTCGACGCACGTTCGGCTGTGGAACGTTCTCAGCTTCTTCACCATCTGGAGCAACATCCTGGTCACCGTGGTGGCCTACCTGCTCACGAGAGCACCGCGGCGCACGGGAGGTATTTTCCAGGTGTTCCGGCTCGCCAGCCTCGTCATGATCACCATCACAGGAGTGATCTACGCCCTGGTGCTGGCACCGCTCTGGGATCCGACCGGGTGGCAGAGGGTCGCCGACCAGACCCTGCACTACGCCGTGCCCGTGCTGGCCGTCGTGGGCTACCTGCTCTTCGGCGGCCAAGGTTCTCCTGGGAGGCCCTCTGGCGGTCGGTGCTCATCCCATTGACCTGGGTCGTCTATACGTTGATCCGTAGCCCGTTCATCTCGTACAGCCGAGACGGTGAGACCAGGCACTGGTATCCGTACCACTTCATCAACGTCGACGACCTCGGCTACGGCCGAGTCCTACTGAACATGCTCGGCATCTTTGTGCTCTTGCTGGCGGTCGGGTGGGCCTACCTCTTCCTCGACCGAAGACTGCCAGCCGCGCCGACCCGCTGAGTCCCCATCGGGTTGGTGTCGCTGTGTCGCGTCTCGCTCGCGACGTCAGTGTTCGGATCCGCAGTACCGGCCATCATTCTCTTGGTCAAGATCCGCGCCAAGCGCCGGGCGGGACGCCGCCATGCTGGGTGGCCAAAACCGCCGGCGCCAGTTACGTCTGGTGACCATTGCACCCGCGACCTACGATGTGTGCTGCGGCCGCATGCGACCGACTTTGGCCGATGAGCGGACGGATTGTCCCCACATGCCGTTAGCGTCGTGACATGGCTGACTTCATTCGTGCCGATCTCAGTGGCTCCCGGTTTGACCGCGCGGACCTCAGCGGCGCGGACCTCCGCGCCGTCGACCTGGCCAACGCCCGGTTCCTAAAGGTGCTGCACGCTAGGGTCCCTGCAGCCACGCAAGCACGTCCGCCCAAGGCGAGAGTTCCCAGCGGAGATGGCGCCTTGCCGCCTACCCATCGGTCGCGGACTCGCCGCGCTACGAGCTGAGGATCGAGTCGGCCAGCGGCTGCAGGGCGATGTCCGACCGATGGTGCGAACCGTCTATGCGGATCGCCGCGACACCGGAATACGCCCGGCTCCGGGCTTCCTCGAGGTCGGCGCCGACCGCCGTGACCGCAAGGATGCGCCCGCCTGCCGTGCGGAGCCGACCATCGGCATCGAGTGTCGTGCCAGCATGCATGACGACCACACCCGGCAGGCCCGCGGCCGCGTCCAGTCCCTCGACCAGGTCTCCTTTCCGGGGTGACTCGGGATAACCCTTGGCCGCCACCACAACGGCGACAGCGGCGCCTTCACGCCAGGTCAGCCGGGCGTGTTCCGCGAGCCGGCCCGTGGCGGCCGCGTGCAAGAGGGTGCCGAGCGGGGTGCGCAGCCTCGCTAGCAGCACCTGCGTCTCCGGGTCGCCGAAGCGTGCGTTGAACTCGACCACGCGAATCCCTCGCGAGGTCACGGCGAGCCCCGCGTACAACAGCCCCTGGAAAGGGTGACCGCGCCGGCGCATCTCGTCGACCGTCGGTTGCAGCACCCGGTCGACGACCTCCTCGACCAGCCCATCCGGCGCCCAGGGCAGCGGGGTGTACGCACCCATGCCGCCGGTGTTAGGACCGGTGTCGCCATCGCCGACTCGCTTGAAGTCCTGAGCAGGTTGCATCGGCACGACAGTGACTCCGTCAGTGACCGCGAACAGCGAGACCTCAGGACCGTCGAGGTATTCCTCGACGAGGACCCGATCGCAGCCGGCCGCGTGGGCAACGGCTGCGGACCTGTCGTCGGTCACGATCACACCCTTGCCGGCGGCCAGTCCATCGTCCTTGACCACGTACGGGGGGCCAAAGGCATCCAGTGCCGTCGCGACCTCGGCTGCCGTTTCGCAGACATGCGCGAGGGCGGTCGGCACGCCTGCGGCAGCCATCACCTGCTTTGCGAACGCCTTGGACCCCTCGATCCGCGCCGCCTCCCGGCTCGGCCCGAAGCACGCGATCCCTTTTTCGCGGACGGCATCCGCCACGCCGAGCACCAGCGGGGCCTCCGGTCCGACGACGACCAGATCCACCCCCAGGTCCGCCGCCAGGTCGGCCACCCGCGCCGGATCCAGCGGATCGACGTCGTGCAGGGTCGCGGACGTCATGCCTGGGTTGCCCGGAGCGGCATGCACCTCGCTCACATCGGCATCACGGGACAAGGCGGACACCAGCGCGTGCTCACGTCCACCGGAGCCAATGACAAGGGTCCTCACGTGTCGTGAGCCTAACGTCCTCACAGCAGGTCACGGACGACAATGCTCTCGTCCCGACCCGGACCGACACCGATGAGCGAGATCGGGACGCCGACCATTTGCTCCAGCGCGCCGACGTACTGCTGGGCGTTCGGCGGAAGGTCGCTGAACCGACGACACGGCGAGATGTCCTCCCACCAGCCGGGGAACTCGGAGTAGATGGGATTCGCATGGTGGAACTCGGTCTGCGTCATCGGCATCTCCTCATGCCGCACGCCATCGATGTCGTACGCCACGCACACCGGCACCGTCTCCAGGCCGGTGAGTGTGTCGAGCTTCGTGACAACGAAGTCGGTCACTCCGTTGATGCGCGCTGCGTACCGGGCGATCACCGCGTCGAACCAGCCGCAGCGGCGAGGTCTCCCGGTCGTGGTTCCGTACTCCCAGCCCTGCTTGCGCAGGAACTCGCCATGCTCGTCGTGGAGCTCGGTGGGGAACGGTCCTTCGCCGACCCGAGTGGTGTACGCCTTGAGGATCGCCACCACCTTGTCGATCCGGTTCGGCGGGATCCCCGATCCGGTGCACGCGCCGCCCGAGGTCGCGCTCGAGGATGTCACGAACGGATAGGTCCCGTGGTCGACGTCGAGCAGGGTGGCCTGGCCTGCCTCGAGCACGACGATCTCACCGCGGTCCAGCGCCTGCTGGAGCAGCAGGGACGTGTCGGCAACCATCGGCTCGAGCCGGTCGGCGTACCTGAGCAGCTCGTCGACCACCTCATCGACCCCGATCGCGCGGCGGTTGTAGATCTTGGCCAGGATCTGGTTCTTCAGGTCCAGTGCGGCCTCCACCTTCTGATGCAGGATCTTCTCGTCGAACAGGTCCTGCACCCGAAGGCCGACGCGGCTCATCTTGTCGGCGTACGTGGGGCCGATCCCCCGCCCCGTCGTACCCAGCCGCCTGGAGCCCAGGAACCGCTCGGTCACCTTGTCCAGCACCCGGTTGTAGCTCGGAATCAGGTGGGCGTTGGCACTGACCACCAGCCGGGAGGCGTCGACCCCGCGTGCGATCAGGGCGTCGAGCTCCTCGAACAAGACCTCGAGATCGATGACGACACCGTTGCCGATCATCGGAATCACCCCGGGGCTCAAGATCCCGCTCGGCAGCAGGTGGAGGGCGTACTTCTCCTCACCGATCACGACCGTGTGCCCGGCGTTGTTGCCACCGTTGAACTTGACCACGTAGCCGACCCGGTCACCGAGCTGGTCGGTCGCCTTGCCCTTGCCTTCGTCGCCCCACTGGGCGCCAATGATCACGATCGCGGGCATCTGCGACCCCTTTCAGGCTGTGCCGGTCGCCGAGACAAACTGCCGGACGACATGAAGCCCCGCTCCGCAGGCAACAGCGGTCGGGGCTCTGCGAAGTAAGGTTAGCGGACTGTCATCGTGGGTAGGGATACCCCCGTGGACCCCATCCTGCTCATCACTCCGGCCGATCCGGATGGGCGGAATGCACCGTTGGTCCAGCAGGCGCTCACGGTCCTCCGACATGCGACCGACGTCATGGTGGGCACCCCCGCCAACCCGGGTGAGCTCGACAGCCTATTGCACCGCAGAGGCGGGCGCAGACTGGTCGTCGCCGGCAGCGACGCGACCCTGCATGTCGTACTGGCCGCGCTGCACAGGCGCAGCGAGCTCGCCAAGGTGGACGTGGCATTGATCCCGCTCGGTCCCACCAGCGACTTCGCGCTTCGTGCCGGCATCCCGCTGCAACCCGCCCGGTCCGCGGAGCTCGCCGCGCATGGCCTGGCGCGCCCGGTGGACGCGCTGGTGGACTGTTCGGGCGCGCTGGCGGTGCACGCGGTGAACGTCGGCGTCGGCGCACCGGGCCGTCGACTGCGCATCGAGGCAGACGGGCAACTTCTGACCGACATGGATCGTCCGGTGGATCAGGTACGCATCAGCAACGGCTCGATCGCTCCTCGTGGGTCCGCACCTAGTCTGGTCAATGTGGACACCGTCGGCTCGCGGGCCGGCGGCAAGGGCGGGCTGCTCGATGTGGTGGTGGCGTTCGCCGCCACTCCATTGCGGCGCCTTGGCCGGCTCGTCATGCCGGCCAGGAAGACCAGCGAGCAACTGCGAGAGTTCGCTGCTGTGCGCGCCAAGCAGGTCAGCGTGACCGGCCCGGACTTCTGGGTCGAGGCCGATGGCACCGTCGTGGGGCCCGAGCACAGCCGGACCTGGCGAGTCGAACCCGATGCCATACATCTGGTGCTGCCGACCCAACGCGAGGCCCGGCGCTGAGCCCGTACCTCTGGCGAGAGCTTGCAGGAGCGAGATTTCGGCCCCCACCCCATGACGGCGTCCCTCACCAGGCGGCAGCAGCAGGACTCGCCTTCGCTGCGTCGCGGTCCCGCGAGTCCCTCCCACGTGCGGCGATCTGCTTCGCCACCAGCTCAGCGTCCCGCCCGACACCGCCGATCAGCATCGAGGCGAAGGCGCGCAGGAATGGGAGGCCCACAAAGTACAGGCCCGGAGTGGACCTGCTGCCGCCCATCCTCTGCTCGGGCCAGCCGTCTTCGCCGAGCACGGGAAACTTGATCCAGTCGATATCCTTGCCGAACCCCGTGCACCAGACCACGTTCTGTACGTCGAGGACTGTTCCGTCGGCCAGTACGGGTCGTCCCCCCTCAACCCCCACCGTTCTGTCCGGCACATACCTCACACCGGCCGCCTCCAGGTCGGCTCGCTTGACTCGCAGGAGCGGACCGCCACCTTTTCGGACCCGCACCCGCATCTTGCGTCCGATCGGCGTCTTTTCCGTCAGCACCTGGTTCGCGAGGAACCACATGATCGGAAGAATCCTGTGGGCAAGCTGCCCCTCGATGTTGAACGGCACCTCACCATGAATTGCACCCGACAAGGTCGTCTGGTGCGCCGCCGAGAGCTCCAACGCGATGTCAGCGCCCGAGTGGCTCGCTCCAACAACAAGTACCGCGCCGGGCTGCAACTGCGAGGGGTTGCGGTAGTCGTTCGAATGCAGCTGGACGATGGCCGGGTCGAGCTGGTCGGCAAAGTCGGGCGTCTTAGGAGCCTGCCAGGTGCCCGACGCCACGACGACGTTGTCGGCGCTGAACCGATCTTGGCCCGCAGCCACCACGAAGCGTCCGCCGTCTCTGAACAGCCCGTCCACCACCGTTCCCGTACGCACAGGCAGGTCAAAGCGACTCGCGTACGCCTCGAGATAGTCCGCGACTTCGTCCTTGGTCGGAAACGACCAGCCCTTGGCGGGGATGCCCCACCCCGGGAGTCCGTCGTACTTGGCGGGGCTGTACAGCTTGAGCGAGTCGAAGCGCTCGCGCCAGACGTCACCCACCCGGCGCGCGGCGTCGAGGATCAAGAATTCCCTCCGGTGTTGGGCCAGGTGGTATCCCGTCGAAAGGCCTGCTTGTCCGGCGCCGATGATGATGGTTTCGACATGTGTCGTGGTCATGGTGTTGTCCTTTCACCGTTGGTCACGAAAGTAGGGAGACCAGCGGTGCCGCCTCGTCGGGCGAACCACCCAATTCCGGGTCGCGGCATGGGTAAACCTGTGTAGCGCAGGCGGTTAGACCAGGTCGTGCTCGTAGGCGAACGCTGTTGCGGCCGTTCGAGACGAAAGATCAAGCTTGGTCAGGATGTTGCTGATGTGCCGAGCGATCGTCTTCTCGCTGAGGAAGAGGTCGGCGGCGATGGCGCCGTTCGTCTTGCCGGAGGCCACCAGTCGGAGCACCTCGATCTCTCGCGCGGTGAGCCCGCAGGCAGCCTTGACAGCCAAGGGTTGAGCGAGCGCTTCCACTCGGACCAGATCCGGCACGGCTCCCAGCTGCGAGAACGCCCAACGGGCGGCATCCAACTCCATTTGAGCCGCGTCCTCGTCTCCCAACGCGCGACACGCGAGGCCGATCAGAGCTCGGGTCCGGGCGGCCTCGTACGGCACATCAAGCTGTTGCCAGCCTCTCCAGGCGACGCGCAGCTTCGTCAATGCCGCCTTGGGGTCGTCCTCCATCAGCAACAGCGCTCCCGTGCATTGTGCGGAGACGGCATGCAGGAGTGGAGCACCAAACGCCGACGCGATCTGCGCCAGTTGGTCTGCGCCGGCTCTCGCCGCCTGTAGGTCGCCGACCGCGAGCATGATCTCGACGTGCGCGGACAGCACCTTCGCCCTGGCGACGTTGTCCTGCATCTCATCCACGACCCGCCGAATCGTCGAAGCCGCGGTATCGACCTGCGCCTGGGCGAGCCGCAACAGCGCCAGGCCAGGTTGGGGCTCGTAGCCCAGGCGGTTCGCCTCGCGGTAGCCCTCCTCGGCCCGCTTGAAATCGCCGCGCAATCGGTGAAGGTCCGCCAGCAGGCAATGCGCCGCGCCGCCCGTCGCCTGATCCGTCGAGAGCAGGGAGCGCCGGTGGGCCCGCTCTGCGGCGTCAGCAGCATCCGCCCAGGCTCCGTGCAACTGCATGATCTCGGCCCGATGGACCAGACACCATCCGCTGTACGGGACCAGGTCAGGTTGTTCGTCACACCAGTGAGTCAGCGCGGAGGACCACTCCTGGGCTCGCCGAAGGTCAAAGATGTCCTGACAGGCGGAGATCACGGCGCAGTATGTGAGTCCGGCGACGGTTGCGGACACCTCGCCGGCGGTCACCGAAACCATGGTCTCGTCCAACCAGGCGAGGCCCTCTGCGGTGTTGCCCTGGGCGAGTAGGATCTGGCCTCGCGCCAGACCGGACAGCGTCTTCAAGTCCGGTTCACGGAACCGTTCCGCGAGGTCATGTGCCTGGAGAGCCTTCGACAATGCTGTCTCGGCGTCGCCGTTCCACAGGCTCTGGATCCCCGTCAGAATGAGGAGGTAGCCACGCTGGACGCAGTCGTGGTCACCGTCGTCGATCAGCTTGACCGCCCGGCTGCTCCAGGCACCGGCCCGAGCGAACTCGCCCCGGTTGAGCAGACCGAACGCCAACCAGTAGGCGCAGCCCGCGGCGCGTTCGACGTCCCCCTTGCCCAGGT
Source organism: Nocardioidaceae bacterium (assembly GCA_040002845.1). Taxonomy (GTDB): domain Bacteria; phylum Actinomycetota; class Actinomycetes; order Propionibacteriales; family Nocardioidaceae; genus JBDUDR01. The sequence goes on from JBDUDR010000083.1 coordinate 11,275, forward strand.
AGACCTGGTGAGCGCGAGCCCAAAGGTCGGACGAGTCCTCCTCTCGGCCGGTCAAGAACGCGGCTGTCGCCAGCCTCTCGATGTCCTCTGGTCCGAGTCCCGACTCCTGGTCAGCCGATGACAGCTGGTCGTAGGCGGCCGCCCACTGGGCGGCCTCGAACGCGGCCCGTCCACGTTCGATGACCTCTGCCGGCGTCATTCATCTCCCTTGGCCTTGCGAACCCCCTGGTTCAAGGGTGCCCTCGCCGAAGCCGAGTGGCAATTCTTGGGGCCGGACCAGGGTCGCCGGACCTGGATGCGGGCCTTCGGCCGGGTCGCGGCATCATAGAGGCTGCGTTTCGGCGCTTGCTGGGCGATGCAAGCGCGGTGCCGGGATGCGAATGCGGCGCCGGAATCGAGGCAGGGGACGATTCCGGCGCCGTCCTTCCACGCGATCCGACACTTATTCTGCGCGATCCGACACTTAGTCCGCGCCATGCGTACTCACGCCAGCACCTTCGCTGCCTCCGGACTGGATTCGAACAAGAAGTCTCGGCAACGTGCTGCCTCGTCGGTGTCATCGATCCGGACTGCCGCCTTCCCGAGCGCGCTCAGTGCCCGCAGGAACCCCCGGTTGGGGACGTGGGAGTACGGAACCGGCCCGTGTCCATGCCAGCCGTTGCGGCGAAGAGCATCGAGCCCTCGGTGGTAGCCGACTCGCGCGTACGCGTAGGCATCGACGTCCCGACCCTCGTCAAGGGCGCTCTCCGCCAGCACCGCCCAGGTCAGGCTCGATGCCGGGTGAACCCGGACCACATCGCGCGCCGGCTGCCCGGAGTCAAGCAACGCCTG
>JBDUDR010000084.1:0-12072 GCA_040002845.1 Nocardioidaceae bacterium
GTCCATCCCCTGGTCCTTGTGGCTGTCGACAGAGCACCACAGCTCGTACGACCCCTTCTGCAAGGTGACCGTGAGCTGGGCGGACTCACCACCGTTGATGGTAGGCGTTGCTTGCGAGTCGACACCGGGCCCTTTGATCGTGAGGTTGTGAGCGAACGACCCCTGGTTCTCGACATTGAACGTGTACGTCCCTGGGCTGAATGTGGAGGGGGACAGCGTGATCGAGAACTCCTTCTCGACGGCTGTCACCGGCGTGCCCTGTGAGGCGCTGGAGGAGGTTGACTCGCTCGGGGAGGTGCCATCGGAGCTGCTCGAGTCTCCGCCGCCGCAGCCGGACAGAAGCAACGCAGCCACCGCCGCGAACGCGAGACCCGTCCCGGTGATGTGTCTGCCTACCCTCATCGCTGACCTCCCAGTGAGCTGTTGACTCGGAAAACGGTCCAAGCCGCGCGGCGGTTCATCCTGGCACACGGAGCAGCGACACGCTGTCGGTTTGGGGCACGCGCGACGTTGACGGCTCAGTCAGAGGCTGCGAGGTAACCCGTGGCGAGCCGTTTCGGCGCGCGGGCGAGCCATGCCTCGACGAGCAACTCCTCGAGATCGGGCACCGTGATGCGGTCCAGGCGAACGAGAATCGCCGGGTAGCCGTCGAAGTGCGGCGTGGTGAAGTAGACCTGTGCATCGTCGGCCAGGAATGCCTCCTTGACCCCCAGGTCCGGCACCCGGGCAGCGAGGATCGGCCCGTTGGGGGCGGCGCCTCCGAGTGCTTCGAGATCCGCCCGGCGCAGAGGTCTCTCCCACGCATACAGCTTGTCTTTGACCCGCCACTGCGGGATCTGGTCGGACGAGGCCCGCTCTTCCGTTTCGGGCAGCCTCATAGCGATCTGGCGTACATCGGTCCAAGTGGCCATGGTCACGACCATAGGTCAACCGTCCCCCGCCGAAGATGATGCATTGGGGTAGCCCGAACGACCCCGGTGCATCATCCTCTCTCGAATCGGCGTAGGAAGATGTCAACAACAGCCGGAGGAGGAAGTCGTGGCAGGTGTTGTCGTAGATATCTCGATGTCGCTGGACGGGTTCGTCGCGGGACCGGGTGACGGACTTGGTCGCGGACTGGGCGAGGGTGGCGAGGCAGTCCACAACTGGGTCATGGGCGGTGCCTGGACGTATGACGACGGGACGCCCTTTCAGGCCTCGGGGGTCGACCGCGAGGTCATGGACGAGGTGTTCCCGAGCGACCGGCCACGGCTGCCTCCTCGCCGACGAGTACGACGAGGACTGGTCCAGGCTCTGGTGGGTCCGGCTTGACGGCTCTGGTCGCATCGTCGAGGACTCGCGCGAGGCGGCAGCGGCCTTGACCGCGCTCGCACAGAAGTACCTGCAATACACCAGGCAACCGCCCAGTGGCCCGGTACTTGCCCTAGAGGTCACCCGATTCAGCGGCTGGGCCGCTGAATGACGCCCTGGCGTACCTTGAAGGTGTGAGGGTTACGCAAGCCCGAAGGCCGGACGCATTGGCCGCGCTCGCCGCCGTCTTGGCGGTGGTCATGATGATCGTCTACGTCCTGCTCATGCGTCAGCAAGGCGACACGCCGCTGCTCTGGGTCCTGGGAGTGCTTGGTTGTGGCGCGCTCCTGTCGGCCTACGGTGCCTCGCGCACGCGGCCCCATAGACGAGTGGCACTTCTGGTGTCGGGCGCAATGCTGTCTGTGCTGGGTCTGCTGGCCATCCTGTCGATCGGACTTCCCATCGTGGTCGCGGGTGTCCTGTCTGTGGTGGCAGCGAGCATTCCCCGATCGCCTCGTGATGTGCCAGCCCGGCGGTGACGAGCCGTCGCAGCTCAGTCGGCTTGGTACTTGAAAGAGACGCTCAGCTTCGTCCTGAAGAGCACCTCATCGCCGGCGAGGTCAAGATCCTGCTGAACCACTTCGGCAACCCTCAGATCGCGGAGTGTCTGCCCTGCCTTCTTCACCGCGATGACCGCGGCATCCTCCCACGACGTGCTGCTCGTGCCGACGAGCTCAATGACCTTGTATACGCTCATGGTGCCTCCCTAACGGCGACTTGTCCTGAATCCTTGCAGCAAAAGCAGTCCGCTGACCAGGCCCCCGCGCTGCATCCCGAGACACACAGCCCCAGCTGCCTCACTCGTGAGCAGAGGCGGGCCCACCGGAGTCCGGGTCGATATAGACGACGCTCGTGCCGCCCGGATGAAGGTGCAGCCGTCGACCGCTGATCTGCTCTACGTGCAGCCGTACGACGTTCGGCCGCTGCTCTCGCGACCATGGATGCACGAGCTGAGCGAGCCGCGCCGCTTCCACGGGGTCACCGACTTCGCTCGCCCGTCCGGTCACAAGTACGCTCCACCCCGTACGCAAGGCGGGTTCGACGTCATCACCCTCGAAGCTGAACCGGTGACCAGCACGTGCGGCAGCAAGCTTTGCGCCGGCGGCAGACCGGAAGATGATGTCGTCCTCCTCGATCGCGAAGTTGACCGGAAGGACGACCACTCGACCGTCCTCCGCGACCCACGCGCACCGACCCACGTCGAGGGTGCCCAGCAGATCCAGACACGTACTGCGGTCCAGGACTTCGAGGTCACCCATGCGAGTGTGCGACGACGACCGGGCAGCTGGCGTGGTGGAGCACGCCGAGCGCTGACGATCCGACCAGCGCACCCGTGACCGGTCGATGTCGGCGACCACCGACGACCAGACACTGCGCCTCCTCGGCTTCCTCGAGGAGCCCGGCCACGACATGGCCGTGGTGAGGAAAGTGCGACACCCGTACGTCGGGGAACCTCTCCCGCCATGGCGCCGTCGCCTTGGCCGGAATCTCGGATGCCTCCACGCTCCAGCGCCGGAAGTCCCCGACGATCGACTTGGTGTCCCAGCCGTAGATGGACGCCACGTCCCACGCGTGTACGGCATGAATCCTCGTGCCCGTGCGGGCGGCGGTTTCGAAGGCGTACCTCAGCGCCGCTTCCGAACCCGTGGTGTCCTCCACCCCGACCACGATGGGCTCCTTGGCGTGCGCTGCCCGGTCCCAGCCCTCTGGCACCACCACGGACGGCACCGTCGATCGCGTCGCTGCGGCGGTGGAGACGGAGCCGAGCAGCAGTCGTGCGAACGTCCCTCTGCCTCGTCTGCCGAGCACCAGGAGCGAAGCGTCGCGACTGGCCTTGACCAACTCGGTTGCAGGCGCACCGATCTCCACTTCGGTGTGCGCCTGGATGCCCGGACGCTTCTCGACCTCGTGCTGAGCCCGCTCGAGGATCAACTTGACCTCGGCGTCGATGGCACTTTCACTCAGGTAGCGGGTCCGTTTCAACTGTCCCTCGACCACATGCAGCAGCCGGAGCGGGAGGCCCAAACTGTATGCCTCCTCGGCCGCCCAGCCGAGTGCCGCATTGTTGGCCTCTGATCCGTCGATGCCCACGACGACAGACTGGCCACCCGTAGTCATCGCTGATCCTCCCATCAGGTCGAGGTGTTTCAGCGACGATCCTGGCGGCCACGCTCCCGCCACGACAGTGCCGGCGGTCATGAAGCACCGGGCCCTTAGACCTGCTGATGGTCCCGCGCATTCGGGCACATCGCCCGATGCGCAAGCAGCTCAAGCCGCTCAGACTGACAGCGGACCACCAGCTCGTGGAGGTCACGATGTATGGGCACAACCTCAGCGAGAACGACGTCGAACAGCTGCTGCGTGCGGCGATCGCCGCGCCCTCCATGCACAACACCCAACCCTGGCGGTTCCGGGTAACCGGCTCCACCGTCGATCTGGACGCGCTCAGGACCGTCGCGGCTCAGGAAGGAGCCAGCCTGACAGTGCTTGCGCAATCCACGGTGCACCGGCTTCTGTTGCTGACCGGTGAGGCGGATGTGCTGGACAGTCTCGACGAGGACCGCCTCGAGGAGCGGTCAACTTGGGTCGGTGGGGTCCGCGCGGACGAAGGCATCCCCAGCTCGGCGTTGGGTCCCCGGCCCACGGAGCCTGGATCTCCGGTGCGCGAACTCAGGGTGCGCCACCAAGACAGCCACCGTCAGGCCGCCGAGTTCGAGCTGCACCCGACCCTGGCCATCTTGTCGACAGCCGGCGACTGGCCGGTCGACTGGCTCAACGCAGGCATGGCGTTGCAGCGCGTGCTCCTGACGCTGACCCGCCACGGGTTGAGGGCCTCCTTCCTCAACCCAGCCGCTCGAACGCCCGCACCTTCGGCTCTGGGTCGGCGAGCTGGTCCGGCCGGCCGGCCATCCCCACATGGTGCTCCGGGTGGGGCAGAGCGTGGCCACGCCGTGGGGGGCTCGGAAGGCCGCCGAGCCGACACCACGCCGCCCGCTGCACGCGTTCTACCTGCCGCCGACGTCCGGACCGGAATCTCAGGAATCACCGCGAGCGCCCGGCTGATCCTGGGTCACCACCGACCGTACGAGCCGCGCGATCTCCAGGTCTTCGCGCGACTGCAGGACGAGTACGCGTACGGACGAGCCCGGCGAGCTGATGTCGACATCGCCGGCGGCAGCGTCGTTGAGTGACATGTCGATCGCCAGACCGAGATGAGCCAGCCGCTTGGCTGCGATCGCCCGGATCTGCGAGGAGTTTTCTCCCACTCCCCCGGTGAAGGTGACGGCGTCCAGACCCCCCATCGACACCGTCATCGCCGCCACCAGGGACGTGAGCCGGTGCACGTAAACCGAGATGGCCAGCCCAGCCTCCGCATCCTCTGACTGCAGGAGCCGTTGCAGATCCCCCGTCGACTCGCTCAGACCGAGCAGACCCGACTGGTGCTCGAGCGCGTCGTTGACCTGCTCGATCGACAGGTCGGTGTGTCCCAAGAGCCACAGCACGAGGCCCGGATCTACCGAACCGGCCCTGGTGGCCATCACCAGACCCTCCAGAGGGGTGAACCCCATGGTGGTGTCGACCGAGCGTCCTCCCGACACGGCACACAGCGACGCTCCCGCACCGAGATGGCAGGTCACGAGGCGCAGATCCGCGAGCGGCCGGTCGAGCAACGCTGCGGCCCGTCGTGACGCGTACGCATGCGACAGGCCGTGGAAACCAAAGCGTCGCAGGTCCCAGCGCCGGCGCCAGCTTCCAGGCAGGGCATACGTCGACGCGGCCGCCGGGAGGTCGGCGTGGAAGGCGGTGTCGAAACACGCGACCGAAGGCACCCCCGAGAGCTCCTTTCGAGCCGCCCGGATCCCCGCCAGCGCACGCGGTTGATGCAACGGCGCCAACGACGTCAGCGACTCGATCTGAGCCTCCACGTCGTCGTCCACCACGACCGGCCCGGTGAACAGGCTGCCCCCATGCACGACCCGGTGGCCGACCGCGTGGATCCGCTCCTCGCCCGCAAGGTGACCGAGCACCCCCGTGCCGCCGTCCCAGTCGTCGATGTCGACACTTCTGGTGACGGCGTCATCGTCGGCCAGCACACGCAGCTTGAGGCTGGACGATCCGGCGTTGACGACGAGGACCGCCATCAGTGCGGCCAGGTCCAGTCACGGATCTCGGCCAGGTCCTCGCCGTACTCGAGTACGTGCGTGCGATGACGCGTACGCATGTCGACCAGATGTTGGCGCAGGGCGGCCGCCCGGGTGGTCAGCCCTGGCACCCGGTCGATCACGTCCATCGCCAGGTGAAAGCGGTCCAGGTCGTTCATGACGACCATGTCGAAGGGCGTTGTCGTCGTCCCTTCCTCCTTGTACCCGCGCACATGCAGATGATCGTGGTTGTTTCGCCGGTAGGTCAGCCGGTGGATCAGCCACGGATATCCGTGGTACGCGAAGACCACCGGGCGGTCGCGTGGGAACAACGCGTCGTACTCGGCGTCGGTGAGTCCGTGCGGATGTTCACTCGCCGGCTGCAAGCGCATCAGGTCGACCACGTTGATGACCCGGATGCGCAGGTCTGGAAGGTGCCGGCGCAGCAGCTCGGTGGCCGCCAACGCCTCCATCGTCGGTACGTCTCCAGCACACGCGAGCACGACGTGGGGGTCCCCGTCGTCGTTGCTCGCCCATTCCCAGATACCCAGGCCGCGTGTGCAATGCAGGGCAGCCTGTTCGCCGTCGAGCCAGTCCAGCTGAGGCTGCTTCCCGGCCACCACGACGTTGACGTAGTCGCGGCTGCGTAGGCAGTGATCGGCTACCGACAGCAGACAGTTGGTGTCCGGCGGAAGGTAGACCCTGATGACCTCCGCCTTCTTGTTGACCACATGGTCGACGAAGCCTGGGTCCTGGTGCGAGAAGCCGTTATGGTCCTGGCGCCACACGTGAGACGTCAGCAGGTAGTTCAACGACGGGATCGATCGCCTCCACTCCAGCTCACGCGAGATCTTCAGCCATTTCGCGTGTTGGTTGAACATCGAGTCCACCACGTGGGTGAACGCCTCGTAACACGAGAAGATCCCGTGCCTGCCGGTCAGCAAGTAGCCCTCCAGCCAGCCCTGACAGGTGTGCTCGCTCAGGATCTCCATTACCCGACCGTCCACCGCGAGATGCTCGTCGGTGGGCAGGGTCGAGGCGTTCCAGGTCTTCCCGGTCGCCTCGAAGACGGCATCGAGCCGGTTGCTCGCGGTCTCGTCAGGACCGAACAGCCGGAAGTTGGCGGTGCCAGCGTTCCGTCGCAGCAGGTCGCGGAGGAAGGCGCCCAACACCTTCGTCGGCTCGTGGACCTCGACTCCGGGACGCGCCACCTCGACTGCGTACTCCCGGAAGTCGGGGAGGTCCAGGTCGCGGGTCAGCAGGCCCCCGTTGGCGTGTGGTGTCATACCCATCCGCCTGGTGCCCCGTGGCGCCGAGTCGACCAGGTCAGGGACCGGGCGACCATCGTCGTCGAACAGCTCATGCGGACGATAGCCGCGCATCCACCGCTCCAGGATGTCCAAGTGCTCGGCTGAGTTCCGCACGTCGCCGACCGGGACCTGGTGCGCACGCCAGGTGCCTTCGACGGGTAGCCCGTCAACGTGTTTCGGGCCGGTCCAGCCCTTCGGTGTCCGCAGGACGACCATCGGCCACACGGGCCGACCGCCATCGCCGCCGGAGCGAGCGTCTGCCTGGACCTCATGGATCCGGTCGAACGCGTGGTCGAGCGTCGCCGCAAGACTTCGATGGACCGCCTCTGGTTGATCGCCGTCGACCAGGAATGGTTCGTAGCCGCACCCCGTCAGCAGGTGTGTCAACTCGTCGTCACCTATCCGGGCCAGCACGGCCGGGTTGGCGATCTTGTAGCCGTTCAGATGCAGGATCGGAAGCACGGCACCGTCGCGCCGCGGGTCGAGGAACTTGTTCGAGTGCCAGGCGGTGGCCAGCGGGCCTGTCTCGGCCTCCCCGTCGCCGACGACACAGGCGACCACCAGGTCCGGGTTGTCGAACGCCGCGCCGTACGCATGCGCCAGGGAGTAGCCGAGCTCACCGCCCTCGTGGATCGACCCCGGGATCTGCGGGGCGACGTGACTGGGGATTCCGCCCGGGAACGAGAACTGGCGGAACAGCCTGGCCATCCCGGCCCGATCACGGGACACCTCCGGATAGATCTCGCTCCAGCTTCCCTCGAGCCACGCGTTCGCCGCGATCGCCGGACCCCCGTGGCCGGGCCCGATCACGTACATCATGGAGACGTCGCGATCCCGGATCACCCGGTTGAGGTGCGCGTACAGCAGGTTGAGACCCGGCGTGGTGCCCCAGTGCCCCAGCAGCCGCGGTTTGACGTGCTGGGGGCGGAGCGGTTCGTCGAGCAGGGGGTTGTCCAGCAGGTAGATCTGGCCAACGGACAGGTAGTTGGTGGCCCTCCAGTACGAGTCCAGGCGGGTGATCTCGGACTCGGGTACGGTCGCGGTGTCGATGACGCGCATGAATTGCCTCTCTGGTCGGCATGTCGGACCAGGCTTGCACGCCACACGTCGGCGTACCACCCTCAGGCGGGCCAACGGGACCAACAACCCCACGCATCAGCCGTCACCGATTCGCAGCACCGCCGCCCCAGCGAAACGACCGTGCGCCAGGTCTGCCAGAGCCTGGTCGGCGTGACTGAAGGCGTACGGCGTGGTCCGGATCTGCAGCGGTAGCCGACTCGCCAGGCGGAGCAGCTCCTCCCCATCCGCACGTGTGTTGGACGTGACACTGCGGACCGAGCGCTCCAAGAACAGGTGTCTGCGGTAGTCGAGGCTAGGTACGTCCGTCATGTGGATGCCGGCCAGCGCCAGGGTTCCCCCGCGGTTGAGTGCCTCGAGGGCGAGCGGCACCAACTCCCCCGCGGGCGCGAACACGATGGCAGAGTCGAGGGCAACCGGAGGCGCGTCATGGGGACCCGCGGCAGATGCCGCGCCGAGCTCTCGAGCCAGCTCCCTGGCGCGTTCTCCTCGCGTGAGGACGTGCACCTCGGCTCCCTGGGCCAGGGCGATCTGGGCCACCAGATGGGCGCTTCCTCCGAACCCATACAAGCCCAGCCGACCACCCGGCGGCAGGCACGCGCGCCGAAGGGCCCGGTAACCGATGATCCCTGCGCAGAGCAGCGGAGCCACCTGCTCGTCCTCGTACCCGCCGGGTAGCTCGTACGCGAAGGCCGCCGGTACGACGACGTACTCGGCGTACCCACCGTCCTCGTCCCAGCCGGTGTAACGCGACCGCGGGCACAGGTTCTCCGCGCCGGTCCGGCACCATCGGCACTGGCCACACGTGCTCTGCAGCCACGCCGCCCCTGCCCGGTCGCCCACCGCGAACCGCGTGACCGATGACCCGACGTCGACCACCCGCCCGACGATCTCGTGACCGGGTACGACGTGGGCTCGGTGCACCGGCAGGTCGCCCTCGGCGACGTGCAGATCGGTTCGGCAAACGCCACAGACCGAGACCTCGAGCAGCACCGCGCCAGGAGGTGGCTTGGGCACATCCCGCTCTGCGAGCGTCAGCGGGTGCGCGTCCACGGGCGCCGGGCGAGTCACCGCCCAGGCGCGCATGGTGTCGCTCAAACGGTGCCCGGCCTCTCGTAGGCCGTCGCCGGCTCGGAGCCTCCGAGGTCGAGACGGAACGGGGGGTACTCATCGGTCATCAGGGCGGCATAACCGGCGACCCGGAAGCTCCAGCGGTTCATGCCAAGCACGAAGTCGAAGATCCCGCGGGGATACCTGCTGGTGAACAGCAGCGCGATGGCAGCGAACAGGACAAGCAGGAAGATGAGGCCGGGGGCCCCGCCTGTCTCCATCCATCGGTCCGAGTGCCGGCCCGCGTACGCGCCACCACCAGCGAAGACCCCGACGACGAGGTAGTGCGGGATGGCCAGCAACCACCACTTCACCAGCACCAGTCCGCGAGACAGGCTGTCCGGGTAGGCGACATCGAGCCTCGCCGGATAGTCCGGGACGTCTTGGAGCGTGAACGGCGGGTACCGGTCGGTGCCCAGCGCGCCATAGGTGTAGTACGACACACGCCACCACCAGCGCAAAACACCCACATTGAAGTCGAACATGCCTCGTGGATAGCGGCCGGTGAACAAGATGGCGAAGAACGCGACAACGCTGACCAGGAAGAAGGCGATCGCCAAGAAGATGAGGACCACAAAATGCGGGATCGCCAGCAGCCACTTGACCAGCCACAGCCAGCGACTCAGCCCATCGTCGAGACTGGCCTCGACCCGGACGGGATACTCCTGACCGTCTGCCATGTTCGCCCTCTCCTGTTTGCATCGGCCCGGCGAGCCGGCCCCCGCCGGGTGTCCTGCTCAACTCGCCCCTCTTCATACTCCTGTGCGACACCCCCGTCGAGTGCCTCCGTCCGTTTGCGTCCCGATAAAGCACAAAGTCCCGTGACGGAGAGGCGAATGGCTGTGGTGGCCCGGGCCCGGTCCGCGGCAACCTGGCAGGGCAGCCAAGCGAACCTGCCCTCGACGGCGCTTCCGTGGGCCGCGATACGGATGTCGGCACGGTGTCAGAGGAGTTGGCATCAACCTGATGCTCAACATTCAGCTGAAGACGCGCGTGCGGCCGCGGAGGCGGGCGCGAGCCGTTGATGCACGCCTAGCTTGAGGGTTGCCCATTGCCGATGACCCGGCGGTGCAGCTCCGTGGTCAGGGAATGGATCTGCCGGGTGAGGTCTGTGTTGGTCTTCAGCTCGAGCTCCTGCTCGGTGAAGTCGTGGTCCGCCTTGGCTTGCTGGAAGGCGGCCTGGCGGTTCTGTCCGATCATGACGAAGGTCGACAAGAAGATCGCCTCGAGCGAGACCACCAAGGTGAGCTGTGGCCACGGGTTCGTCTCGAACCAGACCATCCAGACAGCGAACGCGACTGCGTGAATGTAGACGAAGGGCATGGATCCTGCGAAGGCGGTGATCGCATCCGCGATGCGCAGCTGCAGGTCCTCGGCGCGTCGTGCCTCCTGCGCGAGCACGATGGGGTGACTGTGCTGGCCCGAACCGGTCGTCGACATGCTGTCCTCCTGGTCTTGGGGCTGATCGCCCAACGCCTGACTAAACCGCATCTGCCACCTGTCGTTCAGCAGTCTTCAAGGTTCAGGTCAGGGTGGCCGGGTCAGCCGATGCCTTGATCCTCGCCGAAAGGACCGGAGATGAGGCCCGACGCCACCACGGACGCAAGCATCCAAGCCGCGGCGTAGATGAATGCCACAGTTGGCGAGAAGACAGCCCACAGGATGCCGGCGACAAGGGACGCACCCAGATCTCCGACCGACTGGACCAGTCCGAGCATCCCGAACCCGTTGCCGCGCAGATGATCCGGCAGAACCAGGGCGACCGTGGTCGACTCGGCGGTTTCGGCGAAACCGATGCCCAGGCCGGACAGAACGAACGCGATGCCCAGCACCCACCACACATGTTGGTCCCAGGCGAACCCGGCGTACGCGCAGACGTAGGTGGCTGCTCCCGCGGCGAACACGATCCGGGGGGTGAACCGATCGGAGAGGTGCCCTCCGAAGATGGCTGAGACCGTTGCCGCGGCGTTATGTACGGCGTAGAGCAAGATCGCCGCAGCAGTAGCGGACGTCAGACTGCGTCCATCAACGTGAAGGAGGTTGGTGGCACGCAGGATGAGGAGTGTGGTGGCCAGGTTTCCCAGCTCGAACAGGGCCGCCGGGGTGAGTGCCCTGGGCAGACCTGCCCGCCACAGTTGGCGCATATTGAACGATAAGGTGCGCTTACCCAGCGGGCTCCCCGCCGTGCGGCGAGCTTCCCTTGCAGCGACCGTGATCGCCATCGCCGCCAGCATCCCCGGAATGATCGCCAGCAAGATCGCGTGCCGGATGCCCACCAGCCCCACCAGCGCCGAGGCAAGCAGCGGGCCCAAGATAGCGCCCGCGTTGTCGCCAGCCCGCTCGATCCCCGTCGCTCGCCCGTAGGCATTCCTGGGCGTGATCGACATGAGCAGACTGTCCCGGGCAGGGCTCCGGATCCCGCGAGATATCCATGCCAGCGCGCGCAGGACCGCGACCTGCCAGACAGCGGCTGCGAGACCGATGGCCGCAGTAGCAACGGCCGTCCCGACATATCCGCCGGAGGCGAGCCGACCTCGTCGTGCCGGGTCGTTCGACAACGGGCCACCGGCGAGCTTGCTGACCCCCATCAGGGCATCCGAGGCGCCTTCGATGGCGCCAAGCGCACCCGGCCCTGCGTGCAGCGTCGACGTGAGGAAAGTAGGAAGCAGCGACGTCGCGAGCTCGTGACCCGCGTCGCTGAACAACGATGCACCGCCCACACCCCATACCCCACGAGTCAGCCAGCGTTCGCCGTTGGCTGGCGGTACGCCTTGAGGTGGCTGGTCGGTCTGTGCCACGGGCTGATCCTTCCGCTTCATGTTCAATCGGGACGTATGGCCCGCAGCTCTTTCCCATCAACACGGTCGTCGATAACCGCACGCTCGTGTTCCGTGCCGCGGAGGGAACAAAGCTCGCAGCCACCGCCATCAGCGGGCGGGTCACAGTGGAGGCTGACGGCACGGAGCCGAGGCGACCAAGGCTGAGAATGCCGCCTTGGCGCGGGCCGTGAGGGGCGACAGACTGGCACTACCGACAGGAGGGACAGGGTATGAGAGTCGGCGTGCACGTAGTCAACTTCACCT
>JBDUDR010000085.1:0-12003 GCA_040002845.1 Nocardioidaceae bacterium
GGGGTGATGGACGCGTTCTCGATGGCCATCTCAGTCTCGCTGCAGTACGGCGTGCCGTTGGAGACCTATGTCGCGAAGTTCACCAACATGAAGTTCGAGCCGGCGGGGTTGACTGATGATCCGGACATCCGGATGGCGCAGTCGATCGTGGACTACATCTTCCGCCGGTTGGCGTTGGACTATCTGCCGTTTGAGAAGCGGTCGGCGTTGGGGATCTACTCCGCCGAGGAGCGCAAGCGGCAGCTGGAGACCGGGTCGTACGAGGCCGCGGCCGACATTGCCGCGGTGTCAGAAGCGGAGTCGTTGAAGGCGTCGCCAGCTGCCGAGACTCCGGCCGAGGAGGTTGCCGAGGACCCTGTTGTTCAGGCCGCCGCCAAGCCGGCCCCAGCTGAGGCCCACACGTCCGCAGAGCTGCTCGAAGCGATCACGGGAGCCTCGGTTGACGCACCGCTGTGCCTCACCTGCGGCACCAAGATGCGGCCAGCAGGCAGCTGCTTCGTCTGCGAAGGCTGCGGCAGCACCAGCGGTTGCAGCTGAAGGCCGGATCAGCACAAGCCCGCAGCCGCAGCAGCGGCGGTCAAGGTCTTCCGTCGGTGATTGGGCGATCGTGACTTAGCCATAGGTCGCGCAGGACGGGCGAGGCCGCGTGGCCTCGCCCGTCGCCGAGAACCTGCCGTCGATTCAGTGGATGAGCTGGAGAACGCGACGTGCGGCCTCGTGGCCGATGTGATAGCCGTCCTTCATCGCGTCGCGGAAGTGCAAGCCGCTCCAGATCCTTGCGTGGAACGCATCGAACTCGATCTCACTCAGCGTGGCATAGGTGCGGTCCGCATTGGTGTTGTACGAGTGCAGAGTGAGTGCCGTTTCCTCCCCAAGCATCCTTCGGATGGTCTCCACCGCAGGCGCGGTCAGGCAAGCGTGTCCACTCACGTAGTCGGAGTAGGGCGGATTGGGGAGCAGAGGCGTCCAGCCGGGGTCGGCGACCGTCGCCGGGTTGCCGTCGTCGGCGGCACCCACGATCGCCTGTGACGGCCGCCAGAAACCGACGTCGTACTTGAGCCGCCAGCAGGTGATGACCGAGTCGGTCATCGCGGCATGAATGACCGCGAACAGGCGCACGGTCTTCGACAGACTGACCGGATGCTCGTCCAGGTATCGCAGCAGCCCCTCGGAGATCATGATCGCGGAGTTGGAGTTGAAGAACAGGGCAGTGTCCGTCTGGAAGGCGGTTCGGTCGGCGCCCACTGCAGCCCCCGTCCGCTTGACCTCTTGGAAATCCCTGGCGTACTGACGAGACGTCAACGGGTTCGGCCCGTCGACGGAGATGCGGCTCGGGAGCACCAGCAGGTCGACGAATCCCAGCCATGGTGCAAGCATCGAGCCACCGGGGGCCGGCTGCCAAACGCCGGGCGCCGGATCGCGTGCATAGACGATGGAAGTGTCGTTGCGGCCGTCGTTGACGCGACGCGCGATCATGTCGCTCGCGGCATCTGCGCCGATGGTGATCCCTCTGTCCTTCCAATTGCTGTCGGGCAACGCAGCAAGACTTGTCTCCAGATCGGCGTCCAGATTCGAGGTCGAGGCGGGGAAGTACGCGACCAACACGTCGTGCGCTGCCACGGCAACAGCCGCTTGGGGCGAGGCATGACCCTGCCGGTACGCCGTCTTGGCGGCATCTCGCATGGCCAGCGACGTGAAGCCCATGTAGGGAACCCCAACTGAGACAGGACTCAACCCCTCGGTGTACACCGTCCGGATGATGATGCGTTCCCAGACGCGTACCACCTCTGACGACGGGTTCGACGTCGCGGTCTCGGTGTGCGTCGTAGCCGTGGTGGACACCGGCCGGCCTAGCGCCTGGCTTTGCACCGCGAGAGGCACGAGGGCAATCAGTAGAGCAAAGCCGGCAGTCATGAGGCGTCGGATAGATAACATGGACGGATCTCCTCCGTGGCGGGTTTTCTCCAACCTCCTCCCCGGCGGCAGCGGTTGACATCCGAAGGTCGTCCTGAGATTCGGCGTCCTGACCCTGAGGGGGCGCGTCAGGCGAGACGGGTGTCCATGCCGGTGCGCCGGAATAGGATGGCCACCTCACGTCGTGACCGCGTACCCGTCTTGCTCAGCAGGTTGGAGACGTGGGTGCTCACCGTCTTCTCGGTGATGAACAAGGCGTCGGCGATCTCACCGTACGTCCGGCCGGCAACGAGGTGAGAGAGCACCTGCCGCTCACGGGCCGTCAAGCGGTCGAAAGGTGGTTCGACCCCGACGGAGCCCGCGTCCGCTGTTGGCTCGGTCAGGTCGACGCCGCACACCTGCGCGAGCCCTTCGAACTCCTGTTGCAGCGAAGACGCGCCCACCTCGAGACAGAACCGGTGACCTGTCCTCAGCTGCGCCGCCACGACGGATCGCGAGACTCCCTCGACGGCGAGGGCCTGGCTCCATCGCAGCCTGCTGGTCTCCCGTGGCCAGCGCATCCCGGCTGCATCGCAGCGACGAACCGCCTCCTCCCACGCGGATGAGGTCCCCGCATCCTTCTCACACCGCGCCGACTCGGCCTCGAACATCGCCTCGACCGCCGGCTGGACAAGATCGCGCGGGGTGAGCACCGTGAAGGGCACCGGCGCGATGGCCTGCCGACGTGCGATCAAGTGGTGCAGCGCGGCTCGTGCGCGTGCCAGCCTCTCCTGGTCACGCCGGTCGCGCGCACGCTCGGCCAGATCTGCCGCAGCACGGGCACCCCAGCACATCATCAAGTCGGCTATTCGGGGATCGACGGCTTGAACCTCGAGCGTGTCCGTGAGCAGGCGAAGGGCCACCCCCGCACGCTTGTGTGCGAGCTCGAACTCCGCCATGACCGGTGGGGCCTCCAACGCCGGCCGATACTCGAGGGCCGGCATCAGCTCCTCGGCGCGCTGCATGTGCAGGTCGGCTGCGCCTAGCTGGCCCCAGCGGACAGCGAGGATGACCGCGGCCAGTCGAACAAACACCGCCGAGTTCGGAACCGCCGAACGCGCCAAGCCCTCGCGGATAACCGCGCCCGCCTCGTGCAACCGACCCATCGCGACCAGCACCTTGGCCAGAGCCCCGGACAAGAACACCGTCATCGAGAGCTCGGCTGCGTCGCGGGCGAAGTCGTAGCCCTCGCGCAGGACGGCTACCGACTCGGCGAGGCGCCCGCGCGCCTCGAAGAAGTTGTGCCGTGCGAGATATGCCCAGCACGCGAGTTCGGGTTCACCTGATTCGAGGGCCATCGCGAGTGCCGACTGCGTGTCCTGGTCGGCTTGGGCGTCCCCGAAGCCGCTGGCGTAAGCCCGAACGACCAGGGCCGAGCTGAGAGCACTCACGGAACGCGATCGTCCCGCAGCCGCGACGGCCTCCTCCGCGTGCTGCTTTCCCTGGTGCAAACGTCCTGCCATCCAGCTCTCGGAGCCACTGAGAGTCGCCAGTGCTTCGGCGTACTCCTGGCTGTCCGGCCACTCCCGGCTCAGCTCGACCGCCCGCGTCAACTCGTCGATCGACTCCGTGCCCGCAGGACCCATGAACCAGGCGGTGTCCGCCCGCTGCGCCATAATCCTGCTGGCGGTGAGGGGGTCGCAGCTCGCGTCGACGAGCTCGAGGGCTCTGGTGAGTGCAGCGAGGCTCTCCGCCCCGTCCCCCACACGGCGCGACGCCCGCGCTGCCCGCTCGAGCAGCTCGACCTCACGACGACGCCCGTCCACTCCGTCGTACAACATCGGGCAGAGGCGTGTCGCTCGCTGGAGGTGTTGGGCGACCTCGCGCGCTGCCTGGATCTCCTCGGCCAGGTCAGCGGCTCGCAGCGAGGCCTCGAGACTCAGGCGCAGGTCCCCGCTCAGCTCGTGGTGAAGGGCGAGATCCCCCTGACGCTGCAGCTCCTCGACGCCTTCTCGCGCCACGGAGCTGAGCTCACGAGCCCACGCGCCGTGGACGGGCGCGACCTGTGTTGTGGAGTACGTCGCGTAGAGAAGTTCGGCCAACAGAGGGTGTCGGAACCAGTAGACGTCGCCACCGAGGCTGACGACGATGCCGTGATTTGTCGCGACCTGGAGTGCAGTTGAACCCGCCGAGTGCGGGAGGCCCAGGTCGCTAACGACCTTCGCCAGGCGGGTGCTCGTGACGGGGCGCCCGGCGACGGCGAGGATGCCCAGCACTGCGCGGGCGCCGCCGGGCAGCTGGTGCCACCTGGCCAGCAGTGCGTCGGACAGAGCGGCCGAGACTTTGTCGGGGAGGCGCTCCGCGTCACGGGGGAGGTCTTGGACCAGCAGCTCGCTGAGGTAGGGATTGCCGTTTGAACGGAGCATCACCTCGTCTACGAGCATCGGTGGTGGTTCCCGATCAAGGAGATGGCGAAGCTGCTCCTGGATCTCGTCCTTGCTCAGCCGGGAGAGTCCGAGCTCGACCACCGCCGGAAGTCGCCGAGCGTCGGCGAGCCACCCATGCAGGGAGTGTCCGGCGACGAGATCCTCGTCCCGGTAGGTCGCCAGGACCGCCAACCTCTGACGGTGGAACCCTGCGATGAGGTAGGCGAGCGCATCGCGTGACGCCAGATCGGCCCATTGCAGGTCGTCCACGACCAGGATGGTCGGGTCCCTGCCGGCGATCGCGCCGATGACGGAGTCGACAGCAGCGAACAGCCCTTCGGGGCCGGATGATCCTTTCGTCGACGCTCCAGCGGCGAGCTCGTCGACGGTGGCGGCCGAGCCGAGCACGCTGGTGCGTTCGGCAGGGTCCGCGTCCTCGGCCCACTCGTTGAGCGCTCTGAGCAACGGGTGGTAGCTGGCCTCGATCACACCCAACCGAACACATCGTCCCCACAGGACCGTGAAGCCGCGCTCGCGGGCATGGTCGCAGACCTCGTGGACCAGTCGGGTCTTCCCGACACCGGCTTCGCCGTGGATCAGATAGGCACACGGCATACCGTTGGCGGCATCGTCCAATGCCGCGTGCAGCATTTGTTGCTCGCCGATCCGGCCGACCAGAGATGCCTCTGGCGGCGCGACGGCGGACCCTCGCGGCCTCATCTCCGGGCGACTCCACGCATGTCGTCCTCCCTCGGAACCGCGCCGATGGTCACGCCTCAGTCTGGCCCACTTGCGGTGGACCTGTCACGGTCCGACCGCGGACGTTGATGTGTTTCCCAGGGCGCAGGGTGGAGGTCGGGAGTAGAGCCGGCCCGCGAGGTACTTCAGGCCGCTGTCGACCTGGATGGTGACCACGCGGTGGCCCGGGCCAAGCCGACGGGCGATAGCCAGCGCAGCGACGAGGTTGGCGCCTGTCGAGGGTCCCGAAAATATGCCCTCGGTCAGGTGAGGCAGGTGCTCCATGGAGCACCGCGGGCCGAAAAGACCTTCTGCCGCGTGCGGGCTGGCGGGCACAAGCCCGATGCTGAGCGCCGGCAGGGTCACGTGCCAGAGTTGGGGCATGCTCGACGTGGAACTTTCTCCAGACATGGCCGGGCCACGGATCCTTGGTTCATTCCGGGCATGCTTGTCCTCGGTCTTGGAGATTGCGCTTGGCGAGGTGCCGCAACACGAGGAGGACCTGCGTGCTGCGGTCGCACAGTGGCGGACGTGGCTTGCCGGACGAGGCGTCGGCCTGGTCCCGATCGCCAATGCATCGAGGTTTCAGTGGGCTGGGTACTGGATCGCCGTCCTCGACGCGACGCCCGAGTCCAAGGAGCAGACGGCTGTGTTGATGTTCGGCACGCCGTCCGGCGCCGTTCTGAGCCCACAGAGTTCCGCGCTGCTGGGGCGAGCGGCCGCCGATCTCCCGGTTGAGGAGGGGTACGTCGTCGCCCCCTTCGACCCTGCGTGGAGCGCCGATTCGAGGAAGCCAGCGCAGCGCGGTCGGGTCGAGGCCGTGGCGATCGCCGACCGCGCCGGGGCGCCCATGCAGCAAGTAACGACTGCACGGGCGATCCCGGGCCGGGGGCTGGAGGGCGACCGATACGCCAACCGTGTCGGCACTTTCACCCCTCGCAGCGGGCGAGGCGTCGGCTACGACCTGACGCTGATCGAGGCTGAGGTGCTCGACGAACTCACCTTGACCGATGGCCACCGACTCGGGTATGCGGAGGCTCGACGCAACATCGTCACCCGCGGCATCGACCTGAACACCCTGGTCGGACAGCGCTTCAGGGTCGGCGACGTCGAATGCGTCGGGCGCCGGCTCTGTGAGCCCTGCGCCCACCTGGAGGGACTCACCCACAGGGGCGTGCTGCGCAAACTGATTCACCGCGGCGGCCTCCGAGCCGACATCCTCACACCGGGCAGCATCACCGAAGGCGCCGCCATCGAATGCCTCGAGCGAGATCAGGGCAACCCTCCGAGATAGACAAGCAGCCCCTGTCGTCTGGCTTTGGCGGGTGTCGTCTGGCGGCGGTCAGGGAATCAAGACGAGCTTTCCGCGGACGTGGCCGCCTTGACTGATGCGGTAGGCGTCGGCGGCGCGACGGAACGGAAAAGTCTGCACCTTGATCACCAGCTTGTTCTGTGCGAGCAGCTCGGCGACCTGCGCCAAGGCCTGCATGGGATGGCTGTCCGCGCCGCCACCGGTCACCCGGGCTCCGGCCTCACCGGCCGCGAAGTTGGCAATGGTCACCACCTTCGACGGCTGGGGCGCAAGGCTGATCAGGTCCTCGACCGGGGTTTTGCCCGCGACATCAAAGACAGCGTCGACCGGCCCGCCGGCAGCAGCCCGGACCCGGGCGACCACGCCCTCGCCGTAGAGCACGGGGGTCGCGCCGATCTCCCGCAGGTAGTCATGGTTGGTCTGGCTCGAGGAGGCGACCACCCTTGCGTCTCGAGCGACCGCCATCTGCACGGCGACCGCTCCCACGCCGCCCGCGCCGCCGTCGATGAAGATCGTGTCGTCGGCCTTGACGTCGAGCAGACGAAGACCACGTTCACCCGTCTCACCGGCTACACCCGCAGCAGCCGCCACCGCCCAATCGATGGACGCCGGCTTGGCCGCCCAGGAGTCCAGCACGGCGTACTCCGCCTGAGTGTTCTGGCCGCGGCCCAGCACGTCATCACCCACAGCTATACCGGTGACCCCCTCGCCGACCTCGTCCACCACGCCCGCTGCGTCGTATCCGAGATAACCGGTGCCGACCATGGGCTGTCCGCCGGACATGGCCCCGCCGAAGGTCTTCCAGTCGATCGGGTTCACGCTGGCCGCACGCACAGCGATCCGGATTTGTCCCGCGCCCGCGTGCGGATCAGGAGCATCTCCCCACTCGAGGACCTCGGGACCTCCGTAAGCCTTGAATTGCAGCGCTCGCATGGAACAGTCCTTCCGCATGGGCGGGACAGCCGCCGGTTCCTGCGTCGAGCCGCACAAGCGGCGCGACAGCTTCTCGTCAGGACCAAGCATGGTCCGGACGGATTGTATTCCCGGTCGGAGCCCCGGGCGAGCCAGCCGAGTGCCTCAGGCACTCACATGGCCCGATCACGAATGGGCGCGAGCGCCTCTTGACGCATACGGCGGAGGCTAGAGACTGAGCCACAGCGTGTGTGGTTGGTCCACCGACGAAGCAGAAGGGCTGTGGATCATGACAGAGCCGCTTGACAGGCAGGCAGTGCACGACGAGATGGACCGTGCGCGCGCGACGTTTCACCAGCTCTTGGATGGGGCGTCGAGCTCGAGCCTTCATCGCCGTTCGTCAGGGACGAGATGGACCAACGAACAGCTGCTGTTTCACATGCTTTTCGGTTACATGATCGTTCGCGCGCTGCTGGTTCTGGTACGCACCTTTGGTCGGTTTCCTGATGGTGTGAGCCGAGTGTTTGCCCGGATCCTGAACTCCGCGACAAGGCCGTTCCACGTGGTCAACTATCTGGGATCCTGCGGCGGCCCGTTGGTGTTCCGGGGCCCTCGCATGGCAGCGAAGTTCGACCGGATCATCGCGTCACTCCACCGGCACCTGGACGCCGAGACGGAGTCGGCACTGCGTCGGGAAATGCACTTCCCTCCGGGTTGGGACCCCTTCTTCAAGGACACGATGAGCTTGCTCGAGGTCTACCACTACGCCACCCAGCACTTCGACTTTCACCGAACGCAACTCACGCTCGATCAGCCCGATTGAGGGCTGGCCAGCCTTGCCAACCAAAGCCTCCATCGAGTATCGTCGATTATCGATGAACAACACAGTGCAACCGCTGGAACGGGCCGAGGCGGTTGAGTATGCGAGCTGGTTCAAGGCGCTGGCGGACGCCACGCGCATTCAGATCGTGTCGCTGTTGGCCAGGCGTCGTGTGCCGCTGACGGTCGGAGAGATCGTCGCTGCTTCCGGAGTGGGCCAGTCGACCGTCTCTCACCACCTGAAGATCCTGGCCGACGTCGGGTTCGTGCTGGTCGAACGCCGGGGCACCGCCAGCTTGTACCGGATCAACGACGCATGCGTCAGCTGTTTCCCATCCGCCGCTGACGTCGTTATGGGCCATCCCGTCCCGGTTCCCCCCTGCGAATGAGGAGTTTCACCATCGCCCACAACGAGATAGTCGACCGCTACTCCCGTCTGGCCCGCGCAGCGCTGTCCGGCGAAACCGTCGTCGATTGCGCTCCTGGCGCCTTCGATGAGTGCTGTTTCGGCGCGGCGGGGTACGACGACCTCACCGGCGTGCCGCAGGCAGCCGTCCGGGCCAGTCTCGGTTGTGGCAATCCGGTTGCTGTCGCCGATCTGCGGGCCGGCGAAACCGTGCTGGACCTCGGCTCAGGAGGCGGAATCGACGTACTGTTGTCCGCCAAGCGGGTCGGCCCAGACGGCAAGGCGTACGGTCTGGACGCCAGCAGCGACATGCTTCAACTGGCCCGGCGCAATGCGGAGCTAGCAGAGGCTGCCAATGTGGAGTTCCTGCACGGCACGATCGAGGAGATCCCGCTCCCCGACCTGTCCGTCGACGTCGTCATCTCCAACTGTGTGATCAACCTTTCCAGCGACAAGCCAACCGTGTTCGGCGAGGTGTTCCGCATCCTGCGCCCCCATGGGCGGGTCGGCATCAGCGACGTCGTCGCCGAGGACGGAACCACGCCAGAGCAACGTGCCCCCACCGAGCAACGAGTCGGCTGCGTGGCCGGCGCCCTCACCATCGGCGAATACCGCGGTCTGCTGCTTGCGGCCGGGTTCGTAAGCATCTCGATCACTGCCACCATCGGCCACGGCGACGGCATTCACTCGGCGATCATCCAGGCGACCAAGCCCGCGATCACATCCGGACCGGTGACGAACTTCGGGATGCGTGTCCCTCCATTTCGTGAGAAAAGATGACCTCACACCCTGGAAGTCTCATCCACAGAGATGTCCCGGCAAGCGACCGTTGACACAGACGACCTAACGGTGGTTACGTAAGCGGTTAAGTACGTAAGCGCTTACGTAAGGATGATCTGTGGCGAAAGCCCGATCGACGATCTATGAGGTGGCTCGACGCAGCGGCGTGTCGACTGCCACCGTTTCCCGTGCAGTGCATGGCGAAAACGGGATGTCGATGACCACCAGGGAGCGGGTGCTCGCGGTGGCCACCGAGCTCGGCTGGGTGCCCGACGGCCGCGCGCGTGGACTCGCCACTCGACGCTCAGGCATCGTCGGTGTTCTGTTCCACGACCTGGACTCATCCGGTGAGGCCGAGGAGGAGTCGCCGCTCTACGTCGACGAGGTCATCCGCGGAGCCGAGCGCGCGGCGACTGCTGTCGGCGATGCGGTGCTCATCGCCGCCACCCGTGGCCGGTCCGGACGCGAGCTCGCGTTCTCCGTCGCAGGGAAGGTGGACGGGCTCGTCGTCCTCGCGCGAAGCGTCAGCCAGCACGACGTCGAGGCGCTGTCTCGCAGCCTGCCCATCGTGACCGTCGCGACCCGGTCGAGGCGTACCCCCTTCGACGACGTCAGCGTCGACAACCGCGGGGCCATTCGAGCACTCGTCGACCACCTCGTGGTCGACCACGGGTACGCAGACCTCGCGTTTGTCGGGGGGCCGGCGCGGTCCCCGGACTCGATGGAGCGGTTCGCCGGCTACCGGGAGGCGCTGCGGAGCCACGGCCTTCCCGTTCCGCGATCTCCGGACGCGGACGGCGGGTTCACCGAGGTCGGAGGCGGCCGTGCCGTGACTGCCTTGCTCGCCGATCGCGAGCCACCGGAGGCGATTGTCTTTGGTAACGACGAGATGGCGATTGGCGCGCTCGGCGTCCTTCGAAGCGCAAAGCTGGGTGTCCCCGCAGACGTGGCGGTCACCGGCTTCGACGACATCGCGTCGGCGCGTCACGTCCGCCCGGCCCTGACCACGGTGCACCAGCCCATGCGCGACGTCGGCGAGCAGGCCGTCCGGATGCTGCTCGACCGCATCGCTCAGCCAGACGCGAAGCGACGGTCGGTTGTCCTCCCCACCGAGCCGAGGATCCGGCGCAGCTGCGGATGCGGTCGCCGGGCACGGAGGAGCTCATGACCGACAAGATCGTGGAGCGGCAGGCTCGCGAAGACTGGGAACGGCGGATCCACCGTCGACTCACCGACACGAGCGCGGCGTCCGAGGAGTTCGCGCTGCCGGCGCCCGCCGGGGTGACCGGCGAACCGGCGGTCGGGCACGTGCGACTGTCGTGGGACCCGGTAGACGGCGCCGCCGGCTACCTCATCGAGCGGACCGGGCCGGACGGCGTGCGTCGGCTCGTCCAGCACGGCGGGAGCGACGTGCCGGCGGTCCCCGGTACGACATTCGCGGACACCGGACTCGAGGACGGCGCAAGCTACTCCTACCGGGTCGGTGCCGTCGCCGGTGCCGACTACCCGGCCTGGGAGTGGAGCGCAGAGACATCGGCACACACGCTCACCGGAGAGCCGCAACAGGTCACCGTCGCCGTCGATGCGAGCACGCCGGTCGGACGCCTGGACAGGGTCTGGCGGATGGTCGGCTCCGAGCGGCTGACCCAACTGCGGTTCGGCGACGACCGACACGGCAACGACATCGGCGCCGAGTTCGCCGAGGCCCTGCAGCTGGCGCACGACGATCTCGGCGTCACCCACGTCCGCGCGCATGCAATCCTGCACGACGACGACCACGTCGTGACGCGGTCGGACGAGGGCACGCTGTCCTTCGACTTCACCGGGGTCGACCGCCTCTACGACCAGATTCTCGAGATCGGCATCAAACCGGTCGTCGAGCTGTCGTTCATGCCGGCGGCGATCGCCCGCGACCCAGAGGAGACGGTCTTCACCTATCGCGGCATCATCTCGCCGCCTCGAGAGTGGAGCGAGTGGGGCGACCTCGTTGCCGCACTCGCGCGGCACCTCGTCGACCGTTACGGCATCGACGAGGTCGCCTCCTGGTCCTTCGAGGTCTGGAACGAGCCGAACCTCGAGGTCTTCTGGAGCGGCACCCAGGACGACTACCTCCGCCTGTACGACGAGGCGGCCCACGCAGTCAAGGGCGTCGACCCGCGGCTGCTCGTCGGTGGGCCCTCCACCGCCGCCGCCGGGTGGATCGAGGTTCTCGCGGCACACGCCGAGAAGGAGAGCGTGCCCTTCGACTTCGCCACGTCCCACACCTACGGCAACCTCCCGCTCGACGCGCGCCCCGCCCTCGAGCGCCACGGGTACGCCGACATCCCGGTGTGGTGGACGGAGTGGGGTGTCGGCTCGACCCACTTCGGCGGGATCCACGACGGCGTGAGCGGTGCGCCCTTCGTGCTCAGCGGGTTCGGCGCCGTCCAGGGCCGGATGGACGCCCTGGCCTACTGGGTGATCAGCGACCACTTCGAGGAGCTCGGCCGCCCACCCGCGCTGTTCCACAACGGTTTCGGGCTGCTGACGGTGGGCAATCTTCGCAAGCCCCGCTATTGGGCGCTCCACCTCGCGGCCCACCAGGGCGACGAGATCCTCAGTTGTACGGTCGACGGCGACGGGGCCGGCGTACTCGTGGACGCCTGGGCCACCCGTCACGACGACGGCACGGTCGACGTCCTGCTGTGGAACGGAACCGTCAACGCGGAGCTCCTGCA
>JBDUDR010000086.1:0-11969 GCA_040002845.1 Nocardioidaceae bacterium
AGTGTCGGATCGCGCCGAATAAGTGTCGGATCGGCGGGTGAGCACCTGGGAGGGCGGCGGGAGCGCTACCCGCAATTCACCTCCTGGTGTCACCATGAGAGGCATGTCCACCGCGCCCGCCGTACCCGAGGGGTCGTCGGACCCGTTCGATGTCGAGCCGCCGTACGACCAGCTGGTCGACGATCTTCCCGCCGATCGGTTCCTCGACCGCGAGTTGTCCTGGCTCGCGTTCAACGGCCGAGTGCTGGAACTGGGCGAGGACCCCAATCTGCCGCTGCTCGAACGAGTCCGGTCCCTCGCCTTCTTCGCGAGCAACTTGGACGAGTTCTTCATGGTGCGGGTGGCCGGGCTGAAGCGCCGCATCGCGGCCGGAGTGGCGGTACGAGCCGCCAGCGGGATGCAGCCTCGGGACGTGCTGTCGGCCATCTGGTCGACGAGCCGCGACCTGATGGAACGGCATGGTCGCACCCTGCAGGAGGACATCTTCCCAGCGCTCGCCAAGGAGTCCATCGAGCTGCTCCGCTGGGACCAGCTCACCGAGGACGAGCGCGTCAGCACACACAAGCTCTTCAGCGAGCGGGTGTTCCCAGTCTTGACACCGCTGGCCGTAGACCCCGCGCATCCTTTCCCTTACATCTCGGGCCTGTCACTCAACCTTGCTGTCATGGTGCGTAACCCAACCAGCGGGCAGGAGCACTTCGCACGAGTCAAGGTGCCGCCCTTGTTCGGCAGGTTCCTGGAGGTCAATGACCAGCGGTTCGTGCCGCTCGAAGACGTCATCGCCGCCCACTTGGACCAACTGTTTCCCGGCATGGACATCGTGCAGCACCACGCCTTCCGGGTGACCCGTAACGAGGACCTCGAGGTCGAGGAGGACGACGCCGAGAACCTGCTGCAAGCCCTGGAGCGTGAGCTGCTGCGCCGGCGCTTCGGACCACCAGTACGTCTCGAGGTCGAGGAGTCGATGGACCCCCACGTACTCGAGCTGCTGGTGTCGGAGCTCGGTGTCAACACGGCCGAGGTGTTCCATCTGCCGGGTCCTCTTGACCTTCGCGGCCTGCATGCCATCGCCGATCTCGACCGTCCAGAGCTCAAATACCCGGCTTTCGTACCGTCGACTCACACCAAGCTCGCCGAGGTGGACACGTCGTCGCCGGCCGACATGTTCGCCGCGATCTCGCGATACGACGTGCTCGTCCACCATCCGTACGACTCGTTCGCCACCTCCGTGCAACGGTTCATCGAGCAGGCCGCGGCGGATCCAAACGTGCTCGCGATCAAGCAGACGCTCTACCGCACGTCCGGCGACTCCCCCATCATCGACGCCCTGATCGACGCAGCCGAGGCCGGCAAGCAGGTGATGGTGCTCATCGAGATCAAGGCACGGTTCGACGAGCAGGCAAACATCCGCTGGGCTCGCAAGCTCGAGCAAGCCGGCTGCCATGTCGTACACGGCATGGTCGGCCTGAAAACCCACTGCAAGCTGGCGCTCGTCGTCCGCGATGAGCCCGACGGCATCCGCCGGTACGCCCACATCGGCACCGGTAACTACAACCCGAAGACCGCCCGGTCGTATGAGGACCTCGGACTGTTGACGGCAGACGAGGAGATCGCCGTCGACATCACGAACCTGTTCAACAACCTGTCCGGGTTCAGTCGCCAGACGTCGTACAAACGGCTGCTCGTCGCACCCGACTCGGTGCGCTCAGGTCTGATCGAGCGAATCAACGCCGAGGTCGCCAACCACCAGGCGGGAAAGCCGGCGGGCATCAAGTTCAAGGTCAACTCGATCGTGGACGAGGCGACGATCGACACGCTCTACCGGGCCTCGCAGGCTGGGGTCACCATCGAGCTGGCGAGCCGCGGCATCTGCGCGCTGCGCCCCGGGGTGCCCGATCTGAGCGAGAACATCCGGGTACGCAGCATCTTGGGACGCTTCCTCGAGCACAGCCGCATCTTCTGGTTCGCAAACGGAGGTGAGCCGGAGGCATGGATCGGGTCGGCTGACCTGATGCACCGCAACCTGGACCGGCGGGTTGAGGCGTTGGTACGCATCCCGACCAGCGAGCACGTCGCCGAGCTGGGGAGGGTGCTCGACCTCGGGTTCGACGAGCGCACGCCTTCGTCGTGGCTGGAGCCGGACGGCTCGTGGGAACGCCATCATCTTGATGAGGATGGTCAGCCGCTGCGTCACCTCCAGGACGCGCTGATCGCGGTGAAGCGCCGGCGACGCGAAGCGGCCATCGCCAGCCGCTGAGCCGGTCCGGCCCGGGTACAAGATGAAGCAAACAACCAGTGCGCAATTGCATCCGGTAGCCAGGTACAGGTTTATCGTCGGAACCGGCCGGTGTCATGTCGGCTGTGGAGGTGACGCCATGCCCAACGAGTGGGTGGCCACGGATGCGTGCACTCTGCCGTCCGCGGAGCATCCGTTGCGATTAGCAGGGTTCGACGATCTGTTCACCACCTGGACCGAGGGAGTGGACCGACGAAGCGCGACTGATGTGCGGCTAGTGCTGAAGGGGCCGGCGGACCTGTTCCGGCAGGTTCAGGATCTCGCGGACCGCGAGACCGCCTGCTGCGCCTTCTTTACGTTCACGCTCACCTCAGCTCCAGCCTGCGACGCCGATGCGCCCTATGACGAGAGACGGCTGCAGCTGGACATCCATGTCCCGGCCGGTCACACGGATGTCCTGGCGGCATTGGCTGACAGGGCCGAAGCCGCCATCCGGACGGGGGAGTTACGGTGACGGTTGGAGCGACGGAGTCAATGCGGCGAGGCGAGTTGGCCCGCGCGGCTGGGGTGAACCAAGTGACGCTGCGCTACTACGAGCGGCGCGGGTTGCTCGCCGCCACCGCCGCTTTCGGGATTGGGGTGAGTGTCGAGCGCAACCAAGGGCATACCGAGGCCACGTCGACGACCTCAACCGGTGAAAGCGGCGAAGGGAGCGGCGAAACGGGCAGCGAGCCGGGACAAGCCCCGGCCGGGCAGAGCGCCGATGAGGCTGCAAGTGAGGAAATCCTCGGAATCGACCCCGAAAGCACCACTACCGTCGCCGTCGCCGTGCTCGCGGCGTTGATGCTGGCGGCAGCCGCGTGGTGGCGGCCGGTACGGGTCGTGCTGGTACTGGGCGGCTTGTTCTGCCTGGCGGCAGCCGTGCTCGATGTGCGAGAGGTCGCCCACCAAGTCCAGGAGAGCCGCGACAGCGTAGCGGTGGTCGCCGGTGTCGTGGCCGCGCTACACGTGCTGGCAGCGGCTGCGGCCGCGGCCGCCCTCGCCGCACTACAAGCGCGAAGCAAGCCTGCACAGCCTGACGGCTAATCGGGTCGCCGTTCGGCTGGGATATGCGGGCTACCTCAGTGCGGTCTGGGCCGAGAATTCACCTGCGATCGTCTGCCGTGCGACCGCCTTGTCATGTGAGACTTGCGCCCGTGGCCGCCACCAAGCCGATCCTCGCCGCAGGAGCGCTGATCTGCCGGCGGGGCAAGCGAGGCGCCGAGGTGCTTTTGGTGCACCGTCGGCGCTATGACGACTGGTCGTTTCCGAAGGGGAAGCTCGACCCCGGTGAGCACCTGTTGGCAGCTGCCATCCGTGAGGTGCGGGAAGAGACCGGGCTCAAGGTACGCCTAGGAACCCCCTTGCCGACAGTGCGCTACACGGTGAGCCGGAACGGCGCCGGTTCACCGAAAGAGGTCTACTACTGGTTCGCACGGCCGCCGAATGACCACACGGTGGACGACTTCGTGCCTAACGCCGAGATCGACGAGGTTGCGTGGGCTCCGACTGACAAGGCCCGTCGCCAGCTGACGTACCCCTACGACGTCGACCTGCTCGGGTCACTCGACCCGATCGCCAGCAAGACGTCTCCGCTCGTGATCGTCCGGCATACGGCCGCGATGAAGCGCTCGGAGTTCGACGGCCCGAACACGCGTCGGCCGTTGCGCAGCCAAGGGCAGCGGCAAGCCCGGCGCCTGGTCGGGTGCCTGTCCGCGTACGGCATCGTCGACGTGATCTCCAGCGATGCCACTCGTTGCGTACGGACAGTTAAGCCGTACGCTCGCTCGGCTGGGCTGGAGATCTCCAAGGACCCCATCTGGAGCGAGGACGGCGAAGACCGGCGGCACCTGCGCCTAAAGGTCAAGGGGCTGCTCGACTCCAAGACCCCGACGGCGCTGTGTACGCACCGTCCGGTGCTCCCGATGGTGTTCGACGCCCTCGGCGTCGACCCCGGTGGTCGGCTGATGCCGGGCGAGTTCGTCGTCGTCCACCGGCACAAGGGCCGAGTGATCGCCACCGAGCGGCACAGCAGCTGAAGACCGCAGCCGCTCCAGCGGCACGCCCGACCGCCGGGTAGAGCACCAGCCGACCCGAGTCGGGCCTGGGCTGTGACGTGAGATGCGTCTCGATTCCATGCACCCGTGGGCATGCGCCGTCCAGCGTTCATCTGTCGTTCACCGAGGCCGCCGGATCACTTCACCTCTCGACCCTACGGTCGGAGCGAATCGTGCATCACTAGACCAATTTCGACCGCGAAATTCGATCCCAGAGAGGGACCAACAAGTGAATCGCACTCTCTCACGCCGCGCCGCCGCGACGGCGTCCGCCGCTTTCGCGCTCAGCCTCGTCATGACTGCCTGCGGCGCCTCCAACGAGGACAACTCCTCCACGACGCCGTCCGACGGGGGCGCATCGCTGAGCGGCACCCTGAACGGCGCAGGGTCGTCTGCCCAGGAGTCGGCCATGGACGCCTGGAAGTCCGGGTTCCAGACGGCGAACTCCGACGTGACCGTCAACTACGACCCGAGTGGCTCTGGAGCAGGGGTCGACCAGTTCCTGGCCGGCGGAGTCGACTTCGCGGGTTCCGACGCGTACCTCGACAGCGCCCAGATGTCCCAGGCCACCAAGCAGTGCAACGGGGGCTACGTCGAGGTGCCGGTGTACATCAGCCGGATCGCGGTCGTCTACAACCTGTCCGGCGTGGACACGCTCAACCTGTCGCCCGACACCGTGGCCGGCATCTTCGCCGGTCAGATCACCAAGTGGAACGACTCGAAGATCGCCGCCGAGAACCCTGGTGCTGATCTGCCGGACACCGCGATCACTGCCGTCCACCGGTCCGACGACTCAGGCACGACGTTCAACTTCACCGACTATCTCCACCAGGCGGCCAGCTCGGTGTGGACCGACGAAGCCGGCGAGACATGGCCGTTCAAGAGCGGCGAGGGCGGCGACGGCACCTCCGGCGTCATCGAAGCCGTCACCCAGGGCGACGGCGCGATCGGCTACGCCGACGCCAGCCAGGCAGGTGACCTCGGCATCGCCAACATCAAGGTCGGCAGCAAGTACGTCGCGCCCAGCCCGGAGGCCGCAGCAGCGGTCGTCGAGGCGTCCCAGCCTGCGTCAGGTCGGCCCGCGAACGACCTGGCGATCGAGGTGAACCGCACCTCCACCGACACGGGCACCTACCCGGTCGTGCTGGTGTCGTACCAGATCGCCTGTGGGACCTACGCCGACCAGGCCAAGGCGGACCTCATCAGGGCCTTCCTCGCCTACGAAGTCAGCTCCGACGGTCAGCAGGCGGCCGCCGGCGCCGCCGGCTCGGCCCCACTGAGCGACGCGCTCAGCCAGCAGGCGGCCACCGCGATCAATACGATCACGTCGGCCGGATGACCCACCTGAAGGTGTGGGCGGCGTCAGTCTCCACCCAGCGCTGACGCCGCCCTCGCCGATCCACCGACCAGGCCAGAAGACGAGGAACCACAGTGGTCACGGGCCCGAGCAGCAAGGCTCAGAGCAGCACTGATCTGAGCGGCGCTACCGAGCACCGGCTGGGTGATCGCATCTTCTCCGGGACCGCCACCGGTGCAGGAGTCCTTATCCTCGTCATCCTCGCCGGTGTCGCCGTCTTCCTGTTCTCCAAGGGACTTCCCGCCATCACGGCGGATCAGTCGAAGATCGGCGACGGCGATGGTCTGGTGGCATATATCTGGCCGCTACTGTTCGGCACCGTGCTGGCCGCGGTGATCGCCATCGCGGTGGCGGTCCCGCTCGCGATCGGCGTCGCCTTGTTCGTCGCGTACTACGCCCCGAGACGCTTGGCGGGACCGATCGCGTACGTCATCGACCTGCTCGCAGCCATACCCAGCGTGGTGTACGGCCTGTGGGGCATCACGTTCTTCGCGCCGCATCTGGTGCCGCTTTACGAGTGGCTCGACAAGCATCTGGGGTTCGTTCCGCTGTTCGCCGGACCGTTCTCCGCCACCGGGCGGACGATCTTCACGGCCTCGCTCGTGCTGGCCGTGATGATCCTGCCGATCATCACCGCCATCTCACGTGAGGTGTTCCTGCAGACTCCGCGCCTCCACGAGGAAGCCGCCCTCGCTCTCGGAGCTACCCGCTGGGAGATGATCCGGATGGCAGCTCTCCCCTACGGGCGGTCCGGCATCGTCAGCGCCGCCATGCTGGGCCTGGGACGGGCTCTCGGTGAGACGATGGCCGTCGCCATGGTGCTGTCGGCGAGCGGCGTCGTCACGTTCAACCTGATCTCGTCGACCAACCCGTCGACCATCGCCGCCAACATCGCCCTGAACTTCAAGGAGGCCACTGGACTCGAGGTCAATACGCTGATCGCCAGCGGCTTGGCACTCTTCGTGGTGACCTTCGTGGTCAACTTCGCTGCTCGCGCGATCGTCGACCGCCGCAAAGAGTTCTCGGGGGCCAACTGACATGGCTGATGTGCACACAACCGACCGCCCCCAGGTGGTGTTCCCGCCGACGCCCTTCTCCGGGGGAACCTCTCACGGACTCCGACGGGCCAAGGACAGGCTCGCGACGGTCCTTGTTTGGTTGGCGTTCCTGATTGCGCTGCTGCCCCTTGCCTCGCTTCTGTACACAGTCGTCAGCAAGGGGCTCCCGGCCTTCAGCACACAGTTCTTCACATACTCCATGCGCAATGTCGTCGGTGACGGTGGCGGCGTCTACCACGCCATCATCGGCACGGTGCTGGTTACCGCAATCGCGGCGATCATCTCGGTGCCCATCGGCCTGCTGACCGCCATCTACCTCGTCGAGTACGGCTCGGGACAGCTCGCCAGATGGATCACGTTGCTGGTCGACGTCATGACGGGCATCCCCTCGATCGTCGCCGGCCTATTCGCGTACGCCCTCTTCGCCCTGCTGTTCGGCGAAGGAGTCCGGATGGGCCTGATGGGATCGGTTGCGCTCAGCGTGCTCATGATCCCGATCGTGGTCCGTTCATGCGAGGAGATGCTCAAGCTCGTGCCGAACGAGCTACGCGAGGCCGCCTGGGCGCTCGGCGTACCCCGGTGGCGCACCATCGTGTGGGTCGTCCTCCCGACAGCACTCGCCGGGATCGTCACCGGGATCACGTTGGCGATCGCTCGCATCGTCGGTGAGACCGCCCCGCTGCTGATCACCTGCGGCATCACCGACTCAGTCAACTTCAACCCGTTCAGCGACCGCATCACCACACTGCCGGTGTTCGCTTTCAGCGCGTACGCAACACCCTCGTTCCCCATCGAGGCGAGCCAGGAGAAGGCCTGGGGCGCCGCCCTGATACTGATGATCCTCGTGATGGCCCTCAACCTGGTCGCGCGACTGATCTCTCACTGGTTCGCCCCGAGGACCAAGTGACTTCGCCGACTACCGAACCGAGGAACTGACGTGGCCAGAAGCATCGACGTCTCAGATCTGAACATCTACTACGGCGACTTTCTCGCTGTCGAGGACGTGTCGATCCTGATCCCGGCTCGCTCCGTGACGGCGCTGATCGGTCCGTCGGGGTGCGGCAAGTCCACCTTCCTGCGGTCGCTCAACCGCATGCACGAGGTCGTCCCGGGGGCATATGTCGACGGCAAGATCATGATCGACGGCCAGGATCTCTATGGTGCGGACGTCGATCCGGTGGCCGTGCGACGGTCCATCGGAATGGTCTTCCAGCGCCCCAACCCGTTCCCGACGATGTCGATCTATGACAACGTGATGGCGGGAATGAAGCTCAACAGCAAGCGGATGAAGAAGCCCGACGCCGACTCGATGGTCGAGCGTTCGCTGCGTGGGGCGAACCTGTGGGACGAGGTCAAGGACCGGCTGCACAAGCCAGGTTCGAGCCTGTCCGGGGGACAGCAGCAGCGGTTGTGCATCTCGCGCGCAATCGCGATCGAGCCACAGGTCTTGCTGATGGACGAGCCCTGCTCGGCGCTGGACCCGATCTCGACAGGTGCCATCGAGGACCTCATCCACGAGCTCAAGGACCGGTACACCATCGTCATCGTCACTCACAACATGCAACAGGCGGCGCGGGTGTCTGACATGACGGGGTTCTTCAACCTATCCGGGGTCGGACAACCGGGGCGGCTGATCGAGGCGGGGCCCACCAAGAAGATGTTCACCAACCCTGAAGAGAAGGCCACCGAGGCGTACGTCTCGGGCCGGTTCGGCTGAGTCGCCGCCGGAGCCACTCCGCCTAAGGCACGACCTCAATGACGAAATGGGCCATCCAGTAGCACACTGCAGCGACCGCGGCCGCGCCGGGCAGCGTGAGCACCCAGGCAGTCAGGATGTTGCCGGCAACTCCCCAGCGCACGGCGTTGAACCTCTTCGTCGCTCCGGCACCCATCACCGCTGAGGTGATGGTGTGCGTCGTGGAGATCGGCGCCTGGAAGACGTACGCGGTGGTATAGAGCACCCCAGCTGCGACCGACTGCGAAGCGAACGCGCGGGGAGGGTCGAGATGGATGATGCGTCTGCCGAGGGTGCGCATGATCCGCCATCCGCCGGAGTACGTGCCCAGCGAGATGGCCGACGCCGCCGAGAGGATCACCCAGACGGGCAGCCCGTCATCGGCCGCCGCGTACCCGCCGGTGACCAGCGCCAGGAACATGACCCCCATCGTCTTCTGGGCGTCCTGGAGCCCGTGACCGAGCGCCATCGCCGCCGCCGAGAGGGTCTGGGCCAGCTTGAATCCACGGTTGATCCGGCGCGGGTTGCCTCGCCGGAAGATCCACAAGATGGCCACCATGACAAGGAACGACAGCCCGAAGCCGACCATCGGTGAAACCACCATCGGGATGAGCACCTTGTCCTCGATGGAGTTCCACTGAACCAGGCTGCCCGAGGCCAGCGCCGCCCCGACCAGACCACCGATCAGCGCATGGGATGACGATGAGGGCAACCCAAAATACCAGGTGAGGATGTTCCAGCTGATGGCACCGAGCAGCGCCGCCATGACGACGACGAGGCCATGTGACCCGTCGGGGGGCGTGATTATGCTGCCGACCGTGTTGGCCACCCCCTGACCGAGGAAGGCGCCGACGAAGTTCATCCCCGCGGCGAGCAGCAGGGCGACCCGCACAGTCAAGGCCCGCGTCGATACCGAGGTGGCGATGGCGTTGGCTGCATCGTGGAACCCGTTGGTGTAGTCGAACCCCAAAGCGATGACGATGACCGCGATGATGATCGCGAGCTCCACCCTCAGGACTCCTTGACAGCGATCTGCTCCACGGTGTTCGCGACGTGTTCGAATGCATCGATCGCGTGCTCGAGCGAGTCGACCACGTCCTTGAGCTTGAGCACGGTGAGGGCGTCGTAGCGGCCGCCGAAGAGCCGGGCCAGGATGCGACGGTACGAACGGTCGCCTTGGTTCTCGAGGCGGTTGATCTCGATCCAGTACTCCTCGAGGTCCTTCATCGTGCGGAGTCTGGGCATCGCCGCGGCAGTGATCTCAGCCGACCGCTGCAGCACGTCGACGAGTGTGGCGACTTCTTTGGGCAGCTCGTCGACCTCGTACAGCAGGACGAGATCGACTGCCTCCTCCATGAAGTCCATGACATCGTCCAGGTCCGAGGCGAGGCGATAGATGTCCTCGCGGTCGAACGGTGTCACGAACGTGGTGTTGACCAGCCGGACGATCTCGTGGGTCGTCTCATCGCCGTCGTGCTCGGCCTCCGCCATCTGCTTCGCAATGGCCTTCTTGTCGTTGCCCTCCCCGAGCATCTCTGCGAGCAGGCGAGCCCCGGCGACCAGGTTGTTTGCGGACACGGCAAACAGATCGTAGAACCTCGTGTCTACGGGTCGAAGTCGTAACGGCACGGCTGACTCCCGTCGAACGCAGCACAACCACGGCAATCGTAGGGGCGGCTAGCCGGTGTCACGTCCGGAACGCCCCTTCCGAAGCGTAGTGTCCCGGATGCCCGCAGCCGGCCGGCAACGCGGGGTCCCGCGATCCGACACTTATTCGGCGCGATCCGACACTTATCGCGGGAGAACGGCGACGTCAGTCTTCCTCGACGCCGAGGATCTCGTCGATTCTCTGCTGGGGCAGCCGTACCTCGGACTCCGACGCAGCGATGATGAGATTGCTGGTCATCTCGATCTCATCTAATGCGTCAGAGTCGTGGAGGCCCACGTCTAGCACGTCATCCACGATGAGAACTCCTTGGCGCTGGTGGGGATCACCCCGCTGCCCACGTCGCATCGATCCGGTCACGTCATATCCAACGTACGAGGACCATCTGACCATCACCATGACACGTGTGGGTCATTCGGCGCTATGACCCTGACGGGGCTCCCCTATCGTCAAAGCATGAAGCCGCTTCAGCGCACTCCTCGTACCGAGTTCGGCCGGCACAGCGAGCGCGGCAGCCGCGATCGCCAGCGCCTCCACCAGATCCTCGACGCAGCCAACGGCATCGTGGTGGACGACTCTCCGCTGGTCATTCCCACGATCTACGGGGTCGGTGAGGGGGACGCTGCGGAAACGTTGTACCTGCATGGTTCGGTGGCCAGCCGGTGGCTGACCCGATCGGGCCAGGGCACACCCGTCTGCGTGGCCGTGGCCCTGGTAGACGCCATCGTGCTGGCCCGAGCCGGCCTGCGGGCGGTCACCAATCACGTCTGCCCGGGCCAGTGGGACTACGCCAGGCAGCCGACGGCCAAAGAGCTTGCCGCCACCACTGTCGTCGCCCTGCCACTGGACGAGGCAACGGTCAAGGTACGCGAGGGCGGCCCCGGCGCGCTCGGGCCGGACGACGCCCGGCTGGCGGTCTGGTCGGGTCTGATGCCGATCCACACGACGTTCGGGGCGCTCGCAACAGACGCAGTGACCCCGCCCGACGTGCTCATCCCGCCGCACCTCGCAGCGCTCGTCGGACGACCCGTCGAGAAGCGCTGACCGTTACCCCCACGGCCTAGGTATTTCCTGGCCGTCGGTCGACTCCTTGCAGGTACGACGCGCGCGCGGTCCGGTCAACGCTTCCCGGGTCGGCTGCCCATTGGCCACCTGACAACCGGCCAGGGGACCCGCGCGTCGTAGCGACAACAGCTCGAGACAAACCTCGAGCCCACCCTGGAGGACACCATGACCGGACGTTTCCGACACACCATCAAGTTGCTCGTCGCAGGACTGGCCGCAGCCGGCCTGAGCACCGCCGTCGCCGTGTCCGCAGGGCCGGCGACCGCTTCGTCCTACGGCACCGCGCCGGTGGTCGTGCACCACCCAAACCACAACCCGAAGATCACCAACCTCCGGGTCGGGGAACATCAGTCCTTTGACCGCGTAGTCATCGACATGCGGGGCAAGATGGCCGGCTACAACGTGCGGTTCGTCAAGCATCTGGTCTATGACGGCTCGGGCAACCCGGTTCCGTTGAAGGGCAAGCGGTTCGTCTCCGTCGTCCTGAACCCCGCAAGCGCCCACGACAAGAACGGCAACAACCTCTACCAGGGACCGACGTTGCAGCAGTACGGCCTCCCGTCGCTGCGCGGCGTTGCGTTCACCGGCGACTTCGAGGGGTACGTCTCGTTCGGCATCTCGCTGACCCACAAGGCGCCGTTCCGGGTGAACGAGCTCACCAACCCGACTCGCCTCGTGATCGACTTCAAGCACTGAGACGCCCAGGTCCGCAGCAACCGGTCAACCAGATCGCCGGCTGCTGCGGACTTGGCATGC
>JBDUDR010000087.1:0-11793 GCA_040002845.1 Nocardioidaceae bacterium
CCGATCGCCCTTGCGGGGGGCCTCGGCTACGCGCTGTTGGCCGAAGGCCCGGCAGTTGATGGGTGGGCTCAGGTGGTGGCGGTGGCTGCGTTGGCGATGCTGATCGGCACGCTGCCGCATGCCGTGGCCGGCCGCGATGTCTCAGCCCCGAATGTCGGTCGTCGCATCCTGCTGATCGCAACCGTCGCGGTCCTGTTTCATCTGGTCATGACCGAGTTCACCTGGTCGCGCCACTTCGCCGACGATCTCAGGCTGCGGGCCCTCTCCATGGCCGGCGTTCTGGCCATCGGTTTCCTGCTGTCCTCCCTCCTGGGCGCGGCGCAGCGAGCAGTTGCCGGCCCGGGATCACTCGGTCACCGGCTGGGCAACCAGATTCGTGACCACGTCCGCCTCCGCCTGGCGAGCCTGGCTACCGCGATGGTGCTCGCGATCGCAACCGCCCTGGTCGGCGCGTGGGCCGTTCCCGCTTGCGCAGTGCCGTTGCTGCTGACCCAGCTGTCATATCGTCGTTACCAGATGGCCCGAGTGACTTACGCGCAGGCAGTCGACGCACTCTCCCGCGCGACCGACATGGCCGGCTTCACCGTGCCCGGTCATGCACGGCGGGTGGCCGACGTCGCCGTCGGCGTGGGCGTCGAACTCGGACTGCGGACGGAGCAGATGCGTCAGTTGGAGTTCGCCGCGCTCCTGCACGACGTCGGGCAGATGAGCTTGGCCGAGCCACTTGCGGGCGGGGCGACCACCTTCGCTTCATACGACGAACGGCTGGCGATTGCGACCTCCGGAGCCCACCTGATCGCGGATGCAGGCCTTCCCGGGGAGATCGCCACTGCCGTCGGTCGTCAAGTCGAGCCGGTCCGGAATGGGCTTGACCACCGCCGCTCGGGAGCGCCGTTACTCTCGCGGATCGTCAACGTCGCCAACGCGTTCGACGACCTGACGGGCTCTGAGCCGACCCGAGAGTCCGCCGAACAGGCTGTGGACCGAATCCGCGGCGGGATCGCCGACGACTATGACCCGCAGGTGGCTGACGCACTTGCAAGGCACGTCGCGCGCTCCTACCAGCTCGCCACGTGACCGGTGTAGCGGTCGGGTTGCACGCGGAACTAACCCGCCAGGTAGGCCCAACAGACACCGCGTTGTCGGTTGGCAGCGGAGATCTCCAGGTGCTCGCCACACCGCGACTGCTCGCCTGGGCCGAGGCAGCCACGTGTGCGGCGGTGGCAGCTGCGCTCGATCCGCAACAGACAACCGTCGGGACCCGGGTGGACTTTCAACACCTGCGGGGGAGCCCAGTTCACCAGCAGGTCCAGGTGACTGCCCAACTGGTGCACGTTGACGGGAGGGTCCTGCGTTTCGACGTCACGGCCCGGAACGCCGACGGTGGCATGGTGCTGGCGCACGGTGAGCTCACTCGAGTCGTGGTCAGGCGTGATCGGTTCATGCAAGGGCTTACAGGGTCAGGCTGAATCCGCGCAGCCACAGCTCCGGCGCGGGTTTCCAGTCGCGATCCGGAACACGGACGAAACCCATCGAGCGATAGAGCGCCTGGGCGCCTTGCATGGAGTCCAGCGTGCACAGCACCAGCCTGGCGATCCCGTGACTTCGGGCCCGCTCCTCGCAAGCCTCCACCAGGGCTCGAGCAACACCACGCCCCCGCCAGTCCTCGACAACGGCAAGCATGCGGAACTCCGCCTCGCCGTCCTTGGCGACCTGGCGGGACTCAGACCCGGGTGGGCAGTAGGTGACGGTGCCGACGAGCTTGCCGTCCCCGACTGCGACGAGCAGCTCTGCGGACCGGGCTCGACCCGCGGCGTCCAGCAGCACCGCGGCATAGCCGTCTCCATGCTGCAGATGACCGTCCCTGCGGTAGGCCACCTCGGTCAATTCGCCGACCGTGGCATACTCCCCAGGTGTGGCCTCCCTGATGTGCACCATGGTCAGATGCCCGTGGTGCTGCGTGGATATGCCACCTCCGGGTCGGTCATCACATTGACCAGGTAGGGCACTCCGGAGCCAAATGCTCGATCCAAGGCCGGACCGATGTCGGAGGGTCGGGAGACGCTCTCGCCGGCTCCGCCGAGAGCTCGCACGACCTCGTCGTAGGGTGTCTGCGTCCCAAGCTCGGCGGCCACGTCGTAGCCGTACAGGAATCGCATCGGGTGCTTCTCGAGACCCCAGCATGAGTTGTTTCCGACCACCATGACCACCGGTAGGTCGTGGCGCACCAAGGTGTCGACATCCATCAGGGACATTCCGGCGGCGCCGTCACCAAGGATCGCGACAACCTGTGAGTCTGGCCGGGCGATCCGGGCGCCGATGGCCGCTCCGAGCCCCGCACCCAGGCAGCCGAACGGCCCCGGGTCGAGCCAGCATCCAGGGTGGCGCGGTTCGACGTACTTGCCGGCGAAGGACACGAAGTCGCCGCCATCGCCGATGACCACGGCATCGGGTGCCAGTCTGGGTGTCAGCTCGCCGTAGATCCGGGCCGGATGGATGGGATCGGCGTCACTCGCCAGAAGCGCTCGTTCCTGGTCCAGCGTCTTGGCTACCGCGGCTTGCAGTCGCTGCGACCACGCTGACCAGTCGGGTCGGTGCGGAAGATGCTCGACCGCTTCCCGCAACCCATCCAGGCATCGGGCGAGGTTGCCGGAAGCGAATGCCGTCAGGTCGACATGCTGAGCAACCTGTGGTGCAGAGTCGGCGATGTGCACCACCTGGGCGGGTGGCCCGCCACCCTGGCCGCCGAAGGCGCCGTATCCGAGCCGAAAGTCCAGCGGCGTACCGACGACGACCACCAGGTCGGCCTGCCCGAGAGCCTGGCCGCGCGCCTTCGTGACCAGCATCGGATGCCCCGGCGGGATGATGCCCCGTCCCAGGCCGTTGGTGACCACCGGACAACCTGCCGACTCGACCAGGCGGAGCGCGGCCGCCTGGCCACGGTCGCTCCACACATCAGTACCGATCACGAGCACCGGCTGGGTGGAGCTCGACAGCACATCAGCCACCCGCGCCAACACTTCGGGATCGGGCTCGTCGACGGGGGGCTCGACGATCGCTGGGAGCTTGCTTTCCGCTTCGCTGAACAACTGGTCCATCGGGACATCGAGAAACGCAGGACCCCGGTGCGAGGCTCCCGCAGTGGCGAACGCCTCGCTGACGCGGCCGGCAATGTCCTCGACCCGGTCAACGGTTTCCGCCAGTTTCGTCACCGACCGCATGATGGGCGGATGGTCGAGCTCTTGCAGACTCCCCATCCCCCAACGCATCGTGGGCGCCCGGCCGGCCAGTACCACCAGCGGCGACCCGGCGAAGTGCGCCTGCGTGATCGCGCTGATGCCGTTGGTGGCCCCGGGACCAGCGGTGAGCACGGCCAGCCCCGGAGCTCGGGTCAGCTTCCCGGTAGCTTCCGCTGCGAAGACGGCGGTCGCTTCGTGACGCACATCGATCAGCCGCAACGGAGGTTGTGACTTCACGGCAGCGTCGTACAGCGGAAACACATGGGCGCCAGACAGGGTGAACATGGTCTCCACCCCGTAGGCCCTGGCTGCGGCCACCGCGTGGTCGCCACCGTGGCCCTGCACGGTCGGCGGTTCGCTGTCATTGCGAGATACCGGGCCCTGGGGGTCGGTCATCCTCGTAACGTACTCACCAACGAGCGCTCAAAACAGCCAGGGTGATCCCTTCCGAAGGTGGTCAAGCAGCGTGAGGAGTACGTCTGTGCGCACCTCGGGCGCGGCGGCGAACAAGGCGCGGTCGGTTGCTGTAATGCGGCCCTTGACCCCAACCGCGATCTGCACATGCAAGGCACGGAGGAATGACAACACGTTGAACGCTGTCGGCGTCGGCCAACCACCGGTCTCGGTGCGTGGCCTGATCAGCGCATTGGCGATCCTCGCCACCCAGGGCTCGATGACATCGATGCCCAACAGGTTCCGCTGGAAGGCCGCCATCACGGCGTACGCGAGCCGGTCATCCTCCCCGTGCACGAGCCGGTGTTGAGTCGGCTGCAGCAGGCGATCTCCAACCACGTCGAGCAGGACCGTCAGCTCCAAGTTGCCGAAGTGCCGTGAACGGGCGAGCTCGCCGAGTAGGTCAGCCCCGTGGGCACCGGCATGTGCCCAGCCCTTGCCGTCGACGTAGCCCCGAAGGTCGCGCTCGCGGACGAACCAGGCAGCGGCACGGTCACCCCACCGCACCACGACCTCACCCGGGAGCAAGTGGGCCGCGTTGTCGCGACTCACACACTCCCCGAGGAGCAGTGCCGTGAAGGTCCGCCGGAACACCGAATCTGTGCCGTCTTCGCCGATCCCGCTGACCAGGCCGTGACTCAGCCCGTCACCGAATCCCAGCAGGAGGTCGTCGTATACGCCCGAGTCGATCCAGGTCGCGAGGATCGGGTAAGCGGTCTCGTCGCGGACTCGCGGGTCGATGTCGCCGATCATTCCGATGAGCTCGGTGGTCATCTCATCAAGCGGTCGGTCCTTGGGCACTTGGAGGTGGCGTGCCATCACATCTGCCCAAAACTCCGCCTGCACGCGCATATGTTCGCAGACCCGACGGGCTGGCGCATCCCAGCGCGCTGTGCCAGTTAGGCTCGCTTGGTGCCGTCCCTGAACGATGTCGTCCGCCATGACACCGATTTGGCGGAAGAAGACCTGGATTGGCTGCATTTCCTGATCGCTGACTGGCAGATCATCGCCGACCTCTCGTTCGCCGATCTGGTGCTGTGGCTGCCAGACCGCGGTGGGCAAGGCTTCTGGGCCGGGGCTCAGATGCGTCCCACGACGGGTCCCACCGCCTACGTGGACGATCTGGTGGGTGCCTTTGTGGGTCGTGGCGAGCGGCCGCTGCTTGATTCTGCTTATGACGAGGGTCGAATCGCTCGCGAGGGGGACCCGGAGTGGCGCGATGACGTGCCGGTACGAGTCGAGGCCATCCCGGTGCGTCGTGGGGACTCGGTGCTCGGAGTGATCGCCCGAAACACCAACCTGCTCGGGGTACGCACGCCGTCGCGTCTCGAGCTGGCCTATCTCCAGACGGCCACCGACCTGGCACGAATGATCAGTGAGGGGTCATTCCCATACACCAAGCAGCGTCAGGACCTGTCCGCGTCGCCGCGGGTGGGGGATGGCTTCGTACGCCTGGACGACATCGGTCTGGTGACCTATGCCAGCCCCAACGCGCAGTCGGCGTACCGCAGGCTCGGACTGTCCGGCGATCTGGTCGGCAAGCATCTGGGCGAGATCACGGCGGCCCTCGTCGGGCCGGCCACGAAGGCTGTCGACGAGTCGTTGGCGGCGGCCGTCTCGGGTCGAGGTCATCGCGAGATCGAGATCGAGAACGCGGAGGGGACGATGATCCTGCGGTCGATTCCGCTGCGGCTCGGCGGCGAACACATCGGCGCCTTGGCGTTGATTCGCGATGTCACGGAGCTGCGCCGGCGAGAGCGCGAGCTGCTGACCAAGGACGCAACCATCCGCGAGATCCATCATAGGGTGAAAAACAATCTGCAGACCGTCGCCGCCCTGCTCAGGCTTCAGGCCAGAAGGATGACGACGCCAGCCGCTCGGGCGGCCCTGGAGGAGGCCGAACGTCGCGTCGGCTCAATCGCGATCGTGCACGAAACGCTGAGCCAGACCTTCGACGAACAGGTCGACTTCGACGAGGTCGCAGACCGGCTGCGCCAGATGGTGGTGGAGGTCTCCTTCACCCGGCGAGTAGTGCTCACGGAGCGCAAGGGGTCGTTCGCAACCCTGCCCGCCGAGGTGGCCACGCCGCTGGCGATGGCGCTCACCGAGGTCGTGCAGAACGCCGTTCAGCACGGGTTTGCCAGCCGCGGCGGAACAGTTACCGTGTCGGCCGACCGGCAAGTGGATCGGCTTCGGATGGTGGTAGACGACGACGGCTGTGGATTGACCGATGGGTTCAACCCGGTCGAGTCGGACGCGCTGGGGCTGTCTATCGTGCGGACTCTGGTGGAGTCGGAGCTCGGGGGCACGCTGGAACTGGGGGCAGCGCCGACAGGTGGCACCAGGGTGATCATCGAGTTTCCGGTGTCTTCCGCCCGCAGCTGAAGCCCTTATCGGGCCTCGTCGATCAGGCAGTTCGGATCTTGGCTCGGGCGTTGCGACGCTTCAGGGCACGTCGCTCGTCCTCGCTCAGGCCACCCCAGACGCCGTGGTCCTGCCCGGCCTCCAGAGCCCAGGCGAGACACTGCTCGCGGACGTCGCAGCGTCGGCAGACTGCCTTGGCTTCCTCGATCTGGAGGATCGCAGGCCCAGTGTTGCCGATGGGGAAGAACAACTCCGGGTCCTCGTCCAAACACGCGGCCCGGTTACGCCAGTCCATGGGGTCAGGCTCCTTCATAATTACCCGGCGGCTG
The DNA here is from genome assembly GCA_040002845.1 of Nocardioidaceae bacterium. Classification (GTDB taxonomy): domain Bacteria; phylum Actinomycetota; class Actinomycetes; order Propionibacteriales; family Nocardioidaceae; genus JBDUDR01. The sequence goes on from JBDUDR010000087.1 coordinate 6,386, forward strand.
GTTGGGATGGGGATCCGCACCGCCGTGTACATAGTTGTGAATGCTTTCACTAGTCCGGACCCGAAAACCACGCGCCGCTGCGTGCGTGGCCCGGAGTTTCCGGGGGGCTTGCACACTCTGAGGATGGCGAGAGACCGGTCCTCGCGGTGCGCAACGTCGATCGTCGCAAGAGAACCGCCCGGATACAACCCCGTTCGGCCTGTCTTTTGGGTCACAAGGGGAGATTCTTGCCAAACTCTCAGTGTCCGTTATCAGATATTTATCACCATCGTACTCGCGGGTTGGTCGCAGCGAGTGGATCATGCGTACTCTGCGCGAGTGACAGACGCGTCCTCCAACCCCCAGGATCTGCCCCTCGGGCTGCGCCTCGGGGCAGGTCTGGTGGGGCTTGAAGCCGCTGCGTTGCTTGTGCTCGCCGGTGTCGAGGTGAGCTCGCTGGCCTACGACAGACTCGCCCTGGGGATCACCACGACCGCGTTCTTCGTGGTGTACGCGGTCGCGCTCGGCGCCTGCGTGTACGGCTTGTGGCACTGCAAGCGGTGGAGCCGCAGTCCGGTGGTGCTGACCGAGCTCATCGGGTTGGGCGTCGCGTGGTCGTTCTTCGGTGGCTCGACGGTCTGGGTGACTGTCGTGTTGGGCTCGCTGGCGATCGCAACGCTGGTCTGTATCCTCCTGCCTGCTTCAACCGCCGCCCTCACCTCCCCACCCCCCTAGCCGCCCCCGCGATCCGACACTTATGCGGGGCTACTCGGTCTCGAGCAGGTCGCCCCGCAGGCTCTCCAGCGTTCGGGCCAGCAGGCGTGAAACGTGCATCTGGGAGATGCCGAGCTCGTTCGCGATCTGGGACTGTGTCTTGCCGCCGAAGAAGCGCAGCAGCAGGATCTGCCTCTCACGCTCGTCAAGCTTGGCGAGCAGCGGTCGCAGGGCGGCGCGGTACTCGACGTTCTCGAGCGCATCGTCCTCGATACCGATCGCCTGGCCGACGGTCGTACGCGGATCGTCCGCTGTCTCTGGGGCATCCAGGGACAGCGTTGTGTAGGCGTTGGCGGACTCGATGCCTTCGAGGACGCGGTCGGGTTCGAGACCGAGCCGGTCGGCCAACTCGCCGACCGTGGGCGAGCGTCCCAGCTCTTGTGCGAGCTCGGCGCCGGCCAGACCGAGTGAGAGCCGCAGCTCCTGCAGCCGACGGGGAACCCGGATGGCCCATCCCTTGTCACGGAAATGCCGCTTGATCTCCCCGACCACGGTTGGCGTCGCGTACGTGGAGAACTCGACCCCTCGCTCGGGATCGAACCTGTCAATCGCCTTGATCAGGCCGATGGTCCCCACCTGCATCAAGTCGTCGTACGGCTCGCCACGATTCCGGAACCTGCGAGCGAGGTGCTCGACCAGCGGGAGGTGCAGTGCTACCAGCTGGTCCCGGGCGGCGGTGCGGGCGGGATGGTGCTTGGGGCACCGCTGAAGCTCGGCGAACAGCGTTGCGCTGATCGCGCGGGTTTCGTTGCGGCTCGCAGTCACAGGTGCCTCTGGCGCCGCCCTCCGGCGCCAGGCCCCGACGGTGTGGACAGGAACGCTGCCAGTCATTCGGCGCCGCCTCGCCTGCTCAGTGAGATCGAGACGGTGCCGTTGGGACCGAGCTGAGCATCGACCGAGCCGGCCAAAGCGTTCAGAACCATCCAAGGGAGCCCGTCACTAGAAGGTAGCTCTGACGCCAGTGTCTGTGCGCTGACCGTGACGGTCATCTCGTGCGGACGCAGGTCGTAGACACAATCCAGCGTGGCACCGGAGGCCGCCTGCCGGAGCAGCAGCCCGCAGGCTTCGTTCACCGCGATCCGCAGGTCCTCGATGTCGTCGAGAGTGAAGTCGAGGCGTGCGGCGAGCCCCGCCGTGGTGGTGCGCAGGACGGCGATGTACGCGCTGTCGGCAGGGACTTGCATGGTCACCCGAGCGTCGGGCCCACGACCGTTGTCCATGCTCACCCCGAGCCTTCCTGCCGAAGTCGCTGCCGGAAATTCCGCCCTGCAGACGTCGTCAGGCCACCAGCATGCATGCCTGCCTGGATGGCCTAGCGCCGATCATGTCACGGCACGCTGGGCAATTGCTCGGTCCAAATGGGATGGATCGAACAGAATTCCTCGTTCTCATCCGTCACCACGCCGTTTGGCGGCGGTCGTCAGGGGCTCTTGGTCTCCCAGAAGATGTCCGCGATCTGGTCGATCTTGGCCAGCAGCTCGTCGGCCGTGCCGGCGTCCATGCTGCCCTTGGTGCCGGTCGCACCCGCGAGTTTTGTGGCCTCGTTGAACAGGGTGTGCAGTTGCGGGTACTTCTCAAAATGCGGGGCCTTGAAGTAGTCGGTCCACAGCACCCACAGATGGTGCTTGACCAGCTCAGACCGCTGCTCCTTGATGATCACAGCACGAGTGCGGAAGTCGGGGTCGTCGTTGTCCGCCAGCTTGCCGATGATGGCCTTGACGGACTCGGCTTCGATCTTGGCCTGAGCGGGGTCGTACACACCGCAAGGCAGGTCGCAGTGCGCGTAGACCTCGATCATGGGTGCAAAGAGTCGCCGGAGCATTCCTGGTCCCTTCTGATTTGGCCGCTGGGTACTGGCAACCGGGCCTGGTGGCCGGCTCACGCGGAATGTGCCAGGTCCTGACTTTGCGACACTACTCCGCGGACGGCCCTGGCCTGGGGCGGGGGCATAGCGCAAATCGGAGGTGACCTGATGTGGTCGCGGCTGCCGAGGCTCGGTCTCGCTGTCGTGCGGGGCCGCTCGATGGAACCTACCCTGTACGCCGGCGATCGTCTGCTGGTCGCGTACGGGCGCACCCCCCGCGTCGGTCAGCTGGTGATCGTCCGCCTACCGGATCGACCGGTCTCGGTCAAGCGAGTGACTCGTCAGGTCGACGAGGGCTGGTGGGTCGAGCGCGACAACCCCCGGGAGGGGGTCGACTCCTGGCTGGTGGGGGCGATCCCGGCCGACGACGTGTTGGCAGTCGTCCTGTGTCGTTGGTGGCGGCCGCGAGACCGCCCCGGAGCCGGCGCCCGCTAGTCGATCGGAGGACCCCTGGAGGGGCTGCTCGTGCACGCGCCTCGGGATTCCCGGTCGACGCACGAGGCAGTGTGGCAGAATCGGCGGCTTGGGAGACCCCCACCCCAAGCGCCGGACAACCGAACGCCTCACCGTGGCGACCTGTCCGATGGCTGTCCTTAAGCATTCGTCTCTCTCAAGGTCTCCCGTGATGGTTACTCAGATGGTCCTGCCCGAGTCGCTCGGTGAGCGCGGTGACGATCCTGTCTTTGCGCTGCATCGCGGCGGCAAGATGCAGATTGCCAAGACGGTGCCCCTGGAGGATCGCGTCGACCTGTCGCTTGCGTACACGCCCGGTGTCGCCCGCGTGTGCGAGGCGATCGCCGGCGAGCCGGGGCTGGTCGACGACTACACCTGGATCGGCAACACCGTCGCGGTGGTGACAGACGGTACGGCCGTTCTCGGTCTCGGCGATATCGGGCCGCGGGCCGCCATGCCGGTGATGGAGGGCAAGGCGGTGCTTTTCAAGCAGTTCGGGGGCGTTGATGCAGTCCCCCTCTGTCTGGACTGTACAGACGTCGACGACCTGGTCGACACCATCGCCCGGCTGGCGCCCTCGTTCGGCGGCATCAACCTCGAAGACATCGCCGCGCCACGTTGCTTCGAGGTCGAGCGGCGGTTGCAGGAGCGTCTGGACATTCCGGTGTTCCACGACGACCAGCACGGTACGGCGGTGGTGGTGCTGGCCGCGCTCACCAATGCGGTACGGCTGGTCGGAAAGCAGATGGGTGACATCCGGGTCGTGATCTGTGGAGCCGGCGCGGCCGGCGTCGCCGTGGCGCGCATCTTGCTCTCAGCCGGCGTGAGCGACCTGTGCGTGGTCGACCGGCGGGGGCTGCTCAGCCGGAATCGTGCGGATCTCACCCAGGTGAAGCTCAGCCTCGCGCAAGACACCAATCCCGCCGACCGGTCGGGCAGTCTTCACGACACCCTTAAGGGCGCCGATGTCTTCATCGGGGTCTCGGGTGGAACGGTGCCCGAGTCCGCCATCACCGAGCTGGCCGACGAGGCGATCGTCTTCGCGCTCGCCAACCCCACTCCCGAGGTTGCTCCGGCTATCGCCCGTCGGCACGCGGCGGTGGTCGCTACCGGGCGGTCGGACTTTCCCAACCAGATCAACAACGTCCTGGCGTTCCCCGGGATCTTCCGTGGAGCCCTCGACGTCAGGGCTCGCCAGATCACGGAGGCGATGAAGCTGGCCGCCGCCCGCGCACTGGCCGCGCTGGTCGGTGAGTCGCTCACCGCGGAGTACGTCATCCCATCGCCGTTTGACCGGCGCGTTGCGGTCGCCGTCGCGGACGCGGTGAGCAACGCTGCACGTCGCGAGGGAGTCCATCGCCGCTAGGTTGGTGAGCATGTTCGCCGTCTTCGCCAGCCAATTCTCCGGCACTGACCCGCTGTCGGGTCTGGTGCTGGGCGATCGGCCCGAGCCATCGGTCCCGGATGGCTGGACCGCGGTCGATGTGCGTGCCGCGTCGTTGAACCACCACGATCTCTGGTCTCTGCGGGGTGTCGGACTCAAGACGGACCAGCTTCCGATGATCCTGGGCTGTGACGCGGCGGGCATCGACGAGGACGGCGACGAGGTGGTCATACATGCGGTGGTCAGTCATCCCGACTGGTTGGGTGACGAGACCCTCGACCCCCGTCGATCGCTGCTGTCCGAGCGCTACCAGGGCACGATGGCCGAGCGGGTTGCCGTACCCCGCAGGAACCTCGTCCCCAAGCCGGCCACCTTCTCCTTCGAGGAGGCCGCCTGCTTGCCGACCGCCTGGCTGACGGCGTACCGGATGCTCTTCACGCAAGGGCGGCTCAAGCCTGGCGACCGGGTGCTGGTCCAGGGAGCGGGTGGGGGAGTCGCGTCGGCGCTCATCACGTTGGGACGATCGGCTGGGCTGCGGGTGTACGCGACCAGCCGAGACGAGGCGAAACGTGCCCGTGCGGAGGAGATCGGGGCACATCTGGCGGTGCCGACCGGCGAACGGTTGCCGGAGCGGGTGGACGCGGTCATGGAGACGGTCGGGGCGGCCACCTGGTCGCACTCTGTCAAGTCATTGCGACCCGGCGGGACCCTGGTGATCTCCGGTGCGACGTCTGGCCCCGAACCGGACAACGCCGAGCTGACCCGGGTCTTCTTCCTTCAGCTCCGAGTGCAAGGTTCGACGATGGGTACGCGAGATGAGCTGCGCGAGCTCGTGAGTTTCATGGAGCTCACCGGGGCTCGACCACTGATCGACACGACGATGGCCTTGTCCCGGGCCCGCGACGGATTCGCGGCGATGGCCGAAGGAAAGGTCTTCGGCAAGATCGTCTTCAC
>JBDUDR010000088.1:0-11757 GCA_040002845.1 Nocardioidaceae bacterium
CAACTAGACCACAGGGGTCATCCGGAATCGGAGGGATGGCCCCTTTGGTCTACCTCGATGGTTACCATTTAGACCGAATTGTCCGGCGTGTCGCCTGGTTATCAGATCCGGGCTTGACTTAGGTGTATTGACAGGCATGTAATTCCAAGCGTGTCGTTTGGTGAGTCGCGCGAAAACCTCACCCGACGGCGGCGAGAGCAGTTCATCCGCGTCGAGGGTCGAGGAGGCGATACCGTGGCAGGGACAGATGTGCTCGTCACCGGGGACGCCGAGCTTAGGTGGCAAGAACGCGCGCTGTGCGCGCAGACAGACCCCGAGTCGTTCTTTCCCGAAAAGGGTGGTTCGACCCGGGAGGCCAAGCGGGTGTGCCTCACCTGCGAGGTCCGGGCCGAATGCCTGGAGTACGCCCTTCAGCACGACGAGCGCTTCGGCATCTGGGGCGGCCTGTCCGAGCGCGAGCGGCGCAAGCTGAAGAAACACGCCGTCTGACCTGTTAGTCCTTCGCCGAGGCCGGCGCGCTCGGCGGGCAGGTCTGGCCACGCGGCGACTGGTGCATGCCTCCCGGCTAGTGTGGGGCCGCCCAGGGTTGCTCTCCGGGCGTCTTGGTCCGCCGAGTCGGAGGTCGAATCCGCGGCATGAGCCCACTGGTCACTGCCGTCATCGTTTCGCACGATGGTGAGCCGTGGATCCCCGACCTGCTGCGTGCGCTCGAGACCCAGCACCGCCTTCCTGACCGGTTGATCGCGGTCGACACCGGCAGCCGTGACGACTCGGTCAAGTTGCTGGAGGAGGTGCTCGGCCCCGAGGCGGTGGTGTCCGCGCCGCGATCGCTCGGGTTCGGTGCGGCCATCCAGCACGGGCTGGGGCGAGCCGAGGTCAGCCAACCCCCCGGACTCCGGTCAGCAGGTGCGGGCTCAGACTCACTCACCGAGTGGATCTGGCTCCTACACGACGACTGTGCTCCCGAGTCGGCCGCGCTGGCCGCGCTGCTCGAGACCGCCGATGAGCGGCCGGGTGTGGCGGTGATCGGCTGCAAGGTGCGCGGATGGCCGCACGGCAGGCACCTGCTGAGCGTGGGTGTGACGATCAGCGGGACGGGTCGGCGCGAGACGGGGCTCGAGAACCGCGAGCTCGACCAGGGCCAGCACGACGGCAGGCGTGACGTCCTAGCGGTCGACTCGTGCGGCATGCTCATCCGGCGGGATGTGTGGGACCGTCTCCACGGGTTCGATCCCAACCTTCCGCTCTACCGGGACGACGTCGACTTCGGCTGGCGAGCGGCGCGCCGAGGTCTCCGGGTGGTGGTCGCACCGGCGGCGGTCGTTTTCCACGCGGAGGCCGCCCGCCGGGGGCTGCGCAGCGTCGACTGCGCGCCGGCGAACCAAGGCGCGGCTGACAGGCGCTCCGCGCTCTACACGCTGCTGGTCAACTGCAGGTGGTGGGCGGTCCCGTTGATGACGCTCCGTTCCATCGGAGGCACCCTGGTCCGCGCCCTCGGCTTCTTGCTCGGCAAGGCGCCGGGTCTCGCGATGGACGAGGTGGCTGGCCTCTTCGGTGTGCTCGCGCGTCCGGATCGGATCCTGACCGGTCGGGCGCAGCGACAGCGAACCCTCGGGCGCGATCGACTCGTGACCAAGGGGCTGGTGGCTCCGTGGTGGACACCGTACCGCCACGGTCTGGACGCGATAGCCGACGTGCTCTCGGCTACGTGGCAAGCCGGATCCTCAGCCGTGACAGCGGGCACCACAACGGCCCTCGATACCGGGCCGACGGACGAGGAGAGCGAGGATCTGCCAGCGGAGCAGGGTGTGCTGCTGCGGGTGCTGACCACCCCAGTCGTGGCCGCCTTTGTACTGACGCTGGCCATGTCGATCGTGGTGGGCCGGCACCTGCTGGGTTCTGGGATGCTTCAGGGCGGCGCGTTGCTGCCTGCACCTCAGGGGGCCAGCCACTGGTGGAGCACGTACTTCGCCGCCTGGCATCCGGTCGGGCTCGGATCCGACGCATCGGCTCCGCCCTACCTCCTGGTGCTTGGGCTGCTCGGCATCGTCACCCTGGGCAAGGCATGGCTTGTCATCGACATCCTGTTCCTGTTCTCGGTCCCACTGGCGACCCTGAGCGCCTATGCGCTCGCTCGTCGCTGGATAGTCAACAGATTGGTACGCATCTGGGCGGCGGTGGCCTACGGCCTGCTCCCGGTCCTCACGGGGGCAACCGCCCAAGGACGGCTCGGCACGGTGGTCGCGATCGTGCTGCTGCCGATGGCTGCCCGACCCGCGCTGAAGATGCTGGCCGGAGTGGGGGATCCAGATGCGCAGTGGCGCTCGGCGCTGATGTTCGGCGTCTGGCTTGCGGTGCTGACTGCGTTCGTGCCAGCGGCTTATCTGCTCGGGGTGGGCGTCGCGGCCGTCGGGTGGCTGGTCGGCGGGGGAAGACTTCCTGCCAGGTACGTTCTGCTGGGCCTCATCGTGCCTGCGACCGTGTTGATCCCGTGGTCGTGGACACTGGCGACCACGCCGTCACTATGGTGGACGGAAGCCGGTTCGACCACCGACTCGACAGGTGGCCCGGCATCGGCTCTTGACCTCGCCCTCGGTCGAGGTGGAGGGTTCGGCGCCGCACCCGGGTGGATCAGCGCAGGAGTGGCGATAGCGGCAGCGGCGTCTCTGCTGCGCCGCGACCGGCGCGGTGCCGTCCTCGGACTGTGGGTAGTCGGGCTGTGCGCCCTCCTCCTGGGGGTGACCCAGTTCCATCATGTCGTGACCGATCCGGCCAGCGGAACGACTGCCTACGCCTGGCCGGGATTCGCCGTCAGCGTGGTGGCCGGGTGCGCCATCGCCTCGGTCGCTGCCGCCGGCGACGGAGCGACAGCGCCCTTCTCGCGCGCCAGCTTTGGCTGGCGGCAACCGGTGGCCGCCGTGGTCGCCGTACTAGCGGCGGGCGCGCCGGTCCTCGGGTTCGCCTGGTGGGCACAATCACGTCCCGGGACCGTCCTGCACAGGTCCACGCCGCTGTCCGTACCTGCGTACATCGCAGACGCGCAACGGTCGCCCGCTCAGCCGCGGACCCTGGTTCTCGGTACCGACAGGGAAACCGGTGCGCCGACCTTCGAGCTGGTGCGTGGCGACGGCCTTCGTACGGGTGATGATGCGGTCGCACCACCAGTCGGGACATATTCCAGCCTGGCGGCGACGGTCGCGCGGTTGGTCAGCAACCCGAGTTCTGACGACGCGGCCGACCTGGCAGCCTACGGAATCGGGTACGTCGTCATGCACAGTCCGGTCCGAGCGGAGGTCGCAGCCCGGCTCGACGGAACCTCTGGTCTCACCCGGGCGGGCGTGCTCGACCCGGACTCATCGGTCTGGGCGGTGGACTATCCGGCGGGTCGTGCCCTGCTGCTGGGATCGACAGGGGACATCCAGAAGGCCACCGTGCTGGCCAGCCAGAACGCCCAGGTGGACGACCCGATCAGCCCGAGCTCCCAGCCCCGGACGTTGCTGCTCAACGAGCGCGCCGAGACCGGCTGGCGCGCCGAGCTTGCCGGTGCGCCGCTGGCAGGCGGCGAGTCTGCCGTCGGACTACAGACGTTCAAGGTGCCGGCCGGCGCCGGACGGCTGGTGGTGACTCCCGATGGAGGTCTGCACCTCTACTGGCTGCTGCTCCAGGTCGCAGCCATCGCAGCCGTCGCGGTGGCCGCGGCTCCCCGGGTCCGGCACGAGCGGCAAGGGACCCACCGGTGACCGCCTGGCAAGAGCGGCGCTCCGGCCTGATCGCGGCTCTCCTGGGCATCGCAGCGTTGCTGATCGTCGCCACCACGTCCTCGCGAGGCACTCCAACGCTCCCGGCGGAGGCCGGCGTGCAGGAGGTACCCATCAGTGACACCGAGCTTGCCTGCCCGGGCGCCTCGAACGACAAGACCGTCGAGACCTCACTGGATCTGCTGGCGCAGGCCCTCCCGGCAGGCGCGAACCAGCCGACGGAGGCGGCTCCCGCCCGCGCACGCATCCTGTCCGCTGGACCGACTCCGGCGGTCCTCCGGCTCTCCGCGCGCGGAGAGCTGGCCACCAAGAGGCTAGAACCAGCCGCGTTTGGGTCAACCGGGATCCATTCCGTCGTCGTGCACGCAGCCGGGTCGTTGGCGGCGGGTTTGCAGGCGTGGCAGCTGTCCAGCGCGCTGAGCGGAGACGACAAGGGGTTGGCGGTGGGGCGCTGTCTTTCTCCGGCCGACCAATGGTGGTTCGTCGGAACCGGCACAAAGTTCGGGCATATCGGCAAGCTCATCTTGACCAACGCCGATTCGGGCGCGTGCAGTCTCAACCTGTCTCTGTTCGGGGCGAAGGGAAAACTCAGTGCGGTCGGCCTGAAAGGGATCTCGTTGGGGCCGTACTCCACGAAGGTGCTGGATCTCGCTCAGTTCGCGCCGCAGCAAGGCAACCTCGCTCTCTCGGTCACCACCACTCAGGGACGGGTCTACGCGGCGGTCAAGGACCGTTGGACGAGCGGACTCATGCCGACCGGGGTGGACTGGCCGACGGCAACAGCCCCGTCGACTAACCTGGTGGTTCCGGCGATCCTCAAGGGCTCCGGGACGAACCGATTGGTGGTCGCCAACCCTGGTGGCTCTCAAGCCCTGGTGTCGGTCGAGCTGTTCGGGAAGAACGGGCGCTTCGTCCCGAAGGGGTTGGATAGCCTGCAGCTCGATCCTGGCCAGACCATCAGCCGAGACCTGACCAAGCTCGCCGGGCAGGACGCCGCGTCAGTGCACCTCGCCTCCGACCAACCGGTCCTCGGCGCGGTTGTGACCCGGCTGAATGGACCAGATCACGACTCCAGCGTCCTTGGCGGCGTCGCGCCGCTCGCCGGCCCCGCGAGCGTTCCGCTGGCGGGCACTGGCGCTGTGCATCTGCTGCTGGCGTCCGCCTCCCGCCACGGCGGATCGGCGACCGTGTCGGTGATGACGAGGCAAGGGACGCAACTGGCCGACAGCGACGTCAGTCTGGAGGGGGGAACGACCACGCAGTGGGAGCTGCCCCACCTGACCAAGCACCAACGCACGCGGGCGGCGTACCTGGCCATTCAGCCGACCGGCTCGATAGTGGCCGCCGCCTTCTACCAAGGTGCCAGGGGGGCGCTCGCCGCGGTTCCTGTCCAGAGCCCGACGTTCACGGTCGCGCAACCGACGGCTCACCTGGTGCTCGCCGGGGACTGAGCCGCCTCACGGCCGTGGGTCCACCTCTTCCGGCTCCTTGCCCAGCAGGCCCGCGACCTGCTCGATGACCACTTCGTAGAGCAGGGCGTTGAGCTCGCCGCGCCCCTGGGCCCGAAGCTCGATGGGCCTCCGGAACAACACGATGCGCGCAGGCTTGGCGTCGAGCGGCTGGATCAAGGTGGCGAGCGGGATGGGATCGTGCTCCCACTCCACCGGGACCATGGGCGTGTCCTCGACGCCGAACTCAACAGTTGCGAGCTCGCTCGGCCAACTCCGCTTGAATCGGTCGATGACAACCAGCGCAAGCTCATCGAATCGTTCAGTGCGGCTGACCAGCAACCGTGCTCCGGCGGTGTCCAGCGGCGCCGGTAGGGCCATCGGTCCCCGGACCCCCCGCCCGCGTCGATCGCGTCGACGTCCCCTCCGGACCGGCACCGACACCTGCGCCGGGGCAGCGGATTCCTCGTGCACGCCAACAGCCTAACCGTGCCGCCCCACCACCTTCTCCCGCCGAGACGCCAGTTGTTCGGCGAGACTCGCCGTGTGCGGCGGCATTACTGGCGTCTCGATCGTCAACGACACGGGCGAGGGCCGGCTCCAATGGCGCCGGCCCCGGCTGGATGGCGGTAGCGTCGCCCTGTGAGTCCCGCCCGCCGATGCTCGCGCACCGCCTGCGCACGCAAGGCGTCGGCCACCCTCACCTACGTCTACTCCGATCAGACGGCCGTCCTCGGCCCGCTGGCGACGTTTGCCGAGCCCCACTGCTACGACCTGTGCGACCAGCACGCAGAGCGTCTGAGCGCTCCTCGGGGGTGGGAGGTCCTTCGACTCGCACCCGACCCTGATGCCGGTCGCCCCAGCCACGATGACCTGTTGGCGCTGGCCGATGCGGTACGCGAGGCCGCGCAGCCGCGTGCTCTCAGGGACGGTGAGGCGGGAGTCGTCGAAGTCGGGCGGCGCGGCCATCTGCGCGTGTTGCGATCCGTCGACTAGCCCTCCGTATCACGGTCTGCGACCGATAGGGTCAGCGACGTGTCCGACTTGGCGCAGATCTTCAAGGCCTATGACATCAGGGGCGTCGTCCCGGATCAGCTCGACGCCACCGTTGCCGAGGCGGTCGGCTCGGCTTTCGTGCCCGTTGCCGACGTGCTCGCCGGCTCTGGCACCGTGGTCGTGGGGTACGACATGCGCCCGTCCTCACCCGGGTTGGCGCGGGCCTTCGCCGCTGGAGTCGCGGCTGCGGGCGCCGACGTCGTCGACATCGGACTCGCCTCGACCGATTTGCTGTATTTCGCCTCCGGACGCTTCGAGATGCCTGGTGCCATGTTCACGGCGAGCCACAATCCGGCCCAGTACAACGGAATCAAGCTGTGCCGCTCTGGAGCAGCTCCGGTGGGTGCCGACACCGGACTGGCTGACATCCGGAGCCTCGTCGAACGAGGAGATTTCCAGCCGGCCGATGCTGCTGGTTCGGTCGAGCATCGCAACCTTCTCACCGCTTACGCCGATCATCTCAACGAGCTGGTGCCGGTCAGCGGACGCAGGCTGAGGGTGGTGGTCGACGCCGGCAACGGAATGGGCGGTTACACCGTTCCGGCGGTGTTTGCCGGGGTGGATGCCGAGCTCATCCCCATGTTCTTCGAGCTCGACGGTACGTTCCCGAACCACGAGGCCAACCCGATCGATCCGCTGAACATGCTCGACCTCCAGGCGAAGGTGCTGGAGACCGGCGCAGACATCGGACTCGCCTTCGACGGCGACGCGGATCGGTGTTTTGTCGTCGATGAGCAGGGCCGCACCGTCACACCGTCAGTTCTGACCGCGCTGATCGCGACTCGAGAGCTGGGCCGCGAACCCGGAGCTCCGATCATCCACAACTTGATCACGTCCCGCGCCGTACCCGAGATCGTCAGACGGCACGGCGGGGAGCCCATCCGCAGCCGGGTCGGTCACTCCTACATCAAGGCCATGATGGCCGAGACCGGTGCGATCTTCGGTGGCGAGCACTCGGGACACTTCTACTTCCGCGACTTCTGGCGCGCCGACTCCGGGATGCTGGCCGCCCTGCACACGATGGCCGCACTCGCCGAGACCAACCGGCCGCTGTCTGCCCTGCTCGAAGAGTTCAGTCCCTATGCGCCGTCCGGTGAGATCAACAACACCGTGAAGGACCAGGCCGGAGCGCTCGCGGCAGTCGAAGCGGCCTACGCCGACGTCGACGGGGTTGCAGTCGATCACCTGGACGGTCTGACTGTAGAACACGCCGACTGGTGGTTCAACGTACGTGCGTCCAACACTGAGCCGGTGCTCCGCCTCAACGCCGAGGGCGTCGACCAGCCGACAATGGAACGGGTACGCGACGACGTGCTCAACCTCATCAGGAGTGATCGATGAATCTGAACCCAGCCCTGCTGCAGATCCTGGCCTGCCCCAACTGCCGGGCCGGATTGGTGGTCGATGAGGTCGCCGAAGAGCTCGTGTGCAGCTCGTGCCGGTATGCCTACCCGGTGCGCGATGACATACCCGTGCTCCTCATTGACGAGGCGCGCAAGCCCGGCGAAGCATCAAGCGACGCCGGTTCAGACGCGAACGCCGGGGCGGGCGACCACTGAGCGATGAGCGCCGACGTCTTCGACGACGCACTGCTGGACGACGAGCAGGCGCTGGCTCGCTTCGACGCTACGTTGCGCCAGCTGGCCGAGTCCGGCGCACGGGTCCGAGTCGCTGCCGAGTCGGCGCGAGAAGCATGGGCCTCGCTGCCCGGCCAGCAACAGCCGCGCGCCATCGTGGCGGCGGGGGCGGATGCCCGGCTGCTGCGAGCGGTTCTGGAGCCCTGGTGCCCAGTGCCGTTCGTCGCGTGGCCGGGTCCCAGCCTGCCGGGCTGGGCGGGGGCCCTCGATCTGGTGGTCGTCCTGGCACCCGGCGGAGGAGACTCGGGCATCGCTTCGGTCGTCACTGAAGCGGTACGACGCGGTTGCAGCCTCGTCATTGCCTGCCCGGAGCGTTCGGTGCTGGCGGAACACGCCACCAGCCGCGACACGACGTTGCTGCCGACTCAGTCTGACGATGCACTCGCGGTCGCTGTCGTGATGCTGCAGGCCCTGCATCACCTGGGGCTGGGCCCCGAGGTCAATGCCGAGTCGGTGGCCGCGGCCCTCGACGATGTTGCGGTCGCCTGCTCGCCGTACCACGACCTGGCCACAAATCCCGCCAAGGAGCTCGCGATCGTGCTCGCGGATGGGCTGCCCCTCGTCTGGGGAGGCACCGTACTCGCTGCCAGGGCTGCCCGCCGGGTGGCCGAGGCGCTCCGGCGCTCGTCGGGACGGGCCGCCCTAGCGGCGGACGCCGACCACCTGCTGCCGGTGATCTCGGCGGTCGCCAAGCGCGATCCGTTCGCCGATCCGTTCGCCGACGACGAGGCCGAGCGACGACCCGCGCTGGTGATCCTCGAAGACGGCTGGGACCAGCCGAGCGTGCGCGAGCAGCGGGGCCGCCTGCAGGCTGCTGCTGAGCAGAGCGATGTGCGCACCCAGGTGGTTGCCGGAGCGGAAGGTCCCGAGGTGGCTCGTTACGCGTCGCTGCTGGCAACGGGAACCTACGCCGCCACCTACCTGTCGGTCGGACTGGCCGGCGACGGCGATCGGTAGTCGATGGATCTGCTCACCAATCCCGTGCGCGTCTACGACTGGGGGTCGACGACGGCGATCCCCGAGCTGCTCGGCCTGCCCCCGGACGGAAGGTCACAGGCCGAGTTGTGGATGGGCGCGCACGAGCGCACCCCTTCCTCGGTCGTACGCGGTGACCGGCACATCGGCCTCGACGAGGTGATCGCCGCCGACCCGCTGGGGGAGGTGGGGTCAGTCGGCACCGGGTCACCGCGGCTGCCGTTCATGGCCAAGGTCCTGGCCGTGGACGAGCCGCTGTCCTTGCAGGTGCATCCGGGAGCTGAGCAGGCTGCCCTGGGCTACGCCAGGGAGGAACGGGCAGGACTGGCCATGCACTCCGGCCTACGGAGCTATCCCGACCCGCTGGCCAAGCCCGAGCTGATCCTGGCGCTGTCCGAGTACTCCTTGGTCTGTGGCCTCGCGACGCCGGCCGATGCCCTCGAGCTGCTCCACGCGCTGCGCGTTCCCCAGCTCCAGCCGATGGTCGATCAGCTGGGAGTGGCCGGAACCGACGGCGTGCTGCGCGCGCTCGCGACCACGGTGCAGCTCGGGGTGGACACCGCTGAGCGGTGGATCGCTGCCGCCCGACCGGCTGCTGAGCGGCTGGTCGGAGCCGAGCGCTGGCGAGCCGTTGCCGGGGCCTTCCTCGAGCTGGCGAAGCGCCACCCGGACGACCGGGCTGTGCTGGCGACGCTTCTGTTGCGTGCCCACGTCCTGTCCCCAGGAGAGGCGTTGTTCGTTCCGCCGGGGCAGCCGCACTGCCATCTGTCAGGGCTGGGCTTCGAGGTGCTCGCCAACTCCGACAACATCGTGCGGTGTGGCCTGACCGGCAAGCACACCGATCCCGATCATTGGCTGGACCTGGTGGCGGGCAGCGCGGAGCTCCGGCCAGATCTGGAGCTGCGAGGAGAACCGGAGGGTGCAGAGATCGTCTACGCGCCGCCGGCTGCCGAGTTCGCCCTCGGGGTCGTCGCGGATGTCCCCGCCACGTCCCGGCTCGCCGACTCTGCCGGACCTCAGCTCCTCTTCTGTCTCACGGGGGGGTACGAAGTGTCTGATGGTGCCAGCCACCTGAGCCTCTCGCGTGGGCGGGCCTGCTTCGTACCCGCGCGGGCTGAGTTTGTGGAAGTGTCCGGCTCGGGCACGTTGTTGCGTGTCACCGCGGGTCGACCCACACCAGCAGTCCAATACCCGGAAGGCCGTCGACCATGAGCACCGGAGGCAGCGACAGGGCGGTTTTCGCCGCCTTGGCGGCCAACCTCGGCATCGCCGTCCTCAAGTTCGGGGCCTGGTTGGTCACGGGTGCTTCGTCAATGCTCGCGGAGGCCATTCACTCCGTAGCCGACTCCGGCAACCAGGGACTGCTGTTGCGGGGCGCACAGCGTGCCAAGCAGACCCCGACCAAGGAGCACCCCTTCGGGTTCGGCCGGGAGCGTTACATCTACGCGTTCATCGTGTCCATCGTGATGTTCACCCTCGGAGGACTGTTCGCGCTGTACGAGGCCTACCACAAGTATCAGGAGGTGAGCGAGGGCCACGAGAACAAGCTGCTGACCGGCTCCTGGTGGTGGGTCCCGCTGGTCGTCCTCGTCGCTGCGATCGGGATGGAGGGCTTCTCGTTCCGGACCGCGATCACGCAGGCCAACACGGTCCGGGGCGAGGAGGGCTGGGTGTCCTATGTTCGGACCTCCAAGGCGCCCGAGATTCCCGTGGTGTTGTTCGAGGATCTGGCCGCCCTGATTGGGCTGGCGCTGGCGCTGCTGGGCGTTGGACTCACGCTGATGACCAGGAGTGGCTATTGGGATGTCGCTGGGACTGCGGCCATCGGAGCCCTGCTCGTCGCGGTTGCTGTACTGCTGGCGATCGAGATCAAGAGCCTGCTGGTGGGCGAGGGCGCGAACCCCGAGGCGGTGGCCAGGATCAAGCGGGCCCTGGAGGCGGAGCCGCGGGTCGACCGGGTCATCCACCTGAAGACGCTGCACCTCGGCCCGGACGAGCTCCTGGTGGCCGCCAAGATCGCCGTCCGACCCACCGAGCACGCGGCCGACGTGGCGGCCGCCATCGACGCGGCCGAGCGGCGCATCCGCGCCGCGGAACCCGTGGCCACCTCGATCTACCTCGAACCCGACATCTTTCGGGCGCACGAATCGACAGCTGACTCATCGGAGCCACCGCAGGTCAGCGGCGGTTGAGCCAACTACGCTGGACGTGATATCCGTACCCAGCTGCTGAAGGAACCCCACAATGGATTTCAAGGTCGCAGATCTTTCGCTGGCCGATTTCGGGCGTACCGAGATCACCCTCGCCGAGCACGAGATGCCCGGGCTGATCGCCATGCGGGAGCGGTTCGGCGACAGCCGTCCGTTGGAGGGCGCTCGCATCGCGGGCTCCCTGCACATGACCGTCCAGACCGCCGTCCTGATCGAGACGCTCGTCGCACTCGGTGCCACGGTCCGATGGGCCAGCTGCAATGTGTTCTCGACCCAGGACCACGCCGCGGCGGCGGTGGCAGTCGGTCCCGAGGGCACCCCTGACGACCCGCGGGGCGTGCCGGTGTTCGCTTGGAAGGGCGAGACGCTGGAGGACTACTGGTGGTGCACCTCCCAGATCCTCAGCTGGCCGGACAGCCAGCCGAACATGATCCTCGACGACGGGGGTGATGCCACTCTGCTGGTGCACCTCGGTGTGGAGTACGAGAAGGCCGGCGCGGTCCCCTCACCTGGGGCCACCGACAATGCCGAGGTCAAAGAGATCCGCAAGCTCTTGACCGCGTCGCTGGAGCGGACCAGCGACCGCTGGACCCAGGTGGCCAACTCCATCAAGGGAGTCACCGAGGAGACCACCACCGGAGTTCACCGCCTGTACGAGCGACACCGTGACGGC
>JBDUDR010000089.1:0-11654 GCA_040002845.1 Nocardioidaceae bacterium
GTCGGCGAAACGGTGGTCTACCCCAATCATGGGGCCGCCGTCATCGAGGACATCGAAACCCGTCAGATCAAAGGTGAGGACAAGACCTACCTCGTGCTCCGGATCGTCGCACAGACCGATCTCATCGTGCGAGTGCCCGCCTGCAACCTCGATCTTGTAGGTGTGCGAGACGTGGTCGACAAGGAAGGGTTGGAGCGGGTCTTCGGCGTACTCCGTGCGCCGCACACCGAGGAGCCGACCAACTGGTCCCGCCGCTACAAGGCGAACCTGGAGAAACTGCACTCCGGTGACGTGATGAAGGTCGCCGAGGTGGTGCGCGATCTGTGGCGTCGGGAGAAGGAGCGCGGGCTCTCCGCCGGTGAGAAACGCATGCTCGCCAAGGCACGCCAGATCCTGGTGTCGGAGCTGGCCCTGGCCGAGCACACCAACGAGGACAAGGCCGAAGCACTGCTCGACGAGGTCCTCGCGTCCTGAGTTTCCGTTAGATAGGTCCCCCGCAGTTGTGCGGGGGACCTACTCTTGTGGGTGCCCTGATGCCGGGTTCGACTCGTCGCGCGAGGAGTGTCATGTTCGCCGTGCTCGGTGTGGTGCCGACGATGGGTCGTGAGCGGCTCAGCGGATTGGACCTCGCAGGCGAACCTCTCTTCGTGTGCGCCACACGCACGCTGGTCGACCTTCCCTGCACGCGGACCCTGCTGGTCGCCAAGGGGGGCCGACGCGCGATGGCTGCGGCTGCTCTTGTGCATGCTCACCTGCCGGAGGTCGAGGTCGTCGACAACTCGGGCGTCGAGACCCACGTGCGTGCGCTGGGCGGTGATGCTGTCGTGGTGGTGCACGACCCGCTGTGCCCCTTAACGCCCGTGGCGTGGGTGCGGGACTTGGTTCACCGAGCGCGGCAGGGCGCGGTCATGGTGGCGGTGCTGCCAGTCGTCGACACACTCAAGACGACTCGAGAAGGGGTCGTCACGGGGACTGTCGATCGGACCGCATTGCACGTCGTGAGTTCGCCGATCGTGTTTCCGGCGCGAGCGCTGGTCGACGCCATCCCAGCCCTCGGAGATCCCACGGCCCTGGTCGACCGGCTGCGCTCTCGGCACGATGTCGAGCTCGTTGCGGCGCCTGGCCTGGCTCGGCGGGTGGATGACCAGTCCGGGATCGAGCTGCTTGCAGCGGTCGAAGCGTCGAGCTATGGCATGCCAGAAGGCTGAGGCGACGGGGCCCGTCCGGGTGCCGGATGCCTCAGTCGAGCGTATCCTGCATCGGCTGCGCCAAGAGTCGCTCCGCGACGCGGAGGTCATCGGGGAAGGTGACCTTGATGTTCTGTGCCCGGCCGACCATGCAGTGAACCTCGAGGTCGCTGAAGCGTTCGACACAGCTGGCGGTGTCGGTGCCGGTGAATCCAGCGACGTCGGCCAGCTCGAACGCCTCGAGCAACGCAGCCGCTCGGAAGGCCTGCGGCGTCTGGACCGCCACCACGTCGCTCGCCGGAAGCGGGTGGGATGTCTCCGTCCCGATCAGGGCCGTCGTCGGATGGGCAGGTATCGCGCCACCGTGCCGGTGGGCGCCCGAGATCACCTCCTCGAACAGCTGTGATCCGGCGATCGGGCGGGCAGCGTCATGGATGACGACGATGTCGAGCCGGCCTGCGTGGATGTCTGGTGCCAGCTCCTCGAGTGCCCGCCATTCCGACTCGTGCCGCGTCGTGCCCCCCACGACCGTCCGGGCAGGCACACCGCACCGCTCGCTTGCGAGCAGCCGTTGGGCCAGGTCTTGGTCCCGTTCGGCGATGACCACCAGGAGCTGTGTCACGCTCGGGACCTGCGCTGCCTGGGCCATCGACCAGCTCAGCATCGGGCGGCCGGCCAGCGGTAGGAATGCCTTACTCCCGTCCTTGCCGACTCGGCTCCCGCGTCCGGCGGCAAGCAGCACCACCGCGACCCGCAGTCGTTCATCCGACACTTATTCCTCGCGATCCGACACTTATTCGACGCCATCCGACACTTATTCCTCGCGCGGATAAGCGTCGGACCCGCGTCAGGGGTCCTAGGGGCCGGGGGACCACACGAGCGCGGTGGCGATCGCGGCGATTCCTTCCCCACGACCGGTGAGCCCCAGACCGTCGGCTGTCGTCCCGCTCACCGCTACCGGCGCGCCACAGGCCTCCGACAGGACCCGCTCCGCCTCGGCCCGGCGAGCTGCGATCTTCGGCTCGTTGCCGATGACCTGGATGGACACGTTCCCGAGTACGACACCGGCGGCGATCACTCGACGGGCCGTCTCACCGAGCAGATCCAGTCCGCTGGCACCGTGCCACTCCGGTTCGTCCAGCCCGAACTGGCTGCCCAAGTCACCGATACCGGCGGCCGAGAGCAAGGCGTCGCACGCGGCATGCGCAGCCACGTCGCCGTCGGAGTGCCCCACCAATCCTTCGCCCGCCTCCGGCCATGGGAGCCCGGCCAGCCAGAGGGGCCGACCCTGTTCGAGGCGGTGTACGTCGACACCCACCCCGACTCGTGGGTTGGTATTCGTCACGCCCCGATCATGCCGTGTGCGACTCGGGGTCTGACGGAAGGGTTACGGCAGCTCCGTTCGATGGGTTCTGGGTCGGCCGGTCAGGCAGGATGGGTTCGTGAGGCGTACCTCGCTGTGGATGAGCGCCGGTTGCGGCCTGCTGGCCGTCGGAGCCGGTGTGGCTGCGTCCGAGCTGGTCACCGGTCTGCTCTCGCTCAAGATGTCGCCGGCGGTTGCCCTTGGAGAAGCGATCATCAAGCTGACGCCTGGCCCGGTCGCCGAATGGTTCATCCACCTGGTGGGCCGCAACGACAAGCCACTGCTGATCACCGGCATATTTGTCGGGCTGGCGATCTGCGGAGCCCTACTCGGACTGGTTGCGGCCCGAGACCGGACTCCCGCGTACGTACTGCTGGTCGTGCTGGGCGCCATCGGCATATGGGCGGAGAGCTATCAGCACGGATCCACCGTCCTCGACACAGCCCCTGCGATCGTTGCCCCGCTGGTGGCGATCCCGCTGCTCGGCTGGTTACTCGATGCCCGCCCGGTCGAGCTCGAGGTCGCTCAGATCCCCGGTGACCCAGCAGCTTCGATGGTCTCGCGCCGCACCTTTTTGATGCGGGGCGCTCTGGTCGTCGGCGGTTCGCTCGTGGTCGCTGCGGGCGGCCAGGTCCTGTCCCGTACGCGGGCGGCCGTCGAGAGCGCTCGCCAACACCTCAAGCTTGCCGTAGGCAGGACGCGCGTTCCTCCCGGAGTCTCGGTCGGTGTGCAGGGTGTCAGCGACTGGGAGACGCCGGTCGACGGCTTCTACCGAATCGACACGTCCTTGTCGCCGCCGTTGATCGAGCCCAAGGACTGGCAGGTGCGCATCCACGGCATGGTCGACCACGAGATCACGTTGACCTACCAGGACCTGCTGCAGCGGGGCTTAACCGAAGCCTGGATCACCTTGAACTGCGTGTCCAACCCAGTGGGTGGCCCACTGATCGGCAACGCTCACTGGTCAGGCGTACGCATCGCGGACCTGCTTGCCGAAGTCGGTGTCCAGTCCGGGGCGGACGCTGTGTTGAGCACATCGAATGACGGCTGGACCTGCGGCACCCCGATCGAGGCGCTCACTGACGATCGCGACGCTCTCCTCGCGGTGGCGTTGGACGGCCAACCGTTGCCGATCGAGCACGGCTTCCCGGTCAGGATGATTGTGCCCGGTCTCTACGGGTTCGTCTCGGCTACCAAGTGGGTGGTCGACCTGAACGTGACCCGCTTCGCCGACTTCACGGCGTACTGGACCTCCCGAGGCTGGTCCCCGCAAGCGCCGGTCAAGACGTCGTCCCGCATCGACGTACCCCAGTCGGGTTCCAGCCTCGGTACGGGCCAGGTCCCGATCGGCGGAGTGGCCTGGGCTCAACACCGAGGCATCGACGCCGTCGAGGTGCAGTTCGACGGTGGAGACTGGATGGCTGCCACGCTCGGTGCAGAGCCCACCATCGACTCCTGGGTGCAGTGGAAGTACGACTGGGACGCTCCCGCCGGTGATCACACGATCGTCGTACGCGCGATGGATGGCACGGGGGAGGTCCAGAGCGGCCGGGACGTCGGAGTCGTTCCCAACGGCGCGGAGGGCTATCACACGATCTCGGTGCACGTGAGCTGAGACGGACGGGTTCACGTGTCGGATGGGGCGGAATAAGTGTCGGATCGTGCGGAATAAGTGTCGGATCACGGGTCACCAGTTGGTGTTGCCGTGCCTGACCGGCAGGTGCTTGGAAGCCGGATGGATGACGTACACGACGCCGCCGGTCGTAGGGATCCAGGCGTTCTCGAACTGTCCGCGTTTGTAGACCCTGCGAACCGCACGGTTCGACCGGGCTGCCGGATCGTTGACGATCACGTTGCCCGCGGCGGTGAACCCCACGATCACCAGGACATGGCCGGGCGACGACGAGATCGGCGACCCGTCCAGCTCGCCGGGGCCGAAGGCGATCGATGCGACCAGCGGGATCCCCGCCTTGATGAACCGCTCGGCCTCCCGCAGGGACCGCAGTCGGGTGACGAACGTGTCAAGCCCGAAACGCGCTGCGTACGCCGTATTGAAGGGCCAGTTGCCGGTGCCCTCATACCGGTAGTCGTAGACGAAGCGCGCAGCGTAGTCGACCCACGGATCGCGGTACGAGTCGTCCACCCAGGCGTACTGGGCAGGCGTGGGTCCCCGGTGCCAGTAGGACAGCACCATCGCCGTGGACGTAGGGGAGCACCACGCCTCACCACCGTTGTCCCACTTGGGGTACTCGCCCCGGTGAATCATCTGGGAGTAGCGCGGCACATGCAGGCTCCTGCCACGCGCGACTCCGGGGTGGCTGCGCGGCACGTGAGACACCCGGGGCAGCCGCGACACCATCGCTCCGATGGATCGGAGGGTCGGCGACACGTGCGACCCCTTGCGCCTCAGCAGGGTCACCCGGAGCTGGAAGCCGCGCAACCTCACACCTGACCGCACGGCGAGTGTGTCGACCATGACGTGCGCCAGGTCGTCGGGCTGCCGACCGAGCGACATCCGGTGGAACCTCTGGTCGAGCCCGGCCCAGCGACCCAGCGTGTCCCAGCTCGACACCGTGCCGCTGCGGCTGCGGCCGCGGGCCTGGACCCAGAGCCAGGTCCTGCTCGGCGTCTGAGCGTTCCACGAAGCGATGAGCTGGGTCAGACCGAACCCCGGGCGAGACCACGGTGACGTCCACCGGCCCCAGTCGTAGGTCCTGGCAACGCCACCACCGTAGGGATCGGTGTAGACGAGCGATCCGGCGGGCGAGCCGATGTGCAGCGCGCCGTCCGCGATGGCGACCCCGCGTCGAGTACCGGCCGCGAACTCCCGGTCGCTGCTCCATCTGGTGTACGTGATGTGCCGCCGGTGCTGGCCTGTGTCGGCGTACGCAGCCTGCTGGCCGACCAAAACCACCGCCGGCGAGATCGTCACACACAGGAGCGATACCGTCGCGGTACGCAGACAAACACGCATCGACTGACCATAGCCGTCGTTCACGGGGGGAGTGCGGAAAACGACCGCGAGTCAGCGCCATGGATAGGCTTAGCCGGTGAGTTTGCGCCTGTACGACACCGCGACCCGTGAGGTCCGCGACTTCGTGCCCCGCCATCCGGGCAAGGTCGGGGTCTACCACTGTGGTTTGACCGTGCAGAGTGCGCCGCACGTCGGACACATCCGCAAGGAGGTCGTCTTCGACGTCTTGCGGAGCTGGCTCGAGCACGCCGGTTTCGAGGTAACCATCATCGCCAACGTCACCGACATCGACGACAAGGTGCTGATCAAGTCCGAGGCGCAGGGCATGCCCTGGTGGGCACATGCGTACGCCAACGAGCGGGAGCTGCACACCGCATACGACCTGCTGGGCTGCAAGCCACCCACCTACGAGCCCCGCGCGACCGGTCACATCACCGAGATGGTTGAGCTGATGACCGACCTGGTCGAGGCGGGGTACGCCTACCCCGCCGAAGACGGCTCCGGTGACGTCTACTTCGACGTGCGTTCGTGGCCCCGGTACGGCGAGCTGAGCCGGCAGCGCATCGACGACATGGAGCCGGCCGAGGATGCCGACCCACGAGGCAAGCGCGATCCGCGCGACTTCGCCCTGTGGAAGGGGCACAAGCTGGGCGAGCCGGAAACGGCCTCCTGGCCGACTCCCTACGGTCGGGGGAGGCCCGGCTGGCATCTCGAGTGCTCGGCGATGGCCGCGAAGTACTTGGGCGATGAGTTCGACATTCACGGCGGCGGGATCGACCTGCGGTTTCCGCACCATGAGAACGAGCTCGCCCAGTCGAGCGCGGCAGGCAAGCCGTTCGCGCGATGGTGGATGCACAACGCCTGGATCACCGCCGCGGGGGAGAAGATGTCCAAGTCGCTCGACAACTTCCTCCTGGTCAGCGAGGTCGTCAAGCGGGTGCGTCCGATCGAGGTCCGTTACTACCTGGTGGCCTCGCACTATCGCTCGCACGTGGAGTTCTCTTTCGAGGCTCTCGAGGAGGCGGGCGCGGGTTTCCGGCGCATCGAGGGCTTTGTCGACCGGGCCACCGACCTGACCGGTGGGGTCGACCTGAGCGACGTACCCCTGCCCAGCCCCTTCGCGGCCGCCATGGACGACGATCTGAGTACGCCCGCCGCGGTGGCGGTGATTCATGACGCGGTACGCGACGGGAACAAGCTCATCGCCGAGGGCAACACGGAAGGCGTACTCCAGAGCCTCGGCGCGGTGCGGCTGATGCTGTCGCTGCTCGGTCTGGACCCGCTCGCCGAGCCTTGGGTCTCTGGGGCCGCCGATGACGGTGGGCAGCGGCGGGTGATCGAAATGCTGGTCAGCGGACTGCTCGAGCATCGTGAGCAGGCCAGGAGGCGGCGCGACTTTGCCGCCGCCGACGCCGCACGCGACCAGCTGCGGGCGTCCGGAATCGAGATCGAGGACACCCCGCAGGGACCGCGCTGGACGCTGGAAGGATCTCCGTAGGTATGCCGGGAAACAGTTCACGGCGAGGCGCCACCCGCAAGACCAGCAAGGGGAACCCGACCGCCGGATCAGGTGGACGCGTCCGCCGAGGGCTCGAAGGCAGAGGACCGACCCCGAAGGCGAAGGACCGTGAGGGACACATCAGCCACAAACAGGCAAAGCTGGCCGCGCGGTCCCGCGTCAAGCACGCGGGTCGCTCGTCGCCCGTCCCGGCTAGTCGTGCGAAGGGCGCGGTCGGCGGCACGGAATGGGTGGTCGGCCGCAACCCGGTAGTCGAGGCGCTGCGGGCGAACGTGCCGGTGAGCACGGTCTACATCGCCGAGCGGACGCAGCGCGACGACCGGCTCCGGGAAACGCTGAAGATCGTCGCTGGGCGCGGCCTCTCCGTGCTCCAGGTCTCGAGGGCAGAGCTTGACAGGCTGACCGGCGATGCCGTTCACCAAGGCATCGCGCTCAAGGTGCCGCCCTACGACTATGTCCATCCCGACGACCTGGTCGAGCGGGCACACGAGCGGTCAGAGATCCCGCTGATCGTCGCCCTCGACTCGGTGACCGACCCACGTAACCTGGGCGCGGTGGTCCGGTCGGCTGCCGCGTTCGGGGTGCATGGTGTGGTGGTTCCGGAGCGGAGGGCTGCCGGGATGACGGCCGGCGCCTGGAAGTCCTCGGCGGGGGCGGCGGTCCGAGTGCCGGTAGCGCGGGCCACCAATCTCACCCGCCAGCTGAAGGCGTTCCAGCAGGCGGGTCTGATGGTCGCCGGGCTCGACGCGGCGGGAGACACGGACCTGGCCGAGCTCGATCTGGCCTCCGGTCCTCTGGTGCTCGTCGTCGGCTCGGAGGCCAAGGGGCTGTCACGGTTGGTGCGCGAATCGTGTGACGTGCTCGTACGGATCCCGATGCGGAGCGACACCGAGTCGCTCAATGCCGGGATCGCCGCCGCGATCGCCCTGTACGAGATAGCCCGTCGCCGATGACCGTCGATCGGTTGCTTCCGACGCCTGAGGCACAGGACCTGCTCGGGTTGGTCCGCGAGATCTGCGCCGACCGGCTGGCGCCGCAGGCGGCGCAGGGCGAGGCCGAGGGCGCTTTCCCCCGGGAGTTGGTGGCGCTGCTGGGTCGCTCGGGTCTGCTGTCGCTGCCGTTTCCCGAGGAGTTCGGAGGCGGTGGCCAGCCGTACGAGGTCTATCTCCAGGTGCTGGAGGAGATCGCGAGTGCCTGGATGACCGTCGGGGTCGCCGTCTCGGTGCACTCATTGGCCACCTTCGCCTTGGTCAGCTATGGCAGTCCCAAGCAGCAGGCGGACCTGCTGCCGGGGATGCTCGGCGGAGAGCAGCTGGGGGCGTACTGCCTCTCCGAACCGCAGGCGGGCTCGGACGTGAGCGGCATCCAGGCGAAGGCGGTGCTGGACGGCGACGACTACGTGCTCAACGGCACCAAGGCGTGGATCAGTCAGGCCGGCATCGCGGACTTCTATCTCGCGTTCGTGCGCACCGGCGAAGACCCTCGTCACGGTCTGTCCGCATTCCATGTCCCAGCGGAAGTCGGCGGGCTCGGGTTCGGCGCCCCCGAGAAGAAGCTGGGACTGTCGGGGTCGCCCACCCGCCAGGTCATCTTCGATGACGTCCGGCTGCCGACCGATCACCTGATCGGCGCGGAGGGCGATGGCATGAAGATCGCGTTGTCGGCGCTGGACTCGGGTCGCCTCGGCATCGCGGCTTGCGCGGTCGGCCTCGCCCAGGCCGCGCTGGACGAAGCAGTCCGGTTCGCGACCGAGCGCGAGCAGTTCGGGCGCCGGATCGGGGAGTTCCAGGGGCTCCAGTTCTTGCTGGCCGACATGGCCGCAGCTGTCGAGTCGGGGCGGGCGACGTACCTGCATGCGGCGAGGCTGCGGGACGCCGGACGCGGCTTCCGTCGGCAGGCGTCCGTCGCCAAGCTGGTCTGCACGGATGCCGCAATGAAGGTCACCACCGATGCCGTCCAGGTGCTCGGTGGCTACGGCTACACCCGAGAGTTTCCCGTGGAACGGTTCATGCGCGAAGCCAAGGTGACCCAGATCTTCGAGGGTACGAACCAGATCCAGCGGATCGTGATCGCACGGGACCTGCTGCGCTCAGCCGGCCTCTGAGGCACGTGCTTGGGCGATGTCTTTGGCGTACGCCTTCGCTGCGTCGAAGATGTCGACCTCCTCGCCGGTGTCCTCCGACAAGAACCATCGGTGCTCGAGTATCTCGTGGAAGAGCTCGGCGGGCTCCAGCTCGCCTCGCCATTTCGGCGGGACGGCGGCCACGATCGGCTCGAACACGTCGGTCACCCAACGATGCGCCACGATCGACTCGTCCTCGCCCTGGAGCTCGTGGCTCGCGGTGAAGGCGTCGAGGTCGTTGAGCAGGCGCCGGGCCTGGTTGTCCTCGACATCGAGGCCGGTCAGCCGGTGCAGCCGGCGGCGGTGGTGGCCGGCGTCAACGACCTGCGGCTTGATCCGGATGGTGGCCCCGTCCAGATCGGTGACGATGTCGAGCTCGCCCACGTCGAAGCCGAGCTCGTTGAGCCGCCGGATGCGCTGCTCGATGCGCCAGATGTCTCCGGCCTCGAACTCCTCGGTCGCGGTCAGCTCCGACCACAGTCCTCGGTAGCTCTCCTCCAGTCCCTCGACCGTGGCCCACGGATCCAAACCGGTGTCCAGCAGCTCACCCGCTTGCAGGTCGAGGAGCTCGCCGAACAGGTTGGTGACGGCGATGTCGAGATCATGGTTCCGCTGACCGTCGGAGATCTCGTTGTGCAGCTCACCCGTCTCCGCGTCCACCAGGTAGGCGGCGAACGTACCGGCGCTGCGTCTGAACAAGGTGTTGGACAGCGAGCAGTCACCCCAGAAGAACCCGGCCAGGTGCAGACGTACGAGCAGCACCACCAGCGCGTCTCGAAGAAGAATGACCGTGTCAGCCTTCATGTGGTGCGAGAACAAAGCCCGATAGGGCTGGGAGTACGGCAGATGTTTCGTGATCAGGACGGGTTCGATCTCCGACCCGTCCGGTGCCGTCCGGCCGGTGAGAACACCCATCGCCTCGACGACCGCCAGGTTGAGCCTCTGAAGGTCGCGCAGCATGCGGTATTCGCGCCAGGCGATCGGCTCGCGAGTCTCCTTGACGGCGTACACCTGGGTGCCGACCCGCACGAACCGCACCACGTGCCTCGAAATGCCCCGGGGGAGTGGCACCAGCCACCGGTCCGGCCAGTCCTCCAGCGGCGTCTGCCAAGGGAGCGTCAGCAGCTGCGGGTCCGGGTTGGCGGCGACGAGACGCAACGGCATGCGATTACCCTCCCAGAAACCTCCCGGTCCCTCTTCGCGCCCGCCGGGCCTGCAGGGGCTGGCTCCGCCACAAAGCGTGACCTTAATGCTGTCCGGTGACCCGGCCGACTACCGGACCGTCGCGTTTTGCGATGCCCGGCCAAGCGCAGCCGCAGTGCCGACGTGGAGCAACCACTTCGTCCGCCGGCGGGCGTCATTTGAGCCAGGCGGCTCCCGGGCCGGCGGCACTCATCGCATCATCCGGGTTGGAGAGGGCGCACGTCTTCAGCGACAGGCACCCGCACCCGATGCAGCTGGTGAGCTTGTCCCGCAGCCTCTCCAGCCTGGCGATCTGGTCGTCGATACGCGGCTGCCAGCCACGCGAAAGTCGTGCCCAGTCTGCCTTGTTGGGTGTCCGGTTGTCCGGAAGCGTGTCGAGCGCTGCCTTGATCTCGTCCAGGCTCAGTCCGACTCGCTGAGCGGTGCGGATGAAGGCGATCCGGCGAAGTGTCGGGCGGGCGAACCTGCGCTGGTTGCCGCTCGTACGCTCGGCTCTGATCAGTCCTTGGGCTTCGTAGAACCTGAGCGCGGACGGCGGCACGCCTGACCGTGCGGACAACTCGCCTATCGTCACCTGGTCCGGCAACTTGGACACGGAGCTCTCCTCAGTAAGGGCTTACAGACATCAAGTTAACTTTAACTCGAACGGGCAACCATCCCAAAGAGGAACCCCATCAGCCGCGGAACGCCACGTCCGGCTGCCAGTCGTCGCCGGCCTTTCCCGCCCGGTTGGCCAGGTCGAGAAAGACGTCCGCGACGCGCTCGGGCGCGAACGGCGTGCCTTCCGCCAGCGTGCCGAAAACCGTCACGCAGGATGCGCGGATCCCGTCCGCCTTCAGGCCCGCATCGACCGCCGTCACCAGGTTTCGCAGAGCGGCCTTCTGTACGCCGAGCGTGCCTGCCTCAGCCCAGGGCCGGTCGGCGGTCCCACCACCCGTCGCGAGAACGACGCTGCCGGCCGACATGTACGGTCGGGCCGCCTGCAGCGCACTGAGCAGGGCGGCGGTGCCAGCGGCGAGGTCTGCTAAGAGTTGGTCGGCCGTGAGGTCGGCAGCGGGGACCTCCCGCAGGATCGACACATTGAAATGAAGAGCGTCGACTCGAGCGGTATGGCTGGCGAGTCGTTCGACAGCCGCTCCCAGCTCCGCCGAGTCACTCACGTCGGCGGTCGTCCAGCCGGTGGTGATCCCTTCGGCTTGGAGTGCCTCACCGAGCGCGGCGAGCTTGGCCTCGTTCCGCGCGATCAGGCCGACGTCGTACCCCGCGTTGCCGAACTTACGCGCAAC
>JBDUDR010000090.1:0-11588 GCA_040002845.1 Nocardioidaceae bacterium
GCCGCACAGAGAACAGGCGACGAAAGTTCCGGTGTCTCAGCAGATGCCCGAGATCTCTGATGAAGCGCACCCGTCAAGTCTGCCGTGCCCAACCTGCGCAGGGCAGTCCGTCCACCGCCGGTTCTGCCACAAAGTGTGGCGGTCATGCTGTCCGGTGGCCCGTCTGACTACCGGAACGTCACACTTTGCGTTGCCCGGAGGCTTTGCTCACTCCGCGGCCGGCCAGTGGCCGACCACTTCGATGAGCTCAGCGCTCCTCGGCACCTGAGATGAACCGCTCCACACTCGCCCGGCCCTCGTCGTCGGGACGCTGCACCGGCGGGGACTTCATGAGGTACGAGGAGGCGGACAGCAGGGCCCCGCCGATGCCACGATCCTTGGCGATCTTGGCCGCCCGGATGGCGTCGATGATGATGCCCGCCGAGTTTGGCGAATCCCAGACCTCCAGCTTGTACTCCATGTTGATCGGCACGTTGCCGAACGCGCGGCCCTCGAGCCGGACGTAAGCCCACTTGCGGTCGTCGAGCCACTGCACGTAGTCGGACGGGCCGATGTGGACGTTGCGGGCACCGAGGTCATGGGTGATGTTGGACGTCACGGCCTGCGTCTTGGAGATCTTCTTCGACTCCAAGCGATCGCGCTCCAGCATGTTCTTGAAGTCCATGTTGCCTCCGACGTTCAGCTGGTAGGTCCGGTCCAGGACCACACCCCGATCCTCGAACAGCTTGGCCAGCACGCGGTGCGTGATGGTAGCGCCCAGCTGCGACTTGATGTCGTCACCGATGATCGGGACGCCGGCGTCCTCGAACTTCTTCGCCCACTCCGGGTCCGAGGCGATGAACACCGGCAGGGCGTTGACGAAAGCAACACCGGCGTCGATGGCACATTGAGCGTAGAACTTGTCCGCCTGCTCCGAGCCGACCGGCAGGTACGAGACCAGCACATCGGTCCGGGTGTCGCGCAGCACCCGCACCACGTCGACCGGCGGTACGTCGGACTCGTCGATGGTCTCTCGGTAGTACTTGCCCAGTCCGTCCAGGGTGGGGCCCCGCTGGACGACAACACCCACCGGCGGCACATCGGTGATCTTGATCGTGTTGTTCTCACTGGCCTGAGTCGCCTCCGCGAGGTCGAACCCGACCTTCTTCGCATCGACGTCAAAAGCAGCGACGAACTCGACGTCGCGGACGTGGTAGTCGCCGAACTGCACGTGCATGAGCCCGGGAACGGTGCCGTTCGGGTCAGCGTCCTGGTAGAAGTGCACGCCTTGGATCAGCGACGTGGCGCAGTTGCCGACGCCGACGATGGCTACGCGAACCGAACCCATAGGGGTCTCCTTAGTTCTTGTTCTCGGGGGAAACGGGCAGGCGGGTCTCGCCGCCGTCCTTGGTGTTGTGCTGCTCGTGCTGGATCAGCTCGTTCAACCAGCGCACCTCGTGCTCGACGGACTCCAGGCCGTGGCGCTGAAGCTCGAGGGTGTAGGCGTCGACCCGCTCGCGGGTGCGGGCGACTGCATTGCGAACGCCGTACAGTCGCTCCTCGAGTCGCGTGCGGCGACCCTCCAGGATGCGCATCCGGGTGACGGCGTCCGTGCGGCCGAAGAACGCGAAGTGAACTCCGAACGTGTCGTCTTCCCAGGTTGCCGGCCCGGCGTCACCCACCAGCTCGGCGAAGCGTTCCTTGCCTTC
The DNA here is from genome assembly GCA_040002845.1 of Nocardioidaceae bacterium. Lineage (GTDB taxonomy): Bacteria > Actinomycetota > Actinomycetes > Propionibacteriales > Nocardioidaceae > JBDUDR01. The sequence goes on from JBDUDR010000090.1 coordinate 1,689, forward strand.
GGCGGTGAGCTTGTAGACGATCTTGGCTCGACGCCCGGTCAGGCCGGCCTCCAGCTCGGTGGTGTCCTCGGCGATCAGCCCGTTGCGAAGCATCTGCTTGAGACAGGGATAGAGCGAGCCGTACGAAAGCACCCGCCCGCGGCCCAGCAGCGCCGTCACCCGCTTGCGCAGCTCGTAGCCGTGCATGGGTGACTCGTCCAGCAGTCCCAGGACCGCCAGCTCGAGTGAGTCGCCGCGTTTCGCCACCGTGCGGACTCCTTGCCGGACTATGGTGGTGCCACCTATCGGATGTATGTATCGTAGCGATACATCGCGCGGAACCCAAGTCTCGTGGTTCGTCTCCGATTCGCCGGGCGTACATGATGCCACCGCAGGCCACTGGCGTCAGATCCTCACGCAGGATACGGAGCCGCGTCGCCACCCCGCGGGCGCGGAGTGGGTGATTCCGCGGTTCGGCACGTACCCTCGTTCTCGGGCAACGCGTGCCGCCGACCGGCCACCCGCCGTGAGACAGCCCAGACCAGGGAGATCTGTGAGTCACAAACTGCCTCCTGCCGAGCCAGCCGACGAGTTCGACGACCACGACGACGACGATGAGTACGACGACGATGAGTACGACGACGAACCGCCCCGGCACGGCAGGGTCTACAAGGCGATCAAGTGGCTGCTGATCCTGGTCATCTTCGGGATCGTTGCCGGCATCACGGCGCTGGTGGTCGTCTACAAGATGATCGACATCCCAGATCCCAACAAGGACTTCCAGGCTCAGACGACGTTCGTCTACTACTCCGACGGCAAGCATGTTCTCGGCACGTTCGCGACCCAGGACCGGATCAACGTCTCGCTGTCCGACGTGCCGCAACATGTGCAGGATGCCGTGATCGCCGCCGAGGACCGCACCTTCTATACCAACAGCGGCATCGACCCGAAGGGCATCATCAGGGCTGCATGGAACAACCTGCGCAACGACTCCACCCAGGGCGGGTCGACCATCACGCAGCAGTACGTCAAGATCCTCTACCTGTCCCAGGAGCGCACGTGGCAGCGGAAGATCAAAGAGGCCTTCCTGGCGGTGAAGATCCAGCGTGAGCAGTCCAAGCAGGAGATCCTGCAGGGCTATCTCAACACGATCTACTTCGGTCGTGGCGCGTACGGCATCGAGGCCGCCGCCCATGCGTACTACGACAAGAGCGCCACCGAGCTCACCGTCCCCGAGAGCGCGGTGCTGGCGTCGATCCTGAACTCTCCGAGCAGCCTTGACCCAGCTGTCAAGAAGAGCAACCGTGAGGAGCTGCTGGCGCGCTATCAGTACGTGTTGTCGGGCATGGTCGACATGGGCAACCTCGACGCGGACAAGGCGGCGAAGTTCGAGCGGAACCTGCCGCCGTTCGCGCACCTAGAGGTCAAGAACAGCCTCGGCGGGCCCAAGGGATTCCTGCTCGCCCTCACCGAGAGCGAGCTGCGCAAGGACGGCTTCAGTGACGAGGAGATCTACGGCGGCGGACTGAGGGTCGTCACGACCGTCGACTGGAAGGCGCAGAACGCGACCCGCAAGGCGGTCCAGGCAGAGCAACCCACCATCGCCGCCAAGGGAGTGCACATCGCCATCGCGTCTGTCGAGCCGGGAACCGGGGCCTTGCGGGCGATGTACGGAGGACCTGACTACGTGAAGGACCAGCGCAACTGGGCGCTCACCGGACGACAGCCCGGATCGTCCTTCAAGCCGTTTGCGCTTGCGGCCGGCATCGAGGGGGGATACAGCCTGTTCGACACGTTCGAGGGGAACAGCTACACCTACCCGAACGGCACAGAAGTGGGCAACGAGTTCGGGGAGACCTATGGGCCGATCTCACTCCTCCAGGCGACCGAGGTCTCATCGAACACCGCGTACGCCGATCTCACCAACCGCCCTCAGGTCGGACCGCAGCGCGTGCTCGAGTCCGCCATCCGGGCCGGGATCCCCTCGGATGCACCCGGCCTCGGACCCAATTTCGGGATCGCCCTCGGCACAGCGGACGTCACCCCGGTGGACATGGCCAATGGATACGCGACCTTCGCCGCACAGGGCGAGGAGTCCAGCTGGTACTCCATCGAGAAGGTCACCGACAGCAGCGGCCACGTGCGCTACCAGCACCAGGTCAAGACCAAACGGGCTTTCTCGGCGGGTGTCTCGGCCGACGTAACGTACGCCTTGACGCAGGTCGTCGACACCAGCAGCGGGACGGGTACGGCAGCGCAAGCGCTCGGCTGCGCTGCTGCGGCCAAGACCGGCACCGCCGCTCTTCGTCCCAACACGGTCACCTCTGCCTGGTTCGTGGGCTACACACCGAAGCTGTCTACCGCCGTGATGTATGTGAAGGGCAAGAACGCGACGGCTGACCTGGACGGGGTCGGTGGTCTTCCCACGTTCTTCGGTGGGGACTACCCGGCCCGGACCTGGACCGCCTTCATGCAGGATGCCGGCCAGGGGGTCAACTGCCAGGACTTCCCTCCGCCGGCCTATGTGTCTGGCACCGAGCCGCCGCCGCCGACGACGGCCCCGCCGACCACGGTGAACCCCCCCACCCACAGCGACACGCTCACCCAGACGCCGTCATCGACACCAACCCACACAACGACGAGTCCGACAGGGAGTCCGACGGGCAGTCCGACCGGGAGCCCGACCGGAAGTCCGACCGGGACTCCCACGACCCCGACCGGCCCACCGACCGGTCCGACGACGACGATTCACCCGGGCCGCCTGTCTGGTCCTGGTCGACTGCTCGACGAGCTGGCCACCCGTGCGGTGGCTATCCCGCCTGCCCGGGAGTAGGACACGATTGGTGCGTGGCTGATGCAGCGGAGGCGGGCAAAGTAGTGGGCCGCTCGCCCAGAACCGGCCAGCCTCGAAACGTCATATCACCCACCGAGCAGGACGAATTGGTGCGCGCGATCAGCGCGGGCGTGTCCGGACCTGTCGGCAGCCACGCCCGGTCAAGCGCCGGCTGGTGGACCCCGATCCGGGTGCTGCTGGCCGTCACCACCGTCGTGTTCGCGCTCGGCATGATCCAGAAGGCGCCGTGCGTGCAAGATGACTGGCTGGGCCCGAAGCCCTTCACCCACCTGTGCTACTCAGACATCGGCTACTTGTATGCCGACCGCGGGTTCGCCGAGAACAAGGTGCCGTACCTCGACGACTCCGGCCGCTACCCGGTGATGGAGTACCCCGTGCTCACCGGCTTCTTCGCCTACGGCGCCGGTCTCGTGACGAACTGGCTGATAGATGCACCCGACGTATCCCTGCTGCCCGCCGACCAGGTGCCGTCAGACCCGGCCGTGCAGAGCGACTCCTCCGTCTACTTCGCGGTCACTGTCGTTGCCCTGTTCCTGTGTGCGCTGCTTGCGGTGTGGGCGATGGCGGGGATCCACGCCAGGCGACCGTGGGATGCCATGTTCCTCGCGGCCGCCCCCGCGTTGGCGCTGGCGGGCACCATCAACTGGGACCTGTTCGCGGTGGCGTTCGTCATGACGGCCCTGCTTGCCTGGTCGCGGTCCCACCCGCTCGTCTGCGGACTCCTCATCGGCCTCGGGGCTGCGGCAAAGCTCTATCCGCTGTTCCTCCTCGGCCCGCTACTCGTGTTGTGTCTGCGTACGAGTCGCACCCGAGCCTGGTTCGTGTGCGTGGTCGGAGCAGCAGCCGCGTGGCTCGCCGTCAACGCCCCGATCTATCTGCAGGCACCTGATCAGTGGGCGTCGTTCTGGAAGTTCAACGCCAGCCGTGGCGGTGACTACGGATCCTTCTGGTACGTCCTGTCACTGGCAGGTCACCCGGTCTCTTCGCACGTCATCAATCTCGTGAGCCTGGGAGCGTTCGGCTTGGCCTGCGTTGCGGTCGCCGGGTTGGGGCTGTTCGCCAGCCGCAGGCCGAGGCTGCCACAGCTAATCTTCTTGGTGGTGGCCTCGTTCCTGCTGGTCAACAAGGTCTACTCGCCTCAGTACGTGCTCTGGCTGCTCCCACTGGCGGCACTGGCGCGACCTCGATGGCGTGACGTGCTCATCTGGCAGTCGTTCGAGGTGCTTTACTTCGTGGGCATCTGGATGCACCTGGGAGGGATGCTTCAACCCGCCGGAGACGGCGAACCTGATCGGGTGTACTGGTTGATCGTGTTCCTTCGGCTGGCCGCGACCGCGTGGTTCATGGGGATGGTCGTACGCGACATCCTGCGGCCATGGCACGATCCCGTACGCCAGGACGGCTTGGATGACGACCCGGCCGGTGGCGTCTTCGACGAGACCCACGATGCCCCCTGGGTCGACAGCATCCTCGCCCGCACCTGACCCCTCTGCCGAGACGCCAGCTTTTCGGCGGGACACGCCGGTGGCGACGGCATCTTTGGCGTCTCGGTTGACGTTGGGAGCTGCCTTCGAGGGCGGGTGGGGGCTGGTTGCCCAACCCTGTCTCGGTGGGCGGGGCCAGCGCCGCACGAGTGGGTCGCGGTGCTCGAGGTACGGGTTTGTGCCGGTCACGCTTTCACCGAGGTACGGCTTTGTGCCGGTTACCCTTGGCCGAGGTACGAGTTCGGCACCCAAATTCGCCGTCGAGTGGTCATGAACACGTACCTCGGCAATGAGGCAGGGTGTGAAACGCGTACCTCGACCCTCGGCGACCAGGGTGGCCCGAACGGCCACCGAACGGATCGGCGCTCGGCAACGAGCTCAGGAGATGAGGACCCGGTCGAATGTCGTGGTGGTGAAGCGGACGTCGACGTCGATCTCGTCTCCTACGACAGGCGTTTGCGCGGAGGCGGGCAGGAACAGCAGGCTGGCTTGCATGTGCGGCGGCTCGGCGAACCATCGTTGCTTGCCGTCGATGGTGAACGGTGACAGGGCGAACCCGGCGGCATCGAGGCCGCCGCGAGCCAATGCGATCGCGCGCTGTCGAGCCGATGTGTTTGCCGCGGGTGACTCGAGTGCGATGCCGTGTGCAGTGCCGCCCGCCACCACGAGCAGTGAGCCATCCCGCGGGATCCGCCGCTGCCGGTAGCCGACCCGATCGCCTCGAGAGACTGCGTGCACATCGAGCACTGTGGTACGCGGGTGCAGCGCGGCCCGGTCCCCGAGCCACAGGGCCGTACCTACGCGGGGGCGGACCTTGAGCTCGCCGTGTCGCTCCTGGGCTGCGGTCTCCTCGGCTGGGGTCAGGTGCGAGACGAACAGCTGCGTTGCCGGCAGTCGCGCCTCCCGGTGGACGTCGACCCAGCGTTCGGTCTCGTCAGAGTTTGCCCGGGCCATGGGGAGATGGAGCGCGATGCCTTCGAGGCGCAGGCGATCCAGGTAGGGCAGCGCAGGCTTCACATCGTGGGCCGACAGACCATGACGACCCATCGAGGTCAGGAACTCCAGCACTACACGGGCCCGGTCTCCCCGGTCGGCCAGCGCCCGCAGATCCTCCAGGCGACCGACCGTATGGACGACGCGATCCTCGTGCGGACCTGGCGTGACCCAAGGTCGCCAGGGCGTCAGCACCAGCAGGTCGCCATGGAACCGCTGAGCCACGGCTGGGATCTCCTCGTAGGTGCCGACCGCGAGCAGGTCCGCGCCGAGCCAGTCCGACTTCCGCGCCAACCGGCTCAGGCCCAGGCCGTACCCGTTCCCCTTGGCGACCGGGACCAGCCCGGGCCGGGAGTCGGCGACCGAGCGCAGATGTGCGCGCCACCGTTCGCCGTCGACGTACAGGGTCAGGGGCATCGCTGTCAGCGCCTCTTCATATAGGTGTCGAACGCCTTGTACAGAAGGCGAGACAGCGGCAGGTCCCACTCACCTGCGTACTCAACGGCCTGGCCGCCGGTTCCGACCTTGAACTGGATCAGCCCGATGTGCGGGTCGTTCTCGTCGAGTGCGTCTGTGATGCCACGCAGGTCGTAGACGTCCGCCCCAACGGCCATCGCGTCGCGCATCATCTGCCACTGGATGGCGTTGGAGCCACGCACGTCACGTTTGGAGGTCGAGGAGGCACCGTAGGAGTACCAGGTGTGTGCGCCGACTTGGACCCAGGTGGTGGCGGCCACCAGGTCGCCCTCATGGTGGGCGAGGTAGAGCCGGATCCGGTCGGCGTGTTCTCCTTGCAATGCAGTGAACATGTGCCGGAAGTACGCCAGGGGCCGCGGTGTGAAACGGTCGCGGCCGGCGGTCTCGGCGTACAGCCGATGGAACTCCGGGAGGTCACCGGCCTTTCCCAGAGTGACTTCTACCCCTGCCTTGTCGGCCTTCTTGATGTTCCGTCGCCAGAGCTGGTTCATGCCCTTGAGAAGGTCGTCCTCGCTGCGTCCCGACAACGGCACCTGGAACACGTACTGCGGTTGTCCGACCGAGAACCCCCCCTCTGCCGCCTGCGCGATCCAGCCGAGCGAACGGAGCGTGGCGCCGAGTCGCTCGCCTGCCTCGCTGCGCTCGTCGGGTGGCACCTGGCCGAGCCGGGAATACGCATCTCCGGCTATCGCCTGCTTGACCGTGTCGGCGTCCCAGCGCCTGACCACGACGGGCGGCCCCATGCGTACGCCGAAAGCACCCTGATCGGACAGGTGCTTGGTCATCGGGGAGAGCCAGTCGTGGAGCCGGTCGGTCGACCAGTCGATGACCGGACCCTCCGGCAGGTAGGCGAGATAGCGCTTGATCTTGGGCAGCGCCCTGAAGAGCACCAGTCCAGCGCCGACAAGCGCGCCGGTGCCGTCGAACCAGCCGATCGACTCGCTCCTCCACTCTGTCTTGACCTCGCCCCAGGCCGGCGTCTGCAGGAAGCTCGCACTGCGTTGTTCGGTGATGAACTGCAGATGCTGTTCAGGCGAGATCGAGCGGACGGAGTAGGTCGATCGGGTCACGGGCCCCGAGGCTACCCGAGCCCGCGCTGGGCCGGCGTTGCACCAGCGTCCGCCGAAATGTGGCGATCCCGGGTCGGTGCGCAAAATGTGACGGTCCGGTAGTCAGCCGAGTAACCGGACAGCATGACCGTCACATTTTGTGGCAGAACCAGCCCCTGCGGACGTAACGCCGACCGACCACGAGCCATGAGGTGAGCACGACCACCGCACACGCCAGGCGAGCGAGGTTCGTGTCGTGGGCCGGATAGATCACGCCTGTCACGTAATGGTTGACAAATCCGGCGTCGACGCCGGCACCCGCGTGTCGGCGAGCCCAGTTCTCGGCGATCGTGAGCGGGCAGGACAAGTGGAAGCTGATGAGCAGAACACCCCAGGTGGCGGCGACCAGATGCGGCCAGATGGCCTTCGGCCAGTGCAACGCGAGGAATCCACCGCCAACCACGTACGCCAGATAGGCGAAATGCGTCAGGAGGATCAGTGTGACAAGCCCGCGCCAGACCACCGATCCAGCGTAGGCACTGTTGCGGTGCGAGCCGCACGCCCCGACCGCAGGAACGTCCGGGCGGGTGACGACGACATACGCGGCCGCGCTCTCGCCTGTGCGGCCTCAGGGCACCTGTCCATAGCTCGCGACAACCGAGCGGGCAACACGAAATTAGCGCAGAACCCCAACAAATACATACATACACCTCTTTCTCGGACTAGGCTCACGCCGCAGTCTCGATGACGGAGGACCGATGACAGACCAGGACAGCCCACGCGCAGAAGGCGATCAGGGCCAGCATGCGAGAGTGTGCAGCCGGACGAGAGCAGGCAACCTGCCGGTCTGGCGGGCTACGGTCAACCAGACCAGGGTAAGCCCGCCTACGACCAGGCACCTCAAGGTCAGCCCGCGTACGGTCAGCCACCTCAGGGCCAGCCGGGTCAGCTGCAACAGCAGTACGGCGCGCCTGGCTACGGCCAGGTCCAGCCCCACAGTGGACCGGTCGGGAAGATTCGCGGCACGGGCGTCGCGGTCCTGCTGTTCATCGTGACACTCGGGATCTATGGCCTCGTCTGGTACTACCTGACCCATGACGAGATGAAACGACACAGTGGCGAAGGTCTGGGCGGAGCGCTCGCGCTCGTTCTCGCCTTCTTCGTGGGCATTGTCATGCCATTCCTCACCGCTTCTGAGGTCGGCAAGCTGTACGAGCACCGGGGTCAAGAGCCGCCGGTGACAGCCCTGACCGGCCTCTGGTCGTTCCCGGGTGCGCTGATCTTGATCGGGCCGATCATCTGGTTCGTCAAGACCAACGGCGCACTCAACGACTATTGGCGCTCCCTCGGCGCCGTCGGTTGAGCCTCATTTCGCGCGACTGAACACGCAACGGACAGGCCCGGCCTGCCTCAGAGGTGCTCCCGCAGCCACTCGATGTCTGTTGCTTGACCTTCGACACCTCCGGGTGTCTCGCACACGACAGGCACGCCTGCGTCGCGCACCACTGCGAGCAGATCTGCAGTGTCGATGTTTCCTGAGCCGATGTTGGCATGCCGGTCGGCACCGGAGTCGAACGAGTCACGGCTGTCGTTGGCGTGCACGAGGTCGATGCGTCCGGTGATGGCGCGTACGCGGTCGACCACGTTGGCCAGCTCCTCGCCACCCGCGTGAGCATGGCAGGTGTCGAGGCAGAACCCGACTCGGTCGCCGCCGTCCGCGGCACCGAGCGCCTCCCAGATGCCCGCGATGCGGTCCAACCTTCGGGCCATGGCATTGCCGCCACCGGCGGTGTTCTCGATCAGCATGGGCACGGCCATGTCGAGCTGGTCGACGCACTTGCGCCAGTTGTCGAACCCGATGGCGGGATCGTCGTCCTTGAGCAGATGTCCACCATGCACAATGACGGCCGCGGCACCGATCTCGGCGGCGGCGGTGAGAGTCTGCTGGAGCAGCTTGCGGCTCGGGATGCGGATGCGGTTGTTGGTCGTCGCGACGTTCAGCACGTAGGGCGAGTGGACATAGAGCCGGATCGCTGCCGACTCGGCTGCGGTCTTGAGTGCGTCGGCGCCCCCGGAGTACGCGATCTTGGGGCCCTTCCAACCCTGGGGGTCGCCGAGGAAGAACTGCACCAGGTCTGCCTGTCTCGCTTTTGCCTCCGCGACCGGGTCCTGCTGGTCGACGTGCGCTCCGATCTGCACCTGCCTAGTCATGCGACCAGCCTAGGTCCCCTCACCGACCAACTGGGGCGAGCCGCAGTCGGTGGACGTCAGGATGTGACGTCCACCAGTCGTCACAGATCCAGCCGGTGGCGCGTCTCAGCAGGTGAAACGGCATCTCGGGAGTAGAGTGGACAGTCGGGGCCCCGCCCTCCCCACTAAGGAGAACTGACGTGAGTGCGACCGACAAGATCAAGAATGCTTGGCAGAACATGCTCGGCAAGGCGAAGGAAGCGGGCGGCAAGGCCTCCGACGACAAAAAGCTGCAGACAGAGGGCAAGACCGACCAGGCGGCTGCCGACCTCAAGCAGGCCGGAGAAAACGTCAAGGACACGTTCAAGGACGGAACCTGAGTTCGGCCGGCTCGATGCCCTGACGGAGACCTGCCCCACCGGCCCCTGTGGATGACGGGTTCGCAGGCTGTCTGGAGCCGCTGTTAGACTCGGGCCTCGGCCCGGCTTCGGTGCGTTCCGATGAGCCGGGTCGACACACGCACAGCCCTCCTGCCACGGAGAGACCGTGGCCGCCTAGTCCGAAGGAGGAGGATCGCCTTGCGTAATTACGAACTCATGGTCATTCTCGATCCCGACCTCGAAGAACGCACCGTCGCGCCCTCCCTGGATGCATACCTCAACCTGGTCCGCCAGGATGGCGGCTCCGTCGAGAAGGTCGACGTATGGGGGCGCCGCCGCTTTGCGTACGAAGTCAAGAAGAAGACCGAAGGCATCTACGCAGTCGTCGAGCTCACCGCGGAACCGGCCACCGTGAAGGAGCTCGACCGTCAGCTGGGCCTGAACGAATCCGTGCTCCGGACGAAGGTCCTGCGACCCGACATCCACTGATCCCA
>JBDUDR010000091.1:0-11439 GCA_040002845.1 Nocardioidaceae bacterium
CACGATTGCCGGCAACTGACTGGTCAATCAGTTACAAGCGCGTACGGTTTTCCTACTACACCCTGACGCCGGACGGAAGGGAGTACGCGCAATTGTGTCGTGGCGGTGACACACCGCAGCCGCGACAGGACTCGCCACCAGAACCTGCCCAGGTGTTGCTCGACCCTGAACAGCTGGCTGCCGAATCCCGCCACTTCGAGCTCGGACTGACCCTGGTGAGTCCGGATGAGTCCCTGCTGGCGTACTCCGTCGACACGACAGGCGACGAGGTCTACGTGTTGCGTTTCCGCGATCTGGAGACCGGCGAGGACCTTCCCGACCGGGTTCCCCGGACGTACTACGGCGGGGCTTGGAGCGCGGACTCCTCGACCTTCTTCTACACAGTCCACGACCAGGCCTACCGCCCGCACCAGATCCGGCGGCACCGGCTCGGTACGGCCGTGTCTGACGACGTGCTGGTGCTCACCGAGGCCGACGAGCGGTTCGACCTCGACATCCGCGGCTGCCGCTCGGGCGATGTCATCGTCGCGTGGGCGCAGAGCCGCGACACCAGCGAGGTCTGGCTGCTGGACGCCCATAGACCTGAGTCAGCGGCACGCTGCGTCCAGCCGCGAGTGGCTGGCCTGGAGTACGCGTGCGAGCACGCCCGCACCGCGGCCGGCGACCGGCTCTTCATCGTCACGAACCACGAGGCGACCGAGTTCCGACTGATGTCCGCACCGCTGGCTTACCCGAGCCTCGCGAACTGGGTCGAGGTGCTCGCCGAGAACCACCCCGCGGAGCGCTTGAACGCCGCGACTGCATTCGGTGAACACCTGGTGGTGAGCCTACGGCGCGACGGTGCCCTCATGCTCCGCTCCCACTCCCTCGCACAGGACGGAGGGCTCATCACACCCGGCCTCGACATCACCGCATCCATCCCGGTCGGCACGTTGCAGCTCGACGAGAACCCGCTGTTCGAGGTTTCCGAGATCAACGTCGTCGAACAGTCCTACACCGTGCCGCCCGCGTGGTATTCAGTCCATCTCGGCACCGGCGAGCGGACGCTGCTGAGACGCCAGTCAGTGCCCGGCTATCAGCCGGAGCATTACGTCAACCAGCAGCTCGGCGTCCCCTCCGACGATGTCGACGTGCCGGTCACGCTCGTGCACCACGCCGAAACTCCGCTCGATGGCACCGCGCCGTGCCTGATCTTTGCGTACGGCGCCTACGAGTCCTGCTACGAGCCGGAGTTCGACCCCGGCCTGCCCAGCCTGCTCGACCGGGGAGTGGTTTTCGCGCACGCCCACGTTCGCGGCGGTGGCGAGGGCGGCCGTCGTTGGTGGCTGGACGGCAGGCTGGACCGCAAGCAGCACACGTTCTCCGACCACATCGTGGTGGCGAACCACCTCGCGAACGGCGTGGTCGACGGCGACCGCATCGTCACCCGCGGGTTGTCCGCAGGCGGCTTGCTACAAGGCGCAGTCTTCTCCCAGGCACCAGACCGCTGGCGAGGCGTCATCGCCGAGGTGCCGTTCGTGGACGTCGTCACGACCATGCTGGACCCCTCGATCCCGCTCACGGTGAACGAATGGGACGAATGGGGAGACCCGCGCCGACCTGCCGACTTCGCCTGGATGCTCGCGTACTCTCCGTACGACAACCTTCCCGCAGCCGGCGGTCGCCCGGACCTGTTGGTCACCGGCGCCATGCACGACCCGCGGGTGATGGTCTCCGAGCCGGCAAAGTGGGTAGCGGCGCTACGCTTCTCTGACCCGGACTGGTCTCCGCGCTGTCTGTTTCGGGTCGAGCTCGGCGAGGGTGCTCACGTTGGGCCCTCAGGCCGCTACGCGCACCTGCGCTACGAAGCGGAGATCTATGCCTGGGCACTGGAACGACTCGACCACGGGGACTGACCATGGGGCATACACCGAGACGACCGCCCGGTGGCGGCTCGGTGTCTCCACAGGTGCTGGGAAGACTCGGCACCTTGCTGTCAGGTATGGCCGCCGTTGGCAACCTCGAGGACCTGCTGACCTGTGTGAACGATGCGGCCCTGGACTTGCTCGATGCCTCGTCGATCTCGATCAGCCGCTACGAGGCGGACAGCGGTGTGGTCCGCACCCTGCGCAGCTCCGGCGACCTCGGACCCGCGGAGCTCGAACGTCCCACCGACGAGGTCTACCCGCTCAGTGACTACCCGAAGCTCTTGCAGCTGGTGGAGAAGCGAGAGCTGTGGACCCTCGCCGCCGACGACGATGCGGCGGACGAGAACGAGGTGAAGCTGCTGACCTCGATCGGCAAGCAGGTGGCGATGGGCTGTCCGATGCTCATGGGACGCCGCCTGTGGGGTGAGCTCTACGCCACACGAGCGGAGCTGCGGCCGTTCGACGAGTCCGATCAGGCGATGGCCCGGGTCCTGGCTGAAGCGTTTGCGCTCGGCGTCGGCGGGCTCAACAGCGCCGAGGACCTGCGGCGCCTCGCGTACCTCGATCCATTGACCGGTCTGGGTAACCGTCGTCGAGCAGACGAGTTCCTCGCCGACTCGGTGGGTGCCGGACGCCAGGTGGTGCTCGCGCTGTGCGATGTGGACGGCCTGAAGGCTGTCAACGATCGATCCGGTCATGCTGCCGGCGACAACCTCCTGCTGGGCATCTCGATGTTGCTCAGCGAGGCTGCCGCCACCCTGCAGGACAGCGTTGCGGCGCGGATCGGCGGCGACGAGTTCGCCTTCGTAGCGGTGGACTCGGATCCCGGGCGAGTTGCCGAGGTGCTCCAGCGGGTCATCAGCCGGGCGGCGAGATTCGAGCCGGAGGCCGGCCTGTCTTGTGGCATGGTGAGCAGCGAGCATCTTCTGGTGCCGCCCACGAGCGCCGACTCGCTCTATCACCAGGCCGACGCCGCTCTATATCGGGCCAAGGGCACGGTCGGCGGTGTTCTCGTTCAACACCAGCCGGTCCGAAATCTGCGCCTCCAGCCCGAGCGCGTTCGGCAGCTCGACGAATCGGAGCTGGTGATCCTCGAGCGCCTTGGCAGCATCGCCGGTTTCGTCCTGCACCAGATCGACGGGGCATCGTGGTGGGTCTCCATCGGGCCGCCAGGCAGCGACCACCTCGTCACCTCTGCGCGTGCCGTCACAAGAGAGGGAGAGGGGGCCGGCTCCCAGGCCACTCCCGTCGGCTCGGTCTTCGAGCTGAACGACTATCCCGCCACAGTTCGGGCGTGCCGCGGCGCCTGGTTCTACTCGCACATCCACGATCCCAAGGCGGACCCGGCGGAAGTTTCGCTGCTTGCCGAGCTCGGCTACACCGGTATCTTGACCGCCGGCGCGACCGATGCGGCCGGACGCCGCTGGTTGGTGGAGATCTACCTCGACGAGGTGAGCTCGGAGGCTGAGGCTCACGGCGACTGGCTGTCCGAGCAGGTCATCGAGGTCGTGCGGGCGGCCGTACCAGACTGAAGCCTCGCAGGCTGGGTGGCTATCGCCGTCTCAGGTCGGATTGGCGAGCCGATCCAGGGCTCGCAGCTTGTTGGTGGCGTCGAGTGCCGCGACCTTGTAGGCCTCCGAAAGGGTCGGGTAGTTGAAGACCGTGTCGACCAGGTAGTCCACGGTGCCACCGCATCCCATCACCGCCTGCCCGATGTGCACAAGATCGGTGGCGCCGGTCCCGAAGACATGGACACCGAGCAGGGTCCGCTCGGTGGTGTGCACCAGCAGCTTTAACATGCCGTACGAGTCGCCGACGATCTGCCCACGTGCGAGCTCGCGGTAGCGGGAGAGGCCCACCTCGTAGGGAACCTGAGCGTCCGTGAGCTCGGACTCGGTTGCCCCGACGTACGAGATCTCGGGGATCGTGTAGATGCCGATCGGCTGCAGCGCTGCGAGTGCATCCCCTGACTCGCCCATCGCATGCATCGCCGCCAGCCGGCCCTGCTCCATGCTCGTTGCGGCCAGCGCCGGGAACCCGATGACGTCGCCGACCGCATAGATGTGACCGACGGCGGTGCGGAAGTTATCGTCGACGCTGATCCGGCCCCGCCGATCGGGCTCCAGGCCCGCCTTCTCGAGGGCGAGTTCCTCAGTCGCTCCCTGCCTGCCGGCGGAGTACATCACGGTCTCCGCGGCTATCCGCTTGCCGCTGGTCAACGTGGTGATGGCGCCCTGTTCGCTGACCTCGACAGAGGACACCTCCTCGCCGAACCTGAACGAGACGGCCAGGTCCCGCAGGTGGAACCGGAGCGACTCAACGATCTCGTCGTCGCAGAACTCCAACATCTGCGGCCGCTGGTCGACCACGGTCACGCGAGTTCCGAGCGCGGCGAATATCGAGGCGTACTCGACGCCGACCACACCGGCTCCGACGACGAGCATGGACATCGGCACCCTGTCGAGGCCCAGGATGCCGTCGGAGTCGACGACCCGCACGTCGTCGAACGCCACCGAGTCGGGTCGTGCCGGTCGCGTTCCAGGCGCCAGCACGATCCGGTCGGCGCTCACTGTGACGTGGTCCGCGCCCTGCAGGGCCATGGTGTGCGGATCGACGAACTCCGCGGTCCCGATCAGTATGTCGACGTGGTTGCGCAGCAACTGGGCGCGCACGACCTCGACCTCGCGTCCGATGACGTGTTGGGTGCGCGAGGTCAGGTCGGCGATGCTGATCTCGTTCTTCACTCGGTAGCTGGCGCCGTACAGCTCGCGTTGCGCCATCCCCGTGAGATACAGCACGGCCTCGCGCATCGTCTTGGAAGGGATGGTGCCGGTGTTGACGCAGACGCCGCCGATCATGTCCCGCCGGTCCACCACCGCCACCCGGCGACCCAGCTTGGCGGCCGCGATCGCCGCCCGCTGACCGCCCGGACCGCTGCCGATCACCAACAGGTCGTAGTCGAACCCTTCAGATGCCATGAGTCGAGAGTCCCGGAGTGGGCGTCGCGCAGGCAACCCCCTGATCTCGTAATCGCCGCAGTGATATCCCCGCGACCAAGGTCGGGTCCAGGCGTTAGAGTCGTTGGTCTAGGCGACCCACAGCCGAAACCCACTGCTGGCATACGAAACTGGAGCACGTCGATGGAGCGCAACCTCACACCGGACCGGATCGAGCTGCTGGCCAAGGAGTTCGCCGCGCAGCCGCCGTACCGCGTCATGCAGAACGCCGTCACGCTGACGCCGGTGCGCAGCATCGCGCTGGATCGCAGCATCCTCACCGGCATCGACCACTCTGTCTCACATCTCCTCGATGACTGGAAGCCGACCGACCAGGAGAAGAGTGGGCGATGTTGGCTGTTCGCCGGGACCAACCTGCTGCGGGCCGGCGCCTCGAAGCAGCTGGAGGTCAAGGACTTCGAGTTCTCGCAGACCTATCTGATGTTCTGGGACAAGTTGGAGAAGGCCAACCACTTCCTCGAGGCGATCATCGGCACCTCCGACCGCGACATCGACGATCGCACCGTCGCGCACCTGCTCGGGTCGCCGTGCGAAGACGGCGGGCAGTGGAACATGTTCGTGGCGCTCGTACGGAAGCACGGACTGGTGCCCAAGGTCGCCATGCCGGAGACCAACAGCTCCTCCAACACGTCCCAGATGAACAGCGCCTTGTGCACGCTCCTGCGGCAAGGGGCCCGCGACGTCCGCGCCCGGCACGGCGAAGGCGTCGACGCGATGCGTGAGAAGAAGGCAGAGATCATGACGGTCGCGCACCGGCTGCTCTCCATCCACCTCGGCACGCCGCCGGACCGTTTCCTGTGGCAGTGGGCCGACAAGGACCGGGGGTTCCACCGCGACGGCTGGATGACGCCGAAGGAGTTTGCCGAGAAGTACGTCGCGATCCCGCTGGACGACTACGTGTGCGTGGTCCACGACCCGAGAGAGACCAGCCCGACGGGTCGTACGTTCACCGTCGAATACCTGGGCAACGTGGTCGACGCTCCCCCGGTCACCTACCTCAACATCGAGATCGACCTCCTCAAGCAGCTGGCCATGCGGACCGTGATGGACGGCGAGCCGGTGTGGTTCGGCTGCGATGTCGACCAGATGATGGCCAACGACCAGGGAGTCTGGGACGCCCGGCTATACGACCTCGAGTCGGTCTACGACACGAAGTTCGACCTGTCCAAGGAGGAACGCCTCAACCACCACGAGACGTTCATGACCCACGCGATGCTGTTCACCGGTGTTGACGTGGTCGACGACGCTCCCAGGCGGTGGCGGGTCGAGAACAGCTGGGGCGACAAGAAGGCGGACCAGGGCTTCCATACGATGAACGACTCGTGGTTTGCCGAGTACGTCTTCGAGATCGCCGTACGCAAGGACCGCCTGCCCGAGGACCTTCAGGCCCGTCTCGACGACCCACCGATCGTGCTCCCCGCATGGGATCCGATGGGCGCACTCGCCGCTGGTTCGTGAAGTGGCCTCGAGCCAGCTGGGCAGGAAAGCAGCTGCTGCGATAGGCCGGGTAGCGCGCGGGTCAGCATCACTGACCGATCGGGTCCGGCGCTCGCGCTCCGTGCGGAGGCCGGTGTACTCGCCGCCGCGAGGCGTTCGAGTCGAGTACGCCCCCAACCCGGACGGGCGGCCCGACCCCGGTGAGATCGTATGGACCTGGGTCCCCTACGAGGACGATCCCCGGCAGGGTAAGGATCGCCCGGTGCTCATCATCGGTCGAGACGGTGCCGAGCTGGTGACGTTGATGCTCACGAGCAAGGACCATGACCGAGATACGGAGCAGGAGGCCCGGCTGGGTCGCCACTGGGTCGACATCGGCACCGGCGACTGGGACGTGCAACGCCGAGCCAGCGAGGTACGGACCGATCGGCTGATCCGGGTCGACCCGGCAGCCGTGCGGCGCGAGGGCGCCGTCCTCGATCGCCAGCGCTTCGACCACGTGGTCGCAGCTGCCCGCGAGCACGGTTTGGCCTAGCTGACCGATCTCTCGGCGGTCCCCGCTGGTCAGAACGATCCTGGGGTTAGCAAATCCGTGTCCAGGAGGCTGTCGCAAAAGGCGCCCTCTCGTGCGACGCAGACACTCGTCTGAGGGCGCCGACCGGGTCTGCGGGGGCTGGCTGGGCCACAAAGTGTGACGGTGATGCTGTCCGGTGACCCGGTCGACTACCGGAACGTCGCATTTTGCGCTGCCCGACCGGGGCCGTCGGTTGGCAGCACAGCCAGCCGCTGATGCGGATCCCTCAAAGCGCAACAGCCTCCCAGGGCCCCGGCGAGTTACCCCAAACCGCGGACCCGGTTGATAGCGCGCCAGATCCGCTGCTCTGAGACCGGCTCCGCGGTCCCGAGCGGCTGGGCGAACAGGCTGATCCTGAGCTCCTCGATCATCCAGCGGATGTGTCTTAGCTCATCGGACAGGGGCTGATCGGCCGGGTGAGCGGCGGTGAAGCCACGAAAAGCGTCTTCGATGCGGTGTACGACGGCCATCCGTTCGACATCGCGCCGCAGATCACCAGCAAGCCGGTCGAGCCGCCACGAGATGCCGGCCAGGTATCTCCGCAGCCCAGGCAACCTGGTCTTGCCGGTCTCGGCAACGAAACCTGGATGGACCAGGCCGGCCGCCTGCGCCTTCATGTCGGCAAGGGCTGGGAGCAGTGGCAGACTGGCGGAACCGCTGAGCCGCCGGTCGACCTCGTGCGCGTCCGACAACACAGCCGACACATCGGCGACAACCAGGGCCGTTACCTGAGTCAGATCGGCTCGCACCCGCTCCCGGAGCGCCTCAAAGCCGGCCTGGTCGCGTACCGGCTCCCTTGTCTCCTCCACCATGGAGTCGATCGCGGTGGCCACGCAGTCGAGAAGCAGGGTCTCGATGCTGACGCCACGACTGAGCCCGAGGCTCAGCTTGGTCCTGTTGTCCAGGCCGGCCTGCACGGCTTTGACAGGTGAGGGCACCGTCAGCATCAGGAGCCGGCGAAGACCCCTCCGGGTCACGGAATCCTGCTCGGCGCGCGTCCCCAGCACGCGGATCGCCACGGCGCTGCCCTCATCGACGAGCGCCGGGTATCCCAGCACCTGATGACCTGCCCGGGTCTGCTCGAAGGTGTCGGGAAGCGCATCGAAGGTCCAGTCCGTGAGTCCCTCCTGTTCGACCGTCGTGGCCGCCTCGGAGAGGGCTCTTGCGAGCCGCGGCTCGAACCGCCGTCTCAGCTCCGTCAGGTCCTTGCCGACGCCGACCAGCTCGCCGTCGTCGTCCACCACACGGAAGGTGGTTCGCAGATGCTCTGGCAACCGCTCGAGCCCCCACGCATCGCGCGGAACACGAACGCCGGTGGTGCGCAACAGCTCGCGCTCGAGGGCGTCGAGCAGCGGCTCCTCTCCTGGCGTGGCGCGAGCCAGGAACGCCTTCGCATAGCTCGGCGCGGGCAGGAAGTTGCGACGTAACGACTTGGGCAGCGAACGGATCAGGGCGGTCACCAGCTCCTGCCGGAGGCCAGGGACCTGCCAGGCGAACTCGCCCGGGTTCACCTGGTTCAGGGCCGCCAGGGGAATGTCGAGGCTGACGCCGTCATCGGCGCTCCCCGGTTCGAACGTGTAGCTGACCGGCAGGGTGACGGACTCAGAACGCCAGACATCCGGGTATTCGTGTGGGCTGACCTCGGCCGCCTCGGAGTCGACCAGCATCGCTTGCGGAAACGTCAGCAGATCGGGCTGTTCGCGGCGGACGGTCTTCCACCAGGCGTCGAAGTGGCGGCCGGACACGACCTCCTCACCCACGCGTTCGTCGTAGAACTCGAACAGGGTCTCGTCATCCGCCACGATGCCGCGACGGCGTGCCTTGTGTTCCAGTTCCTCCGCCTCCTCGAGCAGCCGGCGGTTCTCGAGGAAGAATCGGTGCCTGGTGCGCCAGTCCCCGTCCACCAGAGCCGATCGGATGAACAGCTGACGCGACAGCTCTGGGTCGATCCGGCCGTAGGTCACCTTGCGTCCAGCTACCAGGGGCAGGCCATACAGCGTCACCCGTTCGTACGCCATCACCGACGCGGGCTTGCTCTCCCAGTGCGGCTCGGAATAGGTGCGCTTGACCAGGTGGGCGGCCAGCGCCTCCGCCCACTCGGGGTGGATACGGGCGACCACACGACCCCACAAGCGGGTCGTCTCGACCAGCTCAGCCGCCATGACCCACTGCGGTTGCGTCTTGAACAACGCCGAGCCCGGGGAGATCGAGAAGTGCGTGTTGCGAGCGGCAAGATAGTTCCGCTGCTCGGCGTCCCTCGTGCCCACATGTGACAGCAGCCCGGCCAGCACCGACTGGTGGATTCGGTCAGGGTCGTCTGGCGAAGAGCTCCACACCATGTTCATCGCCTTGGCGACCTGGCGGAACTGGCTGACCAGGTCCTGCCACTCCCTGATCCGCAGATAGTTCAAGAACTCGTCCCGGCACAGCTTTCGGAATCGGCTCGACGACAGCTGCTTGCGCTGCTTGCGGACGTACTGCCACAGGTCGAGGAGCGCAAGGAAGTCGGATCCCTCGTGCTTGAACCGGGCATGGGCGGTGTCGGCGGCCTGCTGGTGATCGAGTGGCCGCTCGCGCGGATCCTGGATGGACAACGCCGCCGCGATGACTGCCACCTCGAGCAGACAACCATTGCGATCCGCCTCGACGATCATCCTGGCCAGCCTCGGATCGGTCGGAAGCTGAGCAAGCTGACGCCCGATCGCCGTCAGCCGCTTACGCGGGGCCTCTTGCGAAGGGTCGATGGCACCGAGCTCCGCCAGCAGCTGAACACCGGCGTTCACGTCTCGTCTGTCCGGTGCCTCCAGGAACGGGAAGCCGGTGATGTCACCGAGGCCGAGCGCGGTCATCTGCAAGATCACCGAAGCCAGGCTCGTCCGCAGGATCTCTGGGTCGGTGAACGCCGGACGCGAGTCGAAATCTGATTCGGAGTAGAGCCTGATGCAGACACCCTCCGCCACTCGCCCGCAGCGGCCTTTGCGTTGATCGGCCGACGCCCGGGAGATGCGTTCGATCGGCAGTCGCTGAACCTTCGTACGGTGGCTGTAACGGGAGATCCTGGCCGTCCCCGGATCGACCACGTAGTGGATGCCAGGCACCGTCAACGACGTCTCGGCGACGTTGGTGGCCAGCACGACCCGACGGCCCGAATGTGGCGCGAAGACCCGGTGCTGCTCGTCGGTCGAGAGCCGGGCATACAACGGGAGCACCTCGATCTCCTGCCGAGGTGGAAGTCTCAGCTTCCCGAGCGCATCCGCGGTGTCCCGGATCTCCCGCTCGCCTGACAGGAAGACCAGGATGTCACCGGCTCCCTCTGCGCAGAGCTCGCTGACGGCATCGAGGATTCCCTGGGTCTGGTCGCGGACGTTGGCCTCGGACTCGTCATGTTCGGTGTTCGGCTCCTCGACCAGCGGGCGGTGACGCACCTCGACGGGGTAGGTCCGACCAGACACTTCCACGATCGGGGCATCGGAGAAGTGCCGCGAGAACCGATCCGGGTCGATGGTGGCTGATGCAACGATGACCTTGAGATCGCGACGCCGCGGCAGCAGCTGCTTGAGGTACCCGAGGATGAAGTCGACGTTGAGGCTCCGCTCGTGCGCCTCGTCGACGATGATCGTGTCGTAGCGCGACAGCGTCCGGTCCGACTGGATCTCGGCGAGCAGGATGCCGTCAGTCATCAACTTGACGAGCGTCGCCTCGCTCGACTCGTCAGAGAACCGGACTTGGTACCCAACCACTGCCCCAAGCTCGGTGCCGAGCTCAGCTGCGATCCGGTCGGCCATCGCCCGGGCGGCGATCCGGCGGGGCTGGGTGTGGCCGATCTGGCCCCGGACGCCGCGGCCCAGCTCCAGGCACATCTTCGGCAGCTGCGTCGTCTTCCCCGAGCCGGTCTCACCGGCGACGATGACGACCTGGTTGTCGTGGATGGCTGCAACGATCTCGTCGCGCCTTCCGCTGATCGGCAGGTCATCGGGATAGGTGATCTCGGGCACACCCGCCCGGCGCGCCGCAACCCTCGCTTCGGCCCTCGAGAGCCCATCGGCGATGTCAGCCAACTCCTTGGCGCGCCGTTGACCATCGCCGATCTTGCCAACCCCGTCGAGCCGTCGCCGCAGCCGGCCCTGGTCGCGAAGCGTCACGGCAAGCAGTCGCTCGCGCAGGGCGCGTACAGACGCGTGAGTGGGGGCGGACATACCGGGGTCAAGGATAGGCAAGGTGCCCGGCCTGGGTGCTGGCCGCGACTAGCTGGCTATGGGTCGTGTCAAGGGTGGTTGGGGGCATGGGTGTTGGCTCCGGGTCGCGGAGCTGCCGACTGCTGTTGGCTGTGGGTGGGATGTCTGGGCCGGGTGCCGAGCGCCCATGCTGACGTATTCGACCTCCACGTTTGTGGGGTCATCTGGCGTGGTTCGGGCTGCTTTCATGGCGAAGGGCCGGGCGCCAAGCTAGTAGCGGCGTAACGCGTGAAGCGTCCGCCATAGCGGAATCGGCGTCTGGTCCGGCC
>JBDUDR010000092.1:0-11346 GCA_040002845.1 Nocardioidaceae bacterium
AGAATCCGGTGCGCTCCGCCGCTCCGTCCACCGCTTCCTGGAGTGACTGCATTGCCTTGAGCATAACCACCAGGCGCCCCTGGGACAGCCCTGTACCGTGCGCGCTCATCGGCATGAGCGGGTGATAAGGCTCGCAAGCAGACTCCCGCCTCGGGTACGTCTTTCGCCGCGATTGACGCGCCGGGACGGGCTATGGCGGAGCGCACTCGGTCCCGCTCCTCTCGTTTGGTCACAACCCCAGGTCGCGGCTCGAGGTCGTGGCCAAGGCTTCGAGTGGGCGGATGTAGCGGTTGACGAGGACGGAGATGTCGCGGTGTCGGGTTTGGGCGGCGATCCGATCGAGCGGGACACCGGCCAGGGCGGCCGTGGTGGCGTGGCCGGCGCGGAGGGAGTGGGCGGTGACCCGCTTACCGTCGAGCCCGGCGGCTTCGGCGCGAGCGCGGAGCATGCGGGCGACGACGCGTCCCGACAGTGGTTCGAGGCTGGCGGAGCTGGCCCTAATTTCGGGTGAACAACGCTCCTGGTGTTTCGCGCCGAACGGCGCGCCATGCGGCGAGGGCCGCGACCGGGTCGGTGAGGGCGTGCCGGCCGTGGGCGACGGCGACGATCTGCCCGTGGCCCTGTTGGTCGGTCTTCGACTGCCGCACGGTGAGCAGCAGGCCGTCGGGCTTGTGCTCGACGTCGGCCATCGTGAGCGCGACGAGTTCGGAGCGCCGCATGGCGGAGGCGTAGCCGAGCAGGATGATCGCCGCATCGCGGATCCCGATGGGCGTGGTCCGGTCGATGCCGCCGACGATGTGGCGGATCTCGTCGACGGTGAGCGGGCGGGCAAGCCGGCGCGGGGCGCTGCCGTAGGTGCGGCGCAGTCCCAGCCGCACTTGGCGGACGGCCTCGGCGGCGACGGGATCCTCGGCAGCACACATGCGGTGGACGTGCCTGATGGCAGTGCAGGACATGTCGAGGGTGGCCATCGCGCGACCGCTCTCGGCGCGTTCACTCAGGTAGGCACAAAGCGAGCGGGTCACCGGGCAGCGCCGCGATGCCGCGGGAGTCGCACCAGCGCTGCCAGCCGCGCCAGGCGTGGCCGTAGACGGTGCGGGTGGACTCGGTGCGGGCTGCGCTGATCGCCGCCGTGATACGGGCGACGTCGGCGTCGGTCAACCCGCACGGCAGGCCGACCGAGGACTCGCAGGACGGATCGGCAGAAGGAGGAACGGGTGTGGCGCTGCCGGACGGAAGGACTGCTGTCATCAACGTGGTCATGGCCGGTTGTAATGGCGCGCATCGCCACGCCCGCGCCAAGGCCCGGCGTCCCAATCGACCAGAGCCGGACGGCGACGGCACAAAACACTGACTAAGAGCGTGTCTCATGTGGCGAGTTTCTTCCAGCAGGTGAGTGCTGCGGCTAGGGAGAGGAAGGCGCCGAAGAGGGTGGCGTGGCGTTCGTAGCGGATGGTGAGGCGGCGGTATCCGGTGAGCCAGGCGATGGTGCGTTCGATCTTCCAGCGGTGTCGACCGAGGCGTTGGTCGGTGTCGATGCCGCGGCGGGTGATGCGCGGTGTGATGCCGCGGTCACGTAGCCAGGCCCGGTGGTGGCCGGCGTCGTAGGCCTTGTCGGCGCGCAGCTTGCCGGGTCGTCGGCGGCGGGGTCCGCGGCGGGAACGGATCGCCGGCAGGCCGGCCACCATGGGTTGCAGGGCCTGGCTGTCGTGGGTGTTGGCCGCGGACAGCCCAACCACCAGCGGGATGCCGGCGGCGTCGGTGAGAACGTGCAGCTTGGAGCCGGGTTTGGCGCGGTCGACCGGGTTGGGGCCGGTCAACGAGCCCCCCTTTTCGCCCGCACGCTGGCCGCGTCCAAGATGGCCGAGGACCAGTCGATCTCGCCTCGGCCGCCCAGCTTGTCGAGGACCCGCCGGTGCAGCCGCGGCCACAGCCCCGCCCGCGTCCAGGCGGTGAACCGGCGGTGCGCGGTCGGCGTGGACACCCGAACGACGGCGGCAGATGCCGCCAGGCGCAGCCGCTGGTCAACACGAACACGACCGCGGTGAACACCGCCCGATCGTCGATCGCCGCCGTCCCTCCGCCCTGCGGCCGCGGCGGGAACGGTGGCACCAACGGCGCCGCCAGCTCCCACAACCCGTCCGGAACCAACTTCTCAGCCAAATCATCGCTCATGCGCCCAACGATGCAACACCAGACACACCAGCCACACGAGACACGCTCTAAGTGCTGACAGTGCATCCGGAACTCCTGGGTAAGGACTCCGTATTCGTCTGACCTGGACGTTTGGTGGACCTAAGGGGACGTTTCTCGAACCCCGAGGTACGGGCAGTGGTGGCGCAGGCCACCCAGGCAATCGCGGAGGTCAAGGTCGATAGCGGTGACGAGGCTTCCCCTCCCCTGGCTGGTCCACGCTGGAGGCTGATCGACCGGCTCGGCAAGCAGATCATCCAGGAGGTGCTCCACGACAGCCACTCAGGAGCGACGCAGCGGAGTCTGGCTGAGCGTTACAGCATCAGCCTGTCCAGCGTGAAGCGGATCTTGAAGCATGAGCGAGGCTAACCAGCTCTGTCATTTGTCATTTTGACTCGTCCTGGCGCTGCAGCTGCTTGGCCAGTTGGATCAAGGCCTCTGGATAGCCGCCAGCGGGTGGTGGATCCGCACCTTGTCCGGTAAAGAGCGCACTTGCCCTCGAACACTGCCGAGCGTACAGCCGAAGCAGCGGATCGATCCGCGCCAAGGCGGCGCCGGCTGGTTCTAGTTTGAACGGTTGCGCACGGCATCTGGGCCTGACGACCTGGCTCTTCGTGTTCACTGGTCAGGGTGATCTCGATACCGCTTCGACTCCGTTCCCACGCTCGAGGTGGCGCCAGAAACCCGAGCGCGGGAAGGACTCGGCAAGGCTACTTTGCTGGCCGGAACGCGACCTGAATCTGAAGGGCTACTCCAGGTGGTGCCTCGAAGCCAAGGATCTCGTCGGTGCTGTAATGGCCCGGCACCGCGGAGATCCCAGTGTCCTGGTGGGTGAAGTCGAAGGTGTGGCTGGTGCCCCTGAAGGAGTCGGTCTCCTCGCCGCTGGCGAAGAAGGTCTGTGACCCAGCGGAGCCCGGCTCGATAGTCCAGCTCTCGATCTCAATCGACACATGACCCCCTCCCGCCGCGCCGCCGACAGTGTGATCGCAGAAGGCCGCCTCAAGGTCGCCCCACGTCTGCGTCCCGTCGGCGGAGCGGTCAAACTCCACCCATCCCCAGAAGCCGCCGAGCTCGTCGCCGCAGAAGTCGCGGTTGTTGCAGTTGAAAGACATCCCGACCTGCCACATGTCGTGGCTGGCGCCGCCACCATACCCACTGGCTGGTGCTGCGGTCAGAGTCAGTGCGGCCGCGATTCCGGCGACCATCACGACAAACCGTCTCATGATTTCTCCATCTCACATCGCACCATGGGTAGGAAAGCACACCATGGCGAGAAAGCACTAGGTCACCCGCGACCCAACCACTGATGGGCTATCGCGTCAATGGTGTGGAGTGTTGGACGGATGAGGCCTCGTGCTCTGGCTGCACAAGTTAAGGCCACTGTCTCCGCCATCGAGAGCTTCGACGAGACACCCGTCGGACAGCTCATGCACGGCATCCTGGCCACGCGCACCGAGTACCGCTGCCCCGCTCGGGGACCCTGGATGTCCTGCTCCGCCCCGTCTCTTTGGACGGGGGTTGGAGTAAGACCGCCGCCGTGGAGCTGAGGGGACTCGAACCCCTGACCCCCTCGTTGCGAACGAGGTGCGCTACCAGCTGCGCCACAGCCCCGGATGGTCGATCCACACCCCGTGAACCGGCTAAAAACGATAACACGCAGCGGCCCATCGGTCCGATCGTGAAAGTGGCTCCCGAGTCAGCCGCTAGCGTCGGCTGTACGGAGCGCAGTAGTGCACTCCCGTGCGGACGCAAGCGACTCATCCGAGGGGAGACCGCCGGGATGCAGGGCTGGGCCTGCCACAAAGTGTGACGGCGATGCTGTCCGGTGACCCCTCGTCTGCCTACCGGAACGTCACATCTTGTGATCAACCGGCGATGCCACGGACTCACGCAGCCTCCGCAAGCCATCGGCTCGAACGGAGGGGCGTCAGCGGGAGGGTCAGGAGCCGACTGCGCGGCGGGGTTCATCGGCAGGTTCGTCGGAAGCACCCGAGCCCGGCTCGACCGCTGCATGCTCCGCCAGCGCGGCCGCTTCGTCCCGGTTGAGGCGACCAGCGGAGTATGCCCCCGGCTCGCCTAGCTCTATGGTCCGGATCGTGCGCTGAGCGGCCGGCTTGCCGACGTAAGTGGGCAGCGTCACCGGCAGCGGATCCCACAGCTCGTGGCCATCCTCGGCGCTTACAGAGACGACATCGACATGCTGCTCGGCGACGGCCGCCTCCAGCGACGCCCGCAGGACCACGGTCGGTTCGTCGTCCGCCTGAGAAGACGCATCGACCCGCACCCCGCGGCGCGGTGACTCCTGAGAGGCTTCATAACGAGCCGCCGCCCAGAAGGCATCGGTGTCAGGGCGCACCTGACGACGGCAGGCGTACAAGAACAACCCGATCAACAGCAATGGCACCGCGACAGCCCACGGCGGCACGACGCCGAAGCCCGCGAGAGATCCGACCGCCATGGTCGCTATGAGCAGGGAGAACAGCACCAACTGGCGTCGCTCGGCGGCCGCTCGCGCAGCTGCCGGGTTGGGTCGGGGGCGAGGCGCCGGCTCTGGCTCGACCACGAGCTGGGACTCCTTGCCCAAGGTCACCTTTGGAGCCGCCGGATCGGCGTCATCAGCGCCCATCCCCCGGCGTTGCTCCACCTCGGTACGCCGACCGAGGACCCGCATGGCCGACGAGAACCGTTCGATCGATCGAGCCTTCGACGCCTCGTCGTACCGACGCAGCGCCCGCGGGACCAAGAAGGCGGCCCACAAACAGACGATGAGGCCATAGATCACACCCGACACAAGGACGACGGTAGGCCAGCCCGTGGCTGGAGCGACGGAACAAGTCCGGTGTGTCGTCTGACAACTCCTGTGACCAGTGTGATTCAGCTCGCGGACGCCCGGAGCCACCGGCCAAGGACGCCCTGCGGCACCTCCTCCCTGGTGAGCGCGTACAACTGGTGATCACGCCAGCCGCCGTCGATGTGCAGATACCGGGGCGCGGCACCCTCGAGTCGGAAACCGAGCTTCTCCACGACTCGCAGTGAGGCGGTGTTCTCCGGCCGGATGGCGATCTCGATCCGGTGCAACCCCAGGCCGAAGAAGCAGTGGTCCACGGCGAGTGCGACCGCCGTCGGGATGATCCCCTCCCCGGCATGGGCGCTCTCGACCCAGTACCCCACCTGCGCCCAGCGCGCCGACCCCCAGGTGATCCCGTTCACAGTCACCTGCCCAACCGGGACATCGTCGAGCGTCACCACGAACGGCAGCGCCTTGCCGGTCCGGGCCTGGCGGCGCAGATCGCGGATCATCGCGCGCACCGTCGGCGGGGTGCCACGACTGCCAGGCGGCAGGGTCGCCTCCCACGGCTTGAGCCAGCTCGCGTTCTGCCGCCGCAGGCGAGACCACTCGCGGGCGTCGGCCATCTTGATCGGGCGCAGACCCACCCGATCGTGGGAGAGCTCAACGGGCCAGCCGCGGGTCAGTGGTCTCCGCCTCTGATCTGGTCGATGGCGTGTCCCACGATCGGCTCGAGCACGGCCAGCCCGTCCTTCACCCCACCGGTCGAGCCCGGCAGGTTCACGATCATGGTGGTCCCCGCCATCCCCGCGATACCGCGCGAAAGCACCGCGGTGGGTACGCCCGACGCGACGCCTTTCGCCCTGATCGCCTCGGCGACACCGGGGATCTCCACGTCGATCACCACCCGTGTCACGTCCGGGGTCAGATCGAGGGCAGTCAGTCCTGTTCCACCCGTCGTCACGACAAGGTCGTACGCGGACTCGACGGCTGTGCGCAACGCCTCCTCCACCGGGTCGCCATCGGGTACGACCACCGGGCCATCGACCTCGAACCCGGCGCGTCCCAGGCTCGCCACGATCAGCGGGCCGCCGAGATCCTCGTACACTCCCCCGGCCGCTCGGTTGGACGCTGTCACGACCAGCGCCCGGCGTACCTCGTCAGACATCGCGTCGCCAGTCTCCCGACTTGCCGCCGGTCTTCGACTCCACTCGCACATCGCTGATCACAGCTGCCTTGTCGACTGCCTTGACCATGTCGACGACCGTGAGGGCGGCGGTGGACACCGCAGTCAGGGCCTCCATCTCGACGCCGGTCCGGTCGGCGGTATGCACCGTGGCCACGATCTCCACCGCATCGTCCGCGATGTGCAGGTCGACGGTCACCCCGGTCAGCGCCAGCGGATGACACAACGGGATCAACGAAGGAGTCTGCTTGGCGCCCATGATCCCCGCAACCCGGGCGACGCCGAGCGCGTCCCCTTTGGGTACGCCTTCGCCGCGCAGCAAGTCGATCACCTCGGCCGAGACCAGCACTCGCCCGCTGGCAACCGCCACCCGCGTGGTCGCGGACTTGTCCGACACATCGACCATTCTGGCCGCGCCCGACTCGTCGAGGTGGGTCAACCCTGGTTGATCTGTCATCGCCTTCAGAATTCCCGGTCCAGCACCATCACGTCGACGATCTCACCGGCTGCTATCTCTGTTGTGTCCTCGGGAACGACCACCAGCGCGTTGGCGTTGGCCAGGTCGCCCACCAGATGCGAGCCATGGCCGCTGAACGGGGCCACGGTCGCCCCGCGCGGCTCGATCAGGAAGCTGCCGCGCACGAACTGCCGTCGACCAGGTGGCGACTTGATCGCGTGGTAGGAGGTGGCATGGACGAGCGGGCGCCGGTACGGCCACTTGCCCATCATCTGACGCAATGCCGGTGCCACGAACACCTCGAACGACACGTACGCCGAGACCGGGTTCCCCGGGAGGGTGAAGATCGGCGTCGAGTCTTCACCGATCGTGCCGAACCCCTGCGGCTTGCCCGGCTGCATCGCCACCTCGCAGAACTCGACGGTGCCAAGCCGAGCAAGGACCTCCTTGACGATGTCGTACTCCCCCTTGCTCACACCCCCACTAGTGACGACGAGGTCGGCACGCACGAGCTGGTCTGACAGCGTGTCGGAGAACAGCTGCGGATCGTCGGGGATGATGCCGACCCGGTACGCGATCGCCCCCGCCGCCCGCACCGAGGCCGCGAGCAGGTGACTGTTGGCGTCGTATATCGAGTCGAAGGCCAGCTCGGTGCCGGGCTCTCGCAGCTCGGAGCCGGTCGAGATCACCACCACTCGTGGCCGCGGATGAGCCAGCACCTGGGATCGTCCGACCGCGGCCAGCAGGCCGAGCTGGCGTGGCCCGGTCAGGGTTCCCTTCTCGAGAAGTACGTCCCCGACCCTGACGTCCTCGCCGGCGCGGCGCACGTGCTCGCCGACCGCCGGAGCGTGGTCGATTCGTACCCTGGCGACCCCCTTGTCCGTCCACTCGACCGGGACCACCGCGTCGGCGCCCTTGGGAATCGGAGCGCCCGTCATGATCCGCAAGGTCGTTCCGGCCGACAACGCGTACGCCTTGGTCTGGCCCGCCCCCATCTCCCCCACGACCGGGAGCGTGACCGGCGAGTCCTGGCGGGCAGCGGCTACATCGTCGGCGCGAACGGCGTACCCGTCCATGGCGGAGTTGTCAAAGCCGGGCAGTGCGATCGGTGCGCGGACGTCCTCGCACAGGGGCAGTCCGAGCACCTCCAGGAGCGGCTGCTCGTAGGCGCCCAGCGGCGTCACCGTGTCCAGGATCTGAGTCAGGTGCTCGTCGACGGTGCGCAGCCGGGATGTCTCTGCAACCATGGTCAGCAACACTAACGGGTGCGGTTCCGGTCGAATCCCGCACCGACGCTGATGCGCTTGGGTGGCCCGAACCGCCCCGATGCATCGCCGTCAGCGCCTGTCCACCGTGACGTCGCCGCGGACCATATACCCGGCCTCGAACACCACATCCCCGCGTACGACGAACCGGTCGGCCTCGACCAACGAAGGCGGCCCGGCAGGGAAGCGGGCGTCGAAGTCGGCCAGCAGCTTGTAGTAAGCCGGATCGAGGTCGACGAACGGAGCCGGTCGGCCGCGCTCCGGCGCTATCTCCAGCCCGCCCTGGTCGTTGACCCGGTAGACGTCGGAGCGGAGTACGAGCAGATCGTTCGTCGTCTTGACCGGCAAGAACCGGCTCCGGTCGACCTCGATCGCCGTTGCGCCGTCGAAGAGCTCGACTGCCGCGCCCATCGCCGTCTCGATCTGGATCACCTCCGGGGAGGAGGAGTCCGAGGGGTCGACGTTCTTGACATTCCGGATCAGTGGCAGCCGGAGCACGCCGTCGCAGGCGTCCAGCTCGTCAGACAGCTCGTGCAGATCGAGCCACAAACTGTTGGTGTTGAAGTACCTGTGCCGGTTGATGTCGCCGAACGTCGCCTCGTCCTCCGGGCGGGTCTGTGCGCTCTCGCGCACCACCAGCCGGCCGTCGGACCGTCGTACGGCCAGATGCCCACCCTTTCGGTCGGAGGCGGTACGCCGGCAAGCCTCGGCTGCAAACGGTGCGCCGCTGGTCGCGAACCAGCCGGCGACCCGAGGGTCGGGTACCGCACCCAGATTGTCCGCGTTGGACACGAACGCGTACTGGTACCCGGCACCCGTAAGGGCCGCAAGCGTGCCCGAGGCTCGTAAGGCGGTGTAGAGATCGCCGTGCCCAGGCGGACACCAGGCCAGAACCGGATCTGGCGGCCAACGCACCGGCGTCAGATCGTCGCTGCGGAGCTTGGGCTCCTGGTTCTGCAGGAAGTCCAGTGGCAGACCATCCACCTCCAAGCCCGGATGGTCGGCCAGCGCGGCCAGCGCGTCGCGGCGAGTGCGAAAGCTGTTCATGAACATCACTGGGAGGCGGACCCCGAGCCGCTTGCGCATCCCAAGGATCTGCTGGGCGATGAGGTCGAGAAAGCGCTGGTCGCCGCGCACCGGCACCAGTGACTTCGCTCGGTCCATCCCCATCGAAGTGCCGAGCCCGCCGTTGAGCTTGATAACGACTGTCTTGTCGAGCGCGGTTCGCGAGTCTTCTTCGCCCACCTGCAAATCGGCCAACGCGACCATCGGCTCGACGGGATCGATGGCGGTCTCAGTGATCGTGCCTGTCTCGCCTCGCTCGAGAAGGCCGTAGTAGTACACGAACACCTCGATGGCCAGCGGGTGTACGCCGGCCTCGGTCATCACGCGGCGCGCTTCGGCAAGTCCCTCGGCACTCATGCCCCCGCATCGTAGGCGACGGGCCGGTTGTCCGGGTACGCCCTACGGTTGAGTCTGTGAGTCCCGTTGACCCGGTGGCCGTGGCCCGGGAGAAGGCTGCGCTGAGGGACGACCTGCTCGCTCGACGTGGCCGGCTGGCACTGGCCGACCTGGTAAACAACGCCGCCGCACTCGGGGCTCGAGCAATGGTTGTGCCCGAGGTAGCCAGGGCGGCCACGGTCGCGGCGTACGTCTCCGTCGGTCGCGAGCCCGGCACCGGCAGCCTGCTCGACGCGCTAGTCGAGCGCGGTCAGCGGGTCCTGCTGCCCGTCCTGCGGCGCGATGGCGATCTCGACTGGTCCCGATACACGGACTCCGCCTCGCTGGCGCCGGCGGCTCGTGGCTTGCTCGAACCCGTCGGGAGCCGCCTCGGGGTCGAAGCGATCGGCCAGGCCAATGTGGTGCTCTGTCCTGGACTTGCCGTCGACCGGCGCGGGAGGCGCTTGGGGCGTGGAGGCGGGTCCTACGACAAGGCGCTGGCGCGGGTCGTCCGACCGACCTGGGTCGCCGTACTGCTCTATGACGACGAGGTCGTCGACCACGTACCGGTGGATCTGCACGACAGGCGCGTGGACGCCGCCATCACACCCAGTCGGCTGCTGCGATTCTCTGCGGCCCACCGATCGCAGCGAAACCGGTTCGGCTGATATAGCTCGGTGGTCCTTCACAAACACCTCCGGAGGTGCCAGAAGGGATCCATCCGATTCCTTTGAGGATCTGGAGTTGACGCGCCGGTCCTGCTGGCTGCCCCCGGAGGTGGGTTGTGTCTGTCCATGATGCCTTTTCGGTCGTGTCACCCGTAGTGGGCGAGAGGCGATCTTTTGGGGCACGGTTTCACCTTGTTTGGAACCACATGCGCTCCGTGTCCGTCACAGTGGCTACTCGAAGAACAGGGGATCCTGGTGCGCCACGTCGGCGTCGCTGTCGCCACCGCCGTGCTGCTCGCCAGCTGCGATACGTCGACGCCTGTGGTCCGCGGTGAACCAGTGGCCCACCCCTACGCGGGGCCGATGAGCCTGAAGCGGGACTTCTCCGATGACGCCAGCGTGCTCGACCGGTCCGGCGCAGCCGGGCGAGCCCTGCAATGCGACATCGCACCGTACGCCGGCGGTGGTGGCCACTACACCAGCGGCATCGAGTCGGTGCAGGGCAGCGCGACGCGGGCCCTCGAGAACATGCTGGGGGAGGAGTTGGCTGCCCAGCTCCCCGTCGGGCCGGCCGCCAAGCAGCCCATTGGCTGCGCGTGAGGTTCAGCGAGTCCAACCTTCGGCGTAACCCAAAGCAGCCGCGACGCTCGCCGACGCAAGCTCGATGCCTTGCTCGGCTCGCAACGTCCGGATCTCTGCCGCGACCAGCGCGGCCAACGTTGGACGCGCCGGTATGCTCGGAGACGCGGTAAGGAGTCGTCGTGATCCCAACCCTGATCTTGTTCGGCCTAGCTTCCGGGCGTTGGTGGCGCCTGTCCCTCGTCGCCGCCGCAGTTGGATGGCCGGTCCTGCTCCTCGCAACCGACGTGATGGATGTCGAGGTTGGGCTGCTCGGAGCGGTTGGGCTGGCGGTAATCAACACCGGCATCGGTGTGCTGGTCCACCAGGTTGGCTTGAGGACCCTAAGACTGCTGCGCCATCACCAGGCGTCGCACCTGATCAGTTGACGCATCGAGCCAGACGTCCGCACATCAGCGGATCGGGAGCGGGGTGATGGCGCGCTGACACCCCTGTGCCACGGTCGGGCCGCGAGACGTTCCCACAGTGGAAACACTCGAGGGAGCTGCTGGATCCGATACACGATGGGCCACTGCGGTCTGACCTGCGCAAACCCCAGTCGTGCGACCCCACCGGTGCGCGCCCGCCCCGGGATGCAAGGCCAAAGCGCAGCGCGCCGACGCATCCGCGTCGGCTGGAGCGTTTACCGGATCAGCCGATGACATTGAGTCGAGGCCCGGGTCAGGGGATCTCCTTGCGCATCACGCAGTTCTTCGTCCCCTTGGGTCGGA
>JBDUDR010000093.1:0-11303 GCA_040002845.1 Nocardioidaceae bacterium
CCCCCGTCGGCACCGCGATCAGGAACGTCATGAAGGAGAAGAACGGCAGGTTCACCGCTCCGGTGACAAACATGTGGTGCGCCCAGACCGCGACCGACAGCGCCGCGATCGCCAGCGTCGCGCCCACCAGACCGATGTAGCCGAAGATGGGCTTCCGGCTGAAGACGGGCAGCACTTCGGTGATGATGCCGAAGAACGGCAACGCGATGATGTAGACCTCGGGATGGCCGAAGAACCAGAACAGGTGTTGCCACAGGATCGGGCCGCCGTTTGCCGCGTCGAAGATGTGGGCTCCGAGGACTCGATCAGCCTCCAGTGCGAGCAGCGCGCCGGCAAAGATCGGGAACGCGATCAGCACGAGCAGGCTGGTGAGGAGGATGTTCCAGGAGAAGATCGGCATCCGGAACATGGTCATCCCCGGAGCACGCATGCAGAAGATCGTGGTGACGAAGTTGACAGCTCCCAAGATCGTCCCCAGGCCGACCATCCACAGACCCATGATCCACAGGTCACCGCCGATCCCCGGCGAGTTCGCGTCATCGGTCAGCGTCGAGTACGCAGTCCAGCCGAAGTCAGCGGCTCCACCGGGAACGATGAATCCCGAGACCGTGACCAGCCCGCCGAACAGGAACAACCAGTAGCTGAACATGTTCAACCGCGGGAACGCCACGTCGGGAGCACCGATCTGCAGCGGCATGGCCACGTTGGCGAAACCCACGAACAACGGCGTCGCGAACAACAGCAACATGATCGTGCCGTGCATCGTGAAGAGCTGGTTATAGAGCTCGTCGTCCACGATCTGCATGCCTGGGCGCGCCAGCTCGGCCCGCATGACCATGGCCATCGCGCCCGCGAACAGGAAGAACCCGAAGGAGCTGATCAAGTACAGCTGGCCGATCACCTTGTGGTCGGTCGTGGTGGCCCAACGTACGATCACGTTGCCCGGTGCGCGCCGGACGATTCGACGCTGGCCGATCTCGGTCGTCGTCACGGGTTGCCTCCTTCCTCCGCCGGCAGGCCCGCAATCTGTATCGTCGCTGAGCCTGGCCGCTGGACGCCAACCTGGCCCTGGGCCTCCAGGGCCTGCAGGTGCGCGGCGTACTGCTCAGCGGTGACGATCCGTACGGTAAACAGCATGCGGGAGTGATAGATGCCGCACAACTCCGCACATCTGCCCCTGAACGTGCCGATCTTGGTGGGAGTCATCACGAAGTGGTTGTGGCGACCTGGGATGTCGTCCATCTTGAAGTAGAACGACGGGATAAAGAACGAGTGGATGACATCGGCGGAGCGCAGCTCGAAGTCGGCCGACTCGTTGACCGGCAGCCACAGCTCGGGCAGCCGCGCCGGGGTCCCGGTGTCGAACACGCTGGTGCGGCCATCGAGCGCTGGGTCCTGGCGGTAGGTGAAGTTCCATGTCCACTTCGAGCCGAGCACGAGCACCGTGTGATCCGCCCCGGCGACGTCCTCGGGGCTGGTCTGCAGAATCTTGTTCTGGACCACCACCGTGAAGTAGAAGAGGACGGCCACCACGATCAGCGGCACGATGGTGTAGAGCACCTCGATGGGCATGTTGTACCGCGTCTGAGCCGGCACCTCATCATCGCTGCGCCGCCGGTAGCGAACGACCGACCACAAGATCAAGCCCCAGACCAGGACCCCGGTGATGAGGGCAGCGATCCAGGCTCCTCGCCAAAGATCTGCCATATGAGGTGCCGTGTCGCTGGCCGCCGGAGGCAGGGCCCAGCGTTTGATCTGGTCCTGGTCGGCGGACGAACAGCCAGTCAGCGCGAGCAGCAGCAACAACCCCAGAGAACCCAGCACGGCCCCCCGCTGGCGACCGGCTCGAAGAGCCTTCCTCCGGGTGAGATCCAGACCCACGGGACGCCTTTCTCGTCGGAACTGGACCCGCTCACATCCGGCGAAGCCGAGCCTCACACGGATCTCGCGGCCTGTCTTGGGCGTTCGGCAGAACCCTACTCCAGCACCTGCCTGGCAGGTGGCACCGGTGCGTGCTGTCTCGGCGCTGATAGGGCACCCGACAAGCGCACGTCTTCCTCGTCGAAGCCCAGTCGGGAGTAGAACAACCGAGCCCCGTCGTTCGCGGCGCCGGTCTCGAGACTGATCCGGCGCAGACCCGCCTCCGCCGCCCATTGACAGGCTTGTCCCACCAGCGCCGCACCGACTCCCGTCCGCTCGGCTCGAGCGTCGACGACGAGCTCGCCGATGTAGGCGTCGAGCTCTCCGGTGAAGTGCGGTCGCGTCGAGACGCTCACGAAGCCGACAACCTGTCCCTCGCGTTCGCCGACGAACAGCGCCCCGTCCTCCGATGCAGCTCTGGCCATGGACTCCGCAACCCATTCCAGCGCTGCGGCCACCACGGCCTTGGGGTCGCGCCAATGCGCCACCCCGATGGAGAGCCGAGGTGCGAGGGCAACAACCGCATCCCGATCCGCTTCGTCAAACGCCCGGACCTTCAGGCTCCGAGGGGAACTCACGTCGGCTCCTCAGCCATCTTCACCTCCGCGACGCCCCCTATCGGCATGCCAACAGGGGCTGCACCTCGGCCGCCGCCTCGGGACCATAGGCGGCTTCCACCCGGTCGAGGAAGCCCGATTGCCCCAGGGTGTACTCCTGGGGCCCCACCGTCTCCACGACATAACTCGCGAGTACGCACCCGAGCTGCGCAGCGCGCTCATGTCCCAGCCCCCAGGCCACGGCACCGAGGAACCCAGCCCGGAAGGCGTCCCCTACTCCGGTGGGATCGACAGCTTCGATGCCTGCAACGGCGGGAACCTTGATCGACTCGTCACCGTCCCGCTCCACGACCGCCCCGGAGCTGCCATGTGTGACGACCCGCACGCCGACCCGGCTCAGGATCTCGGCGGCGGTCCAGCCGGTCTTCTGCTCGATGAGGGCGGCCTCGTAGTCGTTGGAGAACAAATAGGCGGCACCATCGATGAGCCGCCTGATGGTGTCACCGTCGGACCAGGCCAGCTGCTGGGACGGGTCTGCCGCAAACGCGAACCCCTTGCTTCTACATTCCTGCGTGTGGCGCAGCATGGCGTCTGGGTCGTTCGGACTGATCACTACGAGATCGAGACCACCCACCCGCTCAGCTATCGGGCGGAGCTCGATCTCACGGGCCTCGGACATCGCGCCTGCGTAGAAGGAGGCAATCTGGGCATGGGAACTGTCGGTCGTACAGATGAACCGGGCCGTGTGCTTGGTTTCTGACACGTGGACCGACCCGCAGTCCACGCCATGGCGCTCCAGCCAGGACCGGTAGCTGGCGAAGTCCTCACCAACCGCGCCGACCAACACTGGAGTCACCCCGATGCATGCCATGCCGAACGCGATGTTTGCCGCGCAGCCGCCACGTCGAACCACGAGGTCCTCGACCAGGAACGACAGAGCGATCTTGTCGAGCTGCTCCACCACCAGCGAATCTGCGAACTTGCCTGGAAAGACCATCAGATGGTCGGTCGCTATGGACCCCGTGACGGCTATCGGCATCGTCGGTTCCCAAACACGAGAATCGGATGGATCCGGATTCGATCACCCTACCCAGCGACCGCGTCCCGGCTTGCGTACCGTGCGGCCTTCGCTCCGTTCGGCGTACCTCTCCGGTTGCGCAGTTGTGGGATCGACAGGCTATGAATTGCTGTACCCGGAAGGCTGAGAACATCAAAAGATAGCCTGTCGATGTGGCGCGGATGCGTGGAGCCGCAGTGGCATCGGTTCGGGTGCCCAGCACGATGGTGCCCAACACGATGATCCGCGGGCGCGCTGCCAACCGGCGATCCCGGTCGGCCGGCGCAAGATGCGACGTTCCGGTAGTCGACCGGGTCACCGGACAGCATCACCGTCACATCTTGTGCGACGACGGTCCCGGCGACCTGGCCACGCCCTCGTATAAGTGTCTGCGTGCCCGGCCACAAGCTGAGGGAACCGCGACGCTCCCGCCGGCGTCGAAGGGTCATGATGCGAAAGAACCTGCTTGCAGCAATCGCTGCCCTGGCTGTCATGGCCGTCGTGGTCGCGATCGCCGTTCTCGCCTCTCGCGGCAGCGATGCACCGGCCCAAACGGTCAGCGAGCCACCGGCCGGGGACTCTGGCTCCGCCGGCACTGAGCCGGGTGACCAGCCGACGGGGTCGGGGTGGACCGACGAGGCTACCGACCCGTCCGGCACCCGCGGGGGTAGCACCGTACCCGGCTATCCCGGACAAAATGGCGCCGGCTCCAACGGCTGGCCCGGCAACGCCGACCCCGGCGGCCCGATGCTTCCTGTGGACCCGGGCAGCGGGCATCAACAGTTCAACACGATGGCCATTGCGGATGCGCACATCGACGCCCAGGGCCGGCTCGTGCTCACCTATTACGTCGGTCTCCCCAGCTGCTCACCGCAGCTCGACCACGTCGATGTTGTCCAGACTGTCGCGAAGGTCACCGTCACTCTTGTCCAAGGCACGGACCCACAGGTCCCCTCGGGGATAGCGTGCCCCGACATCGCGATGGCCAAGTCCACGCGGGTTACCCTGACGTCTCCGCTCGGTGGACGCACCGTCGTCGACGGCTCCACCGGGGACACGGTGCCAGTCAGCTGACGTGCCGATCGACCGGCATGGACCGGCGGGCTGGCCGGTCATTCCCGGCGATCGTCGCGCAACCACAGACGGCGAAACCCCGCCGCGGCTGGTGAGCCACGACGGGGTGTCGGTCGCGTCGAATCCGGGCCTGAGGCCCTGATGTGTCAGTGAAACGAGTCTCCGCATGCGCAGGAGCCACCCGCATTGGGGTTGTCGATAGTGAATCCCTGCTTCGCGATCGTGTCGACGAAGTCGATGGTTGCTCCGAGCAGGTAGGGCACGCTCATCCGGTCGACGACTACGTTGACGCCTCCGAAGTCCGTGACCTCGTCGCCGTCAAGGTTGCGCTCGTCGAAGAACAGCTGGTAGCGCAGCCCTGAGCATCCACCCGGCTGCACCGCCACCCGAAGTTGCAGGTCATCTCGGCCCTCCTGGGTCAGCAGGGCCTTCACCTTGTCAGCGGCCTGATCGGTCAAGAGGACGCTACCTGCTCGCGTAGCCGTCTCCTGGGTAGGAGTGGCCTGGGCGGCTTCCGTCATCGCGATGCTCCAAAGATCTCGTGGTCAGGCGTCAGTTCAGCCGCCCGGTGATGCCAACGTACGGGTTGCTCCGATCATTCCCCTCCATGGTCGCACACCGGTACACCCGATTCGTCCAACCGGCCCTCCCAGTCGCAATGACTCCTCGTGTTATCGCATTGTGGCTACCAGCGGTGGTCCTTACGGTGATGGGGTGCTGATCCGTCCCATGAGCCTGGCTGACGTGCCCGCCGTGGAAGTGCTCACCGACAAGTCCTTCTACAGTCTCGATGTCGCGACCAGGCCGGCGAACTGGCCGGCGCCCGAGACGCGCGACGCCGGACGGAGCGAGTTGTGGCGGGCGCGAGCCACACATCTGGTGACCCATGACGGACCCGGCTGCTGGGTCTGCGAGGACGCGCACGGCCTGACCGGAGTCGCGATGTCGGTTCGCAGGGAGTTGTTCTGGGGTCTGTCGTCGTACGCCGTGCACCCGTCCGCGCAGTCGACTGGCATCGGGAAACCCCTGCTCCAGGCGGCGCTCCGGTACAGCGAAGGATGCCTGCGGGGGATGGTCTGCTCTTCCCATGACCCGAGGGCCGCCCGCAGGTACCGGCTGGCGGGCTTCACCCTCCACCCGGCCATGCTGATGTGGGGGAAGATCGACCGGTCGGCTCTCCCGGTGGTCGAGCACGTCCGCGACGGCACACCCGGCGACTTCGAGCTGATGGACTCCGTGGACCGACGCACTCGCGGCGGGGCTCACGGCGTGGACCACGACATCATGATCCGCCAGTACGTCCTGCAGGTCATCGACCACTCAACGGGTTCGGGCTACTGCTACCTGCATCCGACCGGGGGGCCGTACCTGCTCGCCGCAACCAACAGGCGCACCGCGCAACGCCTGTTGTGGACCGCGCTGGCGGCGACACCGAGGGATCAGCCGGCCTCATTCCACAACCTCACTGCCGAGCAGGAATGGGCGATCGACGTCGGGTTCGCGGCTGGGATGGAGGTGCACGGGCGTGGTTACCTTGCCCTTCGACACATGCGCCCCCCGATGCCGTACATCCCCTCTGGCCACTTTCTGTGACGATCCAACGGTGGGCTGCGGACTCAACCGTCCAGGCCAGGAGCACCCCAGACGGCCAGCCAGCGGCCGAGCTCGGGTTCGATCCGTAGGTCGTTCGCGAGGACACCACGCACCTGGAGCTCCAGCGCGTTGTCGCGGCGCTGCGCCTCCAGCGGGGCGAACGGATAGAACGTGCCCTGTTTGTACAGATAGACCAGCCCCAGCTTGCGCCCGGCGTCGTCGACGAACACCACCATCGAGCACAGCAGGGAAGGTCCGAACCCGTTGCCCTCCAGCGAGGTGTTGACCGCATGCAGGTCGGTGACCAGCGCCGACATGTCCTGGCCGTCGGCCCGGCAGATCAGCCAGGTGTAGCCGAACGAGTCCGTGGTCCGCTCGACATCAGGGCCTTCGTCCGCGTCGAGCAGCTGCTGAACCTCCGACTGCGTACTCGCGAAGGCGGCCCCTTCCGCTGCCCGGTAGCAGACCGAGCCGACGCCTGTCGGCGTGAAAGCGGTGGCCGCTTGCAACGTCAGCGCCGCGCTCGGGATGGCGAACAGCTGGTCGAGGTCAGGCTTGGCAGGCTTGGTACGCCCCAGCAAAGTGTCGAAGATCCCCACAGGTCAGCTCTCCCCGTCCCGGTCGGTCGAGCCGCTGGTCAAATCGGGCGACCCAGCTCGGCAGCGACCTTCGCCAGCTGGTCGAGCCGCTGCTGGAGGGGCGGGTGAGTCGCCACCAGTGCGTTGATCGAGTCGCCCTTGATCGCGGGTGCGAAGAAGAAGGTGTTCATTGCGCCTGCCGATCGCAGGTCGCGGGTCGGGATCCGGCCGATGTCGCCGGTGATCTTCACCAGTGCTGAGGACAATGCAGACGGGTTGCCGGTCAGGTAGGCGCCGGAGCGGTCTGCGCACAGCTCCCGATAGCGGGAAAGAGCCCTGGTCAGCAAGAAGCTCAAGGCCCACACGACCAGTCCGGCCACCCAGATCAGCAAGAACGCCACCCCGGAGTTGTTGTCCCGGTTACGTCCCCCGCCGAAGTACAGACCCCAGCGGGTGATCAGGCCCGCGATGACGCCGAGCACCGAAGCCACGGTCATGACGGCGACGTCACGGTGCGCCACATGAGACAGCTCGTGCGACAGCACGCCTTCCAGCTCCTCGCCGTCCAACCGGCGCAGGATGCCGGTGGTCACGCAGACCACCGAGTGCTGGGGGCTGCGACCGGTGGCGAATGCGTTGGGCAGATCAGTGTCGGCGATCGCCACCCGGGGCTTGGGCATGTCGGCGAGGGCGCAGAGCCGGTCAATCATCCCGTGCAGTTCGGGTGCCTGGTCAGGCGTGACCTCGCGGGCTCGCATCGCGGCCAGGGCGATCCTGTCCGAGAAGAACCACTGACCCGCGGCGAGTGCCACGGCGATCACGATGACGACCCCTGCCGACATTGTGGTGAAGGTGATCAGGGCGGCCATGAACGCGAGGTACAAGGCGCCCAACAGGAACATCACGAGGCCCATTCGGGCGTTGAGTCCTCGATCCGGGAGGAATCGGCTTTTGGCCATCAGGTCTTTCTACTCCAAGGGGTATCTACCCTCGACAACGTCCGATGTCTGACTGGTGTTCCGGCTCAGGCAGCGGGTTGGCCGCGCTCAACCAGGGATCAACCCCTCGTCACCGAGCAGTCCCCGGACCTCCTGGATGGTCGCGTCGGCGGGGGGCAGGATCAGGTCGGAGTCGACCAGTTCCTCGTCGGCAACAGTCTGGCCGCTGTCGCGTACGAGATCGAGGAGAGAGTCCAGGGACGTGCGGAAGGTCGTCTCGTCCCCCAGCGCGACCGCGGACTCGAGAGCAGCGTCCAGACTGTTGAGCTCCTGGAGGAGCTCCGCGGAGACCTCCCACTGCCCCTCCCCCATGATGCGGACGATCATGCGCCCTCCGCCTGCTTGGCCTGCTCAACCACCGGCTCGGTGACGGTCTCGGCAGCACTCTGAGCAGGGTCTGCCTCGATCGCCTTCGCGGGTGAGCCGGTGCCGAGTGAGGCCTTCATGGAAGCGAGCTCAGTCTCGACCTCGGACCCCGACGCCATGCGTTGCAGCTCCAAAGCGATGTCGTCCTGGCCGGCGTTCACCGGACTGTCGAGGGCTCCTGACGCCAGCAGTTCATCGATTGCGCCGGCTCGTGCCTGCAGTTGTGCCGTCTTGTCCTCCGCGCGCTCGATGGCCATCCCGACGTCGCCCATCTCCTCGGAGATGCCGGAGAAAGCCTCGCCGATCCTGGTCTGCGCCTCGGCTGCGGTGTAGGTCGCCTTGATTGTCTCCTTCTTGGTACGGAACGCTTCCACCTTGGACTGGAGACGCTGACTGGCGGTCGTCAGCTTCTCCTCTTCACCCATCAGGGCTGCGTGCTGGGCCTGTAGGTCGGCCAGCTGGCCAGACAGGCCCGACCGGCGGGTCAAGGCCTCGCGAGCGAGGTCCTCGCGGCCCGTGCCAAGCGCCTGCTGAGCCTGGCCGTGGAGCTTTTCGGACTGTATCTGCAGCTGGTTCATCTGGAGTTCGAGGCGCTTGCGGCTGGTCGCCACGTCCGCGACTCCTCGACGTACCTTCTGCAGCAACTCGAGCTGCTTCTGGTAGCTGTAGTCGAGCATTTCGCGCGGATCTTCGGCACGGTCGAGAGCCCTGTTGGCCTTCGACCGGAAGATCAGGCTCATCCGCTTC
Organism: Nocardioidaceae bacterium; assembly: GCA_040002845.1. GTDB lineage: Bacteria > Actinomycetota > Actinomycetes > Propionibacteriales > Nocardioidaceae > JBDUDR01. The sequence continues at coordinate 8,891 of JBDUDR010000093.1, forward strand.
ATGATGCTCATTTAGGTGGGTCGCCCCTTCTGTGTCCGGTGTGCAATCGGCCTGCCAAGGCAGCCATACCAACTCCTCGGGAAACTCGTTCGTCCTGCCGGCCGGGTGACCGGCAGGAAGTAGCGGAATCCCCGCGATACGGTCAGCCTACGTCGCCGGCTCCGTAATCCGCGACGGGGCTGTCGCCGGTAGTCTGACCCATACCCCTGAGACCCTCGTGGGGGCGATCCCTGACCAGACGACCAGTGTGGAGTGAGGCTGCCGTCCGTGTTCCGCAGACGCACGACCAACGAACCGGATCCCGAAGAGACGCCGGACTCCCTCACCGGCAAGGGTCGCCCGACGCCGAAGCGCCGCGAGGCCGAGCAGCTCCGCAAACAGCGGTTGACCGCCCCCAAGAACCGCAAACAGGCCAGCTCGCTGCAGCGTGAGAAGCGGCGGGCCGACCGCATGAAGATGCAGATGGCCATGGTGTCCGGAGACGAGGCCGGGCTTCCGGTTCGCGACAAGGGCCCAGTGCGGCGGTTCTGTCGCGACTACGTGGACAGCAGACGGAACTTCGTGTCGTACCTGCTGCCGTGCCTGGTGCTGATCCTGCTGATCGGCGTCATCCCGCCCGCCGCGGGCTTGGTGGTGGTGTTCTGGCTGGCCACGATCATCTTCACCGTGGTCGACTCGATCTATCTGGTGTGGAAGCTCGGCGGCGAGCTCGCGCGCCGTTTCCCGGGCGAGAGAACGTCCGGAGCGCGGTTGTACGCCCTGCTGCGCGCGTCGCAGATGCGCCGCCTACGGCTGCCCAAACCGCAAGTCGACATCGGCGCCGAGCTCCCCGCCCGCTACTGACCGAGCTCCGCGCCGGCCACCACTCACCCGCCGCTCACCCGCGATCCGACACTTATCCGACGCGATCCGACACTTATCCGACGCGATCCGACACTTATCCGCCATGACCCCTCCCCGGACCGAGCGTGCCGGCCGACCGCGGATTGGTGATCTCCCGTGCATCTGCAAGGTTGGGGGAATGGAATTCAGACACCTCGGTACGAGCGGTCTCAGGGTCAGCGAGATCGCCTACGGCAACTGGCTGACCCACGGGTCGCAGGTCGAGGAGGACGCCGCGCGAGCCTGCGTACGCCAGGCCCTCGAGGAGGGAATCACCACCTTCGACACGGCAGACGTCTATGCCAACACGGCCGCGGAGTCCGTGCTCGGGCGCGCTCTGCAGGACACGCGGCGAGAGTCGGTGGAGATCTTCACGAAGGTCTACTGGCCAACGGGACCCGGCGGCCCCAACGACAGCGGACTGTCTCGCAAGCACATCATGGAGGCCATCGACGGCTCGCTGGCGAGGCTGCAAACCGACCACGTCGACCTCTACCAGGCCCATCGGTACGACATCAAGACCCCCCTCGAGGAGACGATGGAGGCCTTTGCCGATGTGGTGAGGTCGGGAAAGGCGTTGTATATCGGGGTCTCGGAGTGGACCGCCGAACAGATCCGGCGGGCGCATGCACTGGCCAGGGAGCTGAACATCTGGTTGGTGTCCAGCCAACCGCAGTACAACATGCTGTGGCGGGTGATCGAAGGCGAGGTGATCCCGACGTGCGAAGAGCTCGGGATCGGTCAGGTTGTGTGGTCGCCGATCGCCCAGGGCGTGCTCACCGGAAAGTACCTTCCCGGCGAACCTCCTCCACCCGGATCACGGGCCACCGACCAAAAGGGCGGCGCGGGCATCGTCCGGCGCCTGCTTCGTGACGATGTGCTCAAGCGGGTCCAGCAGCTCAAGCCCATTGCCGATGACGCCGGACTCTCGCTGGCCCAGCTGGCAGTCGCCTGGGTGTTGCAGAATCCCAACGTCAGTGCGGCCATCACGGGAGCAACGCGACCGGAGCAAGTCAGCGAGAACGTCAAGGCAGCCGGGGTACGCCTGGACCCTGATCAGCTGAGCCAGATCGACAAGATCCTCGATGACGTCGTCGAGCGGGACCCGTCCAAGACACTGGATCAGACGCCTACGGAGCGCCCGTCCTGACGTCGCTTCGACATCATTCCGGGGACGGACTCAGACTCATCGGGCCATAGACTTCGCGCTCGTCCTCCAACAGGGTCACCTGCTCGACCCCCATGTCCGCGAGCTGCTGCCAGGTCTCGCCGATCCACGACTCCGCATCTCCCTGCGAGGAAAAGCTCGCCTGCGCCGTGTCCATCACCCGCACCGGTTCGCCCGAGCTGGACTCGAACCGCCAGGTCCACGACACCGCAGCCACCCTGATCTCCTCAATGCCGATTCCGCCCACCGCGTAGGCGCCTGTGACCCGCGACGTGAGCCTAACGTCCGCCCAGAGCGGCCCGGTCGCTTGTCGGCTTTGACGCGGCCGTGGTCGGCGTGGGACCGTCGCGACAGCAGTACGCG
>JBDUDR010000094.1:0-11146 GCA_040002845.1 Nocardioidaceae bacterium
TGAGCCTCCCCGGCGAAGCGGACGCGAGCACCAACTGCACAGGCTCGCGTGGCGTGGGATCGGGCACGGTCGCGGGTAGCGCAATCTCTTGGGAGTGTCCGTCTAGAGTGGCCTCGCTGCGAACACACGGACACGGGGTAATCGATGGTGAGCTCCTCGCGGAGTCTACCGTTCCTGCCGACGCGGGCACTGGTGCGCAGCGACAGCATCGAGCGCGGCGCACATCCCAAGTCAGGGCTTGGGGTAACTCACCCGTGCTCTGACCTCGGTGATCATCCCCAGAGGGCTTTGGCCCGTCGGATCGCGGAGTCAGCTGGGGAGCGCGCTTGCTCGCCAAGCGCCAGGACCGCGCCGGAGCACGCGACGCATACGATGATGCGGCGCTGCCCATCGCGATTCAGGAGTGGCCGACGGGGCTGACGCCACCTGGGATCGAGCGGCGATGACCGCAACCAAGGCCGCCAGCTCCTCGGGGGTGGGCTCGCCCTTGACGATCCGCAACAGGGGTCGCGGTGTCCCTCCGGGTTCGGCCGGGCTGGTCACAGCGGGATGTTCCCGTGCTTCTTGGGCGGCAGCGTCTCGCGCTTGGTGCGCAGCAGTCGAAGCGACCGAACCACTTCAGACCTCGTCTCGTGAGGAGCGATCACCGCGTCGATGTATCCCCGCTCGGCCGCGATGTACGGGTTGGCCAGAGTGTCTTCGTAGTCCTCGATGAGCTCCCTGCGCTTCGCCTCGACGTCGGCGGCCTTTCCGAGCTGCTTGCGGTAGAGGATGTTGACGGCCCCCTGCGCGCCCATCACCGCTATCTGGGCGCTCGGCCATGCCACGTTCAGGTCCGCGCCGAGGTGCTTGGACCCCATGACGTCGTACGCGCCGCCGTACGCCTTGCGCGTGATCACCGTGACCAGCGGGACGGTGGCCTCGGCGTACGCGTAGATCAGCTTGGCTCCGTGGCGGATGATGCCGTTCCACTCCTGGTCCGTGCCGGGCAGGAAGCCGGGGACGTCGACGAAGGTGAGCACTGGGACGTTGAACGCGTCGCACGTACGGACGAACCGGGCTGCCTTCTCGGAGGCGTCGATGTCGAGGGTGCCGGCGAACTGCAGCGGCTGGTTGGCCACCACGCCGACCGAATGACCTTCCACCCGCCCGAAACCGACGATGATGTTGGGCGCGAAGAGTGCGTGCACCTCGAGGAACTCGCCGTCGTCGAGGACCGACTCGACCACGACGTGCATGTCGTACGGCTGGTTGGGCGCATCCGGGATCAGGGTGTCGAGTGCGCGATCCGTCTCGTTGGTCTCGAGATCGACCGGGTCATCGAACGCTGGCGGGTCCTCCAGGTTGTTCTGCGGCAGGTACGAGATGAGCGCCTTGACATAGTCCAGCGCGTCGTCCTCGTCCGAAGCCAGGTAGTGGGCGTTGCCGCTCTTGGTGTTGTGAGTCCGGGCGCCGCCCAGTTCTTCGAACGTCACGTCCTCGCCCGTGACTGTCTTGATCACGTCGGGTCCGGTGATGAACATGTAGGAGCTCTGGTCGACCATCACGGTGAAGTCCGTGACCGCTGGTGAGTAGACGTGGCCACCGGCGCAGGTGCCCATGATCAGCGAGATCTGCGGGACAACTCCCGATGCGTGCACGTTCCTGCGGAAGATCTCGCCGTACAGCCCGAGCGAGACGACCCCCTCCTGGATCCGGGCTCCGGCACCTTCATTGATGCCGATGATCGGTGCACCGGTCTTGATCGCGAGATCCATCACCTTGCAGATCTTCTCGCCGTACACCTGACCCAGGCTGCCGCCGAACACGGTGAAGTCCTGAGCGAATACGCAGACTTGCCGGCCCTCGACAGTGCCGTACCCGGTCACCACCCCGTCGCCGTAGGGCCGGTTCCGCTCCATCCCGAACGCGGTGCTCCGGTGCCTGGCGAGCTCGTCGAGCTCGACGAACGATCCGTCGTCTAGGAGCTTGCCGACCCGCTCGCGGGCGGTGAGCTTGCCCTTGGCGTGCTGCTTCTCGACAGCCCGGGCGGAACCAGCATGGATGGCTTCGTCGAGTCGGCGACCGAGGTCGGCCAGCTTGCCCGCGGTCGTGTGGATGTCGGTCCCGGCGCTCTTGGCGCCGTTCTCGCTGACTGGGTCCAACCGCTGCTCGCTCACAATCGTCAGACTAGCGTGGGCAGATGCCGTCCACGTTTGACCAGCTCGACCGCCCGCCGCTGGACGAACGGGCCCTGACCAGGGCATTGGTACGCCACGACGGCCTCTATCGCGAGGTGCGTGTCGTGGCTGCCACCGGTTCGACCAACGCCGACCTGGCGGGGCTGGGTCGTAGGGGCGCCGAGCCGGGGGTGCTGCTAGTCGCCGAGCATCAACGGCAAGGACGAGGGCGGCTCGACAGGACCTGGCAGGCACCGAGACGGGCCGGACTCACGTTTTCGGTCCTCCTGCAACCAGATCGCGTGCCTAGTGCCCGGTGGCCGTGGCTACCACTGCTGACCGGTGTGGCCGTGGTCGAGGCGCTCGCGCGGGCCACCGACGTGGACGCTCGGCTGAAATGGCCCAACGACGTGCTCATCGACGACTGCAAGGTGTCCGGTGTCCTGGTCGAGCGGATCGAACCTGCCGGACGCCGGCCGATGGCGGTGGTCGGCGTGGGCATCAACGTGTCGAACACGGCAGCTGAGCTGCCAACAGCGGACTCGTCCTCACTGGCGATGCAGGGCGCCACCACGTTGGACAGATCGGTCATCCTGCGAGCCGTCTGCCGGACCCTGGAGTCCCTGTACATGGCCTGGTGCGACGAGTCGGGTGACCCGGATGAGGGACTCGCCGACTCGTACCGTCGGCGTTGTTCGACCCTCGGCCGCGCCGTCCGCGTTGAACTGCCAGGGCAGGGGTCAGTGACCGGTCAGGCAGTCGACGTAGACGCGAGCGGGCGGCTGGTCGTGGTCGGCTCGGCCGGCCGGGTGGCGCTCGGTGCGGGGGATGTGGTGCACCTGCGGGAACGACCGTGACGTCAGCCGACGCGAGCCCCCCACGACGGCGAGAATCGCCTCCGGTCGATGCCTGTAGGCGCCCCAATTCGGGTCGGGACATGGAACTATGGGGGCGCCAACCGACCAGATGGAGGATCGATGGGATTGTCGCCCAAGTTGCTCGGGGAAGGCGAGAGCGTCGTCTTGAGCACGCGCACGCACATCAAAGCCCTGGTGTTGCCGGTGATCACGTTGATCCTCATCTGTGCAGCCACCGGCTTCCTCATCGCGGTGACCCCCAGCGGCTCGAGCGGGAAATGGCTAAAGGTGGTCTTGCTGGTGTTGGCTGCCGCGCTCATCGTGTGGCGTGTCGTTTGGCCGTTCCTCAACTGGCTCACGGCTAGCTACACCGTCACGAACCGCCGACTGGTCACCCGGGCCGGCATCTTCACCCGCATCGGCCGTGACATCCCGCTCTATCGGATCAACGACGTGAAGTACGAGCGAGACCTGCTCGATCGGATGCTCGGGTGCGGGACCCTGGTGATCTCAGACGCCAGCCAGCAAGGGCACTCGGTGCTGCCAGACGTCCCGCACGTAGAGAAGGTGCACCTGCTGATCACCGACCTGCTGTTCGGCAACAACGACGGTGCCGACGATGACGGCAGCGTCCCGCCCGGGCCCGAACCTCACCCGCGGCCGCGATGAGTGGCTGGATGACGGGCCGCGATGAGCGAGCAGCAGCCGGCCGAGCCAGCTGACCCGGAAGCCGCGTCGCCAACGGAGCATCCGGCGGGCGACCGGCTGCGTACATCCGCGGAGGTCGCGGCGGAAGCCGGGGTCCCGGTCGAGCGCGCCAGACGGCTGTGGCGGGCCCTCGGTTTCCCCGACACGGGCGATGCGCCCGCGTTCACAGACGCCGATGTCGAGGCGCTGAGCCTGGTCGTGGAGACCGTTGCCGACGGCACCATCGACTTCGAGACAACCGTTCGGCTCACGCGGGCCGTCGGCTCCAGCATGGCCCGGCTGGCCGACTGGCAGGTGAGCACGCTGACGGAGCGGATCGAGGCCACCGAGCCCGGGTCGTCGCATCCCGACATCCGGCTGTCCAGCGCGCTCCGGCTGGTCGGCCAGGTCGGACCCGCATTCGAGAAGCTGCTCGTGTACGTGTGGCGCCGCCATCTGTCGGCGGCGGTGGGCCGCATCGAGGCGCTGAGCGCTGCCGAGGAAGACCTCCGGGCGGCGGATCTCACCGTTGGTTTCGCCGACCTGGTGGAGTTCACGGCCTTGTCCAATGACATCGACGACGAACGACTGGCCCATGTCGTGGAGTCGTTCGAGGCCTGCTGTGCCGACACGGTGTCGGGGGCGGGTGGACGGGTCATCAAGACTCTCGGTGACTCGGTGTTGTTCGTCATCGACGACCCGGTGGCCGCCGTTGAGGTTGCGTTGCGCATCGTGGAGGTGATCGGCAGTGACGAGACGCTGCCCGATGTGCGCGTTGGACTGGCGTCTGGTTCGGTCATCTTCCGGCTCGGTGATGTCTTCGGTGCACCGGTAAATCTGGCCAGCCGCCTCACCGGTCTGGCTCGGCGCAACCGGGTCATCTGCGACGTGGCCACCCAGGAGGCGGTCCAGGAGCACCGAGGCTATGAGACCCGCGCCCTCCCCCCGCGTTCCGTGCGAGGCTTCGGGGTCCTCGAACCGACGGCGGTACGTCGCACCTGGGCGGACCAACCGGCTCCCGAGCAACCGTAGGGTGGCGCAATGGAGACCAGTCATCCCGGGATCGGGATCGAGAGACATGGCGAGCATGTCGCGGAGCTCGTACTCGATCGGCCGGCCGCGATGAACGCCGTGTCCACCCAGCAGGCGGAGTCGATCACCACGGCTACCGACTCGCTGGCCGGCGACCGCTCGGTCCGGGTGGTCATTGTCACGTCGTCGTCTCCGAAGGCGTTCTGTGTGGGGGCCGACCTGAAGGAACGCAACGACTTCACCGACGCCGACCTGTTGGCGCAGCGGCCCATCGCGCGCCGGGCGTACCGCGGGGTGCTGGATCTGCCGGTTCCCACGGTCGCGGTGGTCGCCGGCTATGCCCTGGGTGGCGGTTTCGAGATCGCGCTGTCCTGTGACCTGATCGTGGCCGAGGAGCAGGCGGTCTTCGCGCTTCCGGAGGTGAGCGTCGGCCTGGTCCCCGGAGGCGGCGGCACTCAGCTGCTCACGCGGCGGATCGGTTGGAGCCGCGCCGCGGACCTCGTGCTCACGTGTCGGCGGGTCGGCGCGAGTGAGGGTGAGCGACTGGGTTTCGTCGACCGGCGGGTTGCCACCGGTGCTGGTCGCAAGGAGGCGCTGGCTCTTGCCGACACGATAGCGGGACACTCTCCAGTCGGCGTACGCAACGCCAAGTCGGCGATGCGGCTCGGCCTGGACGTCGACCTCGCGTCGGGACTCGAGGTGGAGGACGGTGCATGGCGGGCCACGGCGTTCTCGCCGGATCGAGTCGAGGGCATCGCTGCGTTCAACGAGAAGCGGACACCCCGCTGGCCGGGTTCGGACTGACTACTGCACGGGTTCGGCGGTGTCCGCTATAGCTGGACCCGCTGCGGTTCCCGCTCCCGGAAGACGAACTTGCCGTACGACCAGTATCGGAATGTCGTGCCGAGCAGCAGCCCGACGCCGTTGGCCGAGACGTTGTCCGCCACCGGACCCCGCAGGTCGAGCACATAGTGCGACATGAACAGGCACAGCAGCGAGATGCCGGCTCCGACCGCGCTGAAGACCAAGAACAAAACGTACTCGCGGTGGGCTGCGGCCAGACCGGCATCCCGTTCCCGCTGACGCCAGGTCCAGTGCCTGTTGCCGAGGTACGTGATGGTGGTCGCGACCGCGGCTGAGATGAGCTTGGCGGTCAGCGGTTTGTCGTGCAGCGGGCCGGACCCGCCGGCGTACCTGAGCAGGTTGAATACGGTGATGTCTGCCAGGTAGCCCAGTCCGCCGATGATGCCGAACTTCAGCATGCGGTGAGCAACCTGGTCGAACCATGTGAAGAGTGAGCGCATCCGGGTCATCGCAGCGGGAGCCTACCTCGGGAGTCCGGCCGCGCCATCGGGCGGCCTCGACCGGATCTGGCCCGGGACCACTAGGCTCAGCCTCTGTGACGGATGCCGGAAAGTCGCCGATCGGTGGGCCCATCCTGGGCGTGGTAGGCGGAGGACAACTGGCCAGGATGACCCAGCAGGCGGCCATCGCGTTGGGGGTGCCCATCAAGCTGCTCGCCGAGGGGCCCGACGTCTCGGCGGCGCAGGTCGTGCGCGACGCCGTGATCGGCGACTACCGTGACGTGGACACTCTGCTGCAGTTCGCGGCCGACTGTGCGGTGGTGACGTTCGATCACGAGCACGTGCCCACCGATCACCTACGAGCGCTTGAACGGGCGGGCTACCCCTGCCGGCCAGGCCCGGATGCGCTGCTGCATGCGCAGGACAAAGCGTGCATGCGCGCCCGGCTGCAATCGCTGCAGGTGCCGTGTCCTCGCTGGACCCTGGTGTCATCGAGTGAGGAGGTCCGCGCCTTCGCCGAGTCGGCGGTTGGCTGGCCGGTCGTGCTCAAGACACCTCGCGGGGGGTACGACGGCAAGGGGGTGTGGGTGGTGCGCGAGCCGTCGGAGGCGGCCGAGCCGATCTCGCAGGGCGCCAAGCTGGCCGAGGAGTGGGTCGACTTCCGTCGCGAGCTTTCCGTGCTGGTCGCCCGATCGCCTTCAGGGCAGACGGCCGTCTATCCGGTGGTCGAGTCGATCCAGTTCGACGGGGTGTGTCGCGAGGTCATCGCGCCGGCGCCCCACCTCGCGGAGACCATGTCGGTCGATGCGCAGCAGATCGCGCTCACCACAGCCGGTGCACTGGGCGTCGCGGGAGTGATGGCCATCGAGCTCTTCGAGACCAAGGATGGCAGGATTCTCGTCAACGAGCTGGCGATGCGGCCGCACAACACCGGGCACTGGACGATCGAAGGGGCTATCACCTCGCAGTTCGAGAACCATGTGCGGGCCGTGCTCGACCTGCCGCTCGGTGCTCCGCGTGCACGGGCCCGCTGGACGGTGATGGTCAACATCCTCGGCAGTCGCATCGGTGATCTGTACGACGGGTATCTACACGCCATGGCGCGAGATCCACGACTCAAGGTGCACGTGTACGGCAAGGTGGTCGAGCCTGGTCGCAAGCTGGGACACGTCACGGCCTACGGCGACGACCTGGAGGACGCGCTCCAGCGGGCTCGCCATGCTGCTGCATGGTTTCAGGGTGATCTCGGCAACGAGTCGGTGGAGGAATGATGAACGACGACGTCGGATTGACCGGGTCGGCCCGGGTCAGCATCGTGATGGGATCGGACTCCGACTGGCCGACGATGCAGGCGGCGGCCGATGCCCTCGCCGAGTTCGCGGTGCCGTTCGAGGCTGATGTCATCTCCGCACATCGGATGCCGCACGAGATGCTCTCGTACGGCACCGAGGCGGCCGGACGCGGTGTGCGGGTGATCATCGCTGGTGCAGGTGGTGCAGCGCATCTGCCGGGCATGCTGGCCGCGGTGACTCCGCTGCCGGTGATCGGCGTGCCCGTGCCGCTGGCCCACCTCGACGGCTTGGACTCGTTGCTCTCCATCGTGCAGATGCCGGCGGGGGTGCCGGTGGCCACGGTGGCGGTGGGTAACGCACGCAATGCCGGCTTGCTGGCGGTGCGCATCCTGGCGGCGAGCGACGAGGGGTTGCGCGAACAGATGGTTGCTTTTCAGGCTGCCATGCGCGACGCAGCCCAGGCAACGGGCGACGCGGTCCGCCTGAACGCGCCGACGAGGTCCGCCTGAAGGCGCCCGCGCCCCCCACCCACGCTTTCCCGCCATCCGACACTTATTCGGCGCGATCCGACACTTATTCGGCGCCATCCGGCTCCCGACTGCGGCGAGTAACCACCCCGCCGCGACGGCCACGCTGACGGGTCTTGGCGCGGGCCTTGAGATAGACCTCCATGGCGCGGCCGGCGAACCGGTTTCGATCCGCGAGGCTTGCGGCAGCTCGCTGACTGCGGAAGACCAAGGCTCGTACTCCACTGGAGACTTTTGCCGTGGAGGCCGCGCCGACCTCCCCGTCCGGCTCCTTCCGGGCCCACCACACGGTCGCGAAACGCTCGCTCAGTCCGGCGAGTGCGGTCAGCGCCGCCTCGAGCAGCTCCGCGTCGCTGGGGTCGTCGGGCCGGCGCCCGCCGGTCGGCTTGGACTTCAGCTCTGCGATGTCGCCTACGATGTCGTAACCACTCGCTTGAATTGCCTTGTTCATCTGGTCCCCGCGGTCGCGCACCCACGAGTAGTCCTCCTCCGGCAGGCTGAAGCGCACCGGTTCGCTGCGTTCGGCCAGCAGTCGTACGACAGTCAGCTTCATCGCCCGGTCGTACTGCCGCTGGTTGAGCTCGCCGAGCCGGTCGTTCAACCGGCGGATCACCTCGGTGCCGGCGACACCGACCGTCTCGTTCGCCCACGGCGCCGGCTCGTTGAGCCGAGTTGCGTTGAACCCGACCACAGAGCCGATCCGGTCCATCAACAGGTCGGGCGACGACCCGGAGGGCGGCACGGTCACTACGTGAATCCGTTCCCTCGGCACGACCGATTCCCAGGTTTCCAGGATGGCCGGAAGGTCCTGTCGCAACCAGAATCCCCGGGCTGGCGCAAGCGCAGCCTTCGCGGGGTCTTGTACTGAAGAGGAGAACTCGTCCCAGGTCCACGAGCCCCGGTTCTTCACCTCCTCCTGCCAAGCCGAGACCAGGATCCGCCCGAGGTCTCGAGCCGTCACGATCACGTGCACCTCGTGTTCTGGGAAGGCATTCGCGGCTGCTCGCACCTGCTTGACGCCGGCCAGGCTCAGGTGCTCATCCGAGATCAAAGTGGTCGGAAGACCGGCTGCGAGCGTTGCATCCACCATGGCCTGCCAGGCCCCCGGGATCCGCGCATCGCTGCTTCCCTTGGGCCGCCGACCCAGCAAGTCCCAGACAGCGAAAACCTGGACCGGAAACCCCTCTCCACCGGGGTAGAGCACCTGTTGATCGCGCAGTTTCTGGCGATTGGCACGGAGCACGTTTTGCACGTACGTCGTACCCGTCTTGTGCAGCCCGATGTGAAAGTACACGCTCGGTTCGGCTGCGGCCATCTGTCTCTCGCCCTTCCGATCGCTGCTCGTGGGGGCAGAGTCTTTCAGACGCCGGCGGGTGTGCAGAGGGCCTTCGTGATCTTGCCCGTCTGGTCCGCGATGATGAACTTGAAGACCTCGGGAGCCCGGTCCGGGTCCCAGGTGGTTGCGCTGGCGTCGGTGATGGGCACCGTGCACCGCAGTCCGTTGGACCCGATGTGACTCATGGTCCAGGCGAAGTTCGCCAGCGCCCACGGCGTGACGTTGTCGCCCAGAGTGAGAGAGCTGGCCCCTGAGTTCGCGATGTTGAAGTAGCGCCAAGGCATCACGACGGTCCATGGTGACGCTGCCTTGTCAGCGATCCCGCTCAGCACCTCGCGCTGGTGCTCCGCACGCGCGAGGTCAGACAGCTTGAACGCGTGCCGGGACCGCGCCCAACCCAACGCGGTGGCGCCGTTGACGTTCTGGCAGCCCTTGTCCAGATGCAGGTTCGCCCGGCGGTCGTTGACCTTGGTCTTGGGACAGATCTCCACGCCTCCCACCGCATCGACGATGTTGACGAAGCCTCCGAAACCGATCTCGATGTAGTCATCGACCCGGATGCCCGTGTCCTTTTCGATCGTCCGGACCAACAGCTCGGGTCCGCCGTACGCGAAGGCAGCGTTGATCTTCGAGGTGCCGTGTCCCGGGATCTCGACCTCGGAGTCCCGGGGGATCGACATGAGCAGCGGAGGACCGTCCCCGGTGTGCAGCAACATGATGGTGTCGGTACGACCTCCCGTGACGTCGACGCCGCCGGTGCCGGTGGCCTTGAGCTCCTCCTTCGAGAGTCCCTCACGGCTGTCGGACCCGACCATGAGGTACGTCACGCCGGGCTGGTCGGCCGGCCTGTCACCTGAGGGCTCGGCGTCGACCTTGTCGATCCTCGACCAGGCCCAGATCGGAACGGCGATCAAGAAGAGCAGCCAGACGACGAGGATCGCCAGGATGATCCTGAGCCACAGGCGCTTGCGCCCGGTAGCCGGCGGAGGCCCACCGGCGGGCAGCCCGCTTGGCGTACCCCCCCGGGGGGCGGTGCCGGATGGCGCCGGCGCGGTTGCGTACCTGGTCCTTTCGGACTCCGACTCAGCCGCACCGCTCGGACCACCTGGTCGTCCCGGCGGGGTAGTGGGTGCGAACGGGTCACGCGGCTGAGCCGGCATACGCGTGGTCGCGTCGTCCGGCTTGGGGTTGGGCGGCCGGGCTGGGATGCGGGTGGTCGGATCGTCCGGCTTGGGGTTCCGCGGCGAGGGGGCCGGGGCGCGGGTCGTCGCGTCGTCCGGGCTCGGGTCGCGTGGCTTGCCATACAGCCAGTCGTAGTCTGCGCCGTCGGGCTCACCGGGTCGGTTGGGCATGGGTTCGAGCGTACTGTGCCGGCTGCCTTGCTCCCTCGGCTGAACAAACGTGACGTATTTCGCACCCCTGGTCAGCCAGAAGCCCCGACGCCTGCCTCATCCACAACAGCGCGGGAGCCCGGTCGCATGTCCACATCCGCGGACGGCTCGGTCGGTGACCGCACGGCCTGAGGCAGCATCGGCGCGATGAACAGGTCCGGCGGCAGTCGTACGAGCCAAGTGGTGGAGGCGGTAGAGCGAGCTGCTCGGCTTCAGGACGGTGTCGTCTCGCGCGATGAAGCAAGGAGCCTCGGGGCCACCCGATGGGACGTTCGCCGGGAGGTGGTCGCCCGCCGGTGGGAGGTGCATGGCCGACAGACGATCGCGGTCCATCGAGCCTCACTGGACCAACGCGCCCAATGGCGCTTCGCGCTGCATGAGGTCGGATCACGAGCCGCCCTGGATGGGGTGACGGCCTTGGAAGCCGGCGGACTGCGTGGCTTCACAGACGGGCTTCACGTGAGCGTTGCGCATGGCCGTAAGCCGCGCCGGTTGGCCATCGTCCACGTGCACGAGATCAGGGCCTGGACAGAGAACGACGTCATGGGAGCTGGCCTTCGC
>JBDUDR010000095.1:0-11117 GCA_040002845.1 Nocardioidaceae bacterium
ACGTCGGCACCATCGGCCACATCGACCACGGGAAGACCACTCTGACCGCGGCGATCTCGAAGGTGCTGCACGACAAACACCCTGATCTGAACCCGCAGTGGGCGTTCGACGACATCGACAAGGCCCCCGAGGAGAAGCAGCGGGGCATCACCATCTCGATCGCGCACATCGAATACCAGACCGACAAGCGCCACTACGCGCATGTCGACTGCCCGGGTCACGCCGACTACATCAAGAACATGATCACCGGCGCGGCTCAGATGGACGGCGCGATCCTCGTGGTCGCGGCGACCGACGGACCGATGCCGCAGACGAAGGAGCACGTCCTCCTGGCCCGCCAGGTCGGCGTCCCCTACATCGTCGTGGCGCTCAACAAGGCCGACATGGTCGACGACGAGGAGATCCTCGAGCTCGTCGAGATGGAGGTCCGCGAGCTGCTGTCCGACTACGAGTTCCCGGGCGACGACCTGCCGGTCATCAAGGTGTCGGCGCTCAAGGCGCTCGAGGGTGACGCGGAGTGGGGCAAGACGGTCATCGAGCTGATGGACGCCGTCGACAGCTACATCCCGCAGCCCGAGCGCGAGATCGACAAGCCGTTCCTGATGCCCGTCGAGGACGTGTTCACGATCACCGGCCGCGGCACGGTCATCACCGGCCGCATCGAGCGTGGCGTCGTCAAGCTCAACGAGACGGTCGACATCATCGGAATCCGCGACGAAAAGCAGAGCACCACGGTCACCGGCATCGAGATGTTCCGCAAGCTGCTCGACACCGGCGAGGCCGGCGAGAACGTCGGGCTGCTGCTTCGAGGCACGAAGCGCGAAGACGTCGAGCGGGGCATGGTCGTCATCAAGCCCGGCTCGACGACTCCACACACCAATTTCGACGCCCAGGTCTATATCTTGTCGAAGGAGGAGGGCGGACGGCACACGCCGTTCTTCAACAACTACCGGCCGCAGTTCTACTTCCGTACGACGGATGTGACCGGCGTGGTGACTCTTCCTGAGGGCACCGAGATGGTGATGCCCGGTGACAACACCGAGATGACTGTCGAGCTCATCCAGCCGATCGCCATGGAGGACGGCTTGCGGTTCGCGATCCGCGAAGGTGGGCGTACGGTCGGCGCCGGCCGAGTCATCAAGATCAACAAGTGAGCTGACGCGTCGCTCTCGCGACAAGACAGGGCCCCCCGGGCACAATTCCCCGGGGGTCCTGTCACGTCCGCGGCGTGGAAGAGCTGCTGATGCTTGAATTGCCACATGACGGGAGCCATGGGGCCAACGGGCCGCAATGATCCCGCTGGGCATGATGAGCCTGCGCCGACTTTTGGTGAGGTCTCTGACCGGCGGCTCGATCTCAACTACGCCGAGCTCCTGCAAGAGGCGCGGGTCCTGCAGGCTGGTGTGCAGATCCTGTTCGGCTTCCTGCTGAGCCTGTCCTTCCAGCAGCGGTTCAAGGACGTGACCGCGTTCCAGCGGGACGTCTACATCGGCTGCCTGCTGGCCGCCGTGCTTTCCGCCGGCTTCATCCTCGCCCTGGTCCCGTTCCACCGACTCGTGTTCCGCCGGGGGATGAAGGATGAGCTGGTCCGGGCCGTCCAGCTGTTCATGCTCATGGGCATTGCCTGTCTATTCGCAGCCCTCATGGGCGCCGTACTCCTGGTGCTCGACTTCGTCGCCAGCCGTACCTTCGCGATGGTGGCCACCGCCCTGCTCGCACTCGTGTTTACCGGACTGTGGTACGGCGCGCCCATCCGGGAGCGATGGCTCGACCGGCGACAAGCTCGCTGACCTCAGCGCGCAGCCCGCGAGCCGAGCGGGAACCTCGCCACCGTCTCGTACCGCGGCCGGCGACCTGGGCCCTCGCCCAGGTACGAGCGGATCAACGTGATCTCGTCCGCCGTCCATGGAGGGCCCGTGTACGCGTCGAGGACCTTGAGCCGGCTGGTGACATCGATCGGGCTACGCATCCGAGCGATCGTGACGTGCGCACGGAAGCGAGCCCCCACGGGACCTGCTCCGGACTTGTTGGCCGCCGCTCGTGCTCCCGACGCGAGTCGAGAGAGGTCCGCTGCGGAGGCTGCGGGCGTCCCCACCCAGCAAACGCGTGCCCGGGCTGAGTTCGGGAACGCGCCGCCGCCGACGAGCTGCAGCCGAAGGGAGGGACGCCTGCGGGCGGCCCGTTCCAGGCGTACCTGGAGGTCTTCGACGCGACGGTCGGGGACGGATGCCATGAATGCGAGCGTGAGATGCCATTGATCAGGATGCGTCCAGCGCACGGAGTCCTGGGAGGCAAGGGCCTCATGAAGCGGCTCGAGAAAGCGTGCCAGGTCGTCGAGGGCCTCGGCCGGCGGCGCCACGGCGACGAACATCCTCATCGTTGGCATGTTCCCACGCCGTCACGCCAGTCATCATCGCCGAGGTACGAGTTTCACACGCAATATCGCCGTCGACACGTCTTGTAGGCGTACCTCGGCGATGGTGCAAGGGACGAAAAGCGTACGTCGATGTCGAGGCCTCACTCGAAGTGAGCGCGCCACTCGTCCGTAGGCCATCGGGGCGCGCCGGGATGGCCGCGCTCGTGAAGTGCATCGAGCACCCGCATGATGGTCCGCTCGGGCTGGTTGGAACAGGTGGTGGTCGAGCACCACGATCACCTTCCAACCATCGCCTATCAGATTGGCGTTGCGCGCGACGTCCAGGATTCGTTGTGATCGATCCGTGAAATGGTGCAACCCGTCGTACTCGATCGCGATCTTGACACGTGGGTAGCTGAGGTCCGGGGCGGCGATCCAGCCGCCGTGCGCATCAGAGACCGCCACCCCGGTCTCCGGTTCGGGTAGACCAGCGAGGACCAGAAGTAGTCGCAACAAGGTCTCGGGACGGGAGTCGACCCCCGCGCGTGCCAAGGCTGCGGCCCACCGGGCCCGACGGATATGGCGCCGGCCACGCTCGCGGCTCAGGGCCACGAGCTCCTCCTGTGTCGTCCAGCCTCGACGGACCGCGGAGTCGCCGAACACTACGAGGTCGAGCGCGCGAAGCTGGGTGGCGAGATCGATGAAGGTCTTCGCGGCCGTCGTGACCTCTCGCCCATGGACAGTTACCGAGTCCGGCTTCTCCTGGAACCAATGCGGACGGATGCCCGGGTACGTCGAGCCCTTCGCCGATTCCGGAAGCCAGAACTGCGGCTTGGATGCACGCGGAACGATCAGATCGAGGATCTCGGCGGCCAACTGATGCGACCCGATCGCACCCGGTGGCAGCGCCAACCGCGCCGCGTCGTACCGCATCTCGGTGGTGAGCTCGACGTCAGCGCAGATCCACACGCCTTGGTGGATCCGCCGGAACCTCCTGCCCTGCAGCATCCGCGGCGTGACGCCAGCGGCAACCGCGTCGCTGAGTTGAAACGGACGCCGGCGGAGTTCGCTGGGAATGGGAGTGAATCGAGGCACAGCCCCAGCCTGGGTGATCTGTCGCGTCAGGGCGTTTCGTTGTCCACAGGAGCGCGGCGCGACGCCTGCTGGGCGACGGGGTGACGGCCACCAGGTACGCGTTTCGTACGCATCTCCGTCGCCGAGGTACGGTTTGCCGACGCAAAGTCGCAAGGCAGAGGTGGCGAAGGCGTACTTCGGCGGTTTTCGGGGAGCGCGATGCGACAGCAAGGGCTCGATCGATTTGGCATCCCCACGGCGGGTCTGGCAGACTGTTCAGGTTGCTCAGGCGGGGTCGCCGGGGCGAGTCCATTCCACTCGATCTCACTCATCTGAACGAGTTGGACGGCTGCGCCGTAACGGAGACCCTTCCGATGCCGACCCCGGCGTCGGACGCACACTCCCCGGCCACTAGATCAAGGGTCGTGCTCCGTGCGGTGCCTGCGACACACCCGACCTCGGGGGTCGGGAAAACACGTGCCCAAGCGGCACCAACGAGAAGGACGGGACACGAGCATGGCGGGACAGAAGATCCGCATCCGGCTCAAGGCCTACGACCACGAGGTGATCGACTCGTCGGCGCGCAAGATCGTCGACACGGTCACGCGTACGGGAGCAACGGTCGCGGGGCCGGTGCCACTGCCGACTGAGAAAAACGTGTTCTGCGTCATCCGTTCACCGCACAGGCACAAGGACAGCCGCGAGCACTTCGAGATGCGCACTCACAAGCGGCTCATCGACATCATCGACCCCACGCCCAAGACGGTCGACTCGCTGATGCGGCTCGACCTGCCGGCCGGCGTCGACATCGAGATCAAGCTCTGAGGACACGAGACCCATGAGCGTGAACACCAACGTGCGCGGCCTGCTCGGCAGGAAGCTCGGCATGACCCAGCTGTGGGACGAGAACAACCGCGTGGTGCCCGTCACGGTGATCGAGGCGTCCACCAACGTGGTGACCCAGGTGCGCCAGCCCGAACCCGACGGCTACTCCGCCGTCCAGATCGGCTTCGGCGAGATCGACGGTCGCAAGGTGCGCAAGCCGCTCGCGGGGCACTTCGAGAAGGCAGGCGTCACCCCCCGCCGCCATCTGCTGGAGATCCGCACCGAAGATGCGTCCAGCTACCAGCTCGGTCAGCAGATCGCACCCGACCTGTTCGCCGCCGGAGAGCTCGTCGACGTGACCGGCACCAGCCGGGGCAAAGGCTTCTCCGGTGTGATGAAACGCCATGGCTTCAAGGGCCATAGTGCCAGTCACGGTGTTCACCGGGTGCACCGAGCTCCCGGCTCCATCGGCGCCTGCGCGACCCCCGGTCGCGTATTCAAGGGAGTACGCATGGCCGGCCGGATGGGCGGCGACAAGATCACCACCCAGAACCTGCGGATCCATGCGGTCGACACCGATCGCGGGCTCATCCTCGTCCGCGGTGCCGTCCCCGGACCCAAGGGTGCCCTCGTCGTCATACGCAGCGCGGTCAAGTCCAACAGCGCGAACGCGTCGAAGGGAGCCGACCAGTGACCAAGCTTGACGTACTCGGCGCCGACGGCGCCAAGACCGGCACCGTCGACCTGCCGGCTGACATCTTCGACGTAGAAGTCAACATTCCGCTGATGCACCAGGTCGTGGTGGCTCAGCAGGCGGCCGCCCGGCAGGGGACTCACAACACGAAGAGTCGTGGTGAGGTCGCCGGCGGTGGGCGCAAGCCGTACCGGCAGAAGGGCACCGGCCGCGCTCGGCAGGGTTCCATCAGGGCCCCGCAGTTCGCCGGTGGCGGCGTCGTGCACGGCCCGAAGCCACGCAGCTACGACCAGCGCACACCCAAGAAGATGAAGGCTGCTGCCCTGCGCGGCGCTCTTTCCGATCGCGCCCGGTCCAGCCGAGTCCACGTCGTTGAGTCTCTGGTGGCAGACGACAAGCCGTCGACCAAGGCGGCGCTGGCCACCCTGCGCACGGTCACGGAGAGTTCCCGCGTGCTGCTCGTGCTGGAACGCGGGGACGACCTCACCTGGCTGAGCCTGCGCAACGTCGACACAGTCCATCTGCTCGCGCTCGACCAGCTCAACACCTACGACGTGCTCGTGAGTGACGAGGTCGTGTTCACCAAGGGTGCTTTCGACCGGCTCGTCGGCGGTCCCGACAAGACCGAGGAGGCCGCCAAGTGAGCAGCATCCACAAGGACCACCGAGACGTCTTGCTGCAGCCGGTCGTGTCGGAAAAGAGCTACGGCCTGCTGGACCAGAACAAATACACCTTCCTGGTCGACCCTCGGGCCAACAAGACCGAGATCAAGATCGCCGTCGAGAAGATCTTCAACGTCAAGGTCACCAGCGTGAACACGATCAACCGCGCAGGCAAGCGGCGCCGTACCCGGGTCGGATGGGGCTCGCGGCCGAACACCAAGCGCGCCGTCGTCAGCGTCGCCGAGGGTCAGCGGATCGACATCTTCTCGGCACCGGGTTCGTGAGCCGGGCACGATACGAGGACTGAGGATTCATGGGCATCCGTAAGTACAAGCCGACAACGCCGGGCCGTCGTGGCTCGTCGGTCGCCGACTTCGTCGAGGTGACGCGCTCCACGCCGGAGAAATCCCTGACGGGGCCGCTGCCGCAGAAGGGCGGTCGCAACAACCAGGGCCGGATCACGACCCGGCATCAAGGCGGTGGGCACAAGCGCGCATACCGTCTGATCGATTTCCGCCGGTACGACAAGGACGGTGTCCCCGCGAAGGTGGCACACATCGAATACGACCCGAATCGAACGGCTCGGATCGCGCTGCTCCACTATGCGGACGGCGACAAGCGCTACATCCTGGCCCCCTCCGGCCTCCGGCAGGGTGCAACGGTCGAGAACGGGTCGTCCGCCGATATCAAGACGGGCAGCAACCTTCCGCTGCGCAACATCCCGGTGGGTACGACCGTGCATGCGATCGAACTCCGGCCCGGGGGCGGTGCCAAGATCGCCCGCTCCGCCGGCTCTCGCGTCCAGCTGGTCGCCAAGGAAGGCAGCCGTGCCCAGCTGCGCATGCCCTCCGGCGAGATGCGCTATGTCGATGTTCGCTGCCGGGCGACCGTCGGCGAGGTGGGCAATGCGGAGCAGTCCAACATCAACTGGGGCAAGGCAGGCCGCATGCGCTGGAAGGGCAAGCGGCCAACGGTGCGCGGGGTCGCGATGAACCCGGTTGACCACCCGCACGGCGGCGGTGAGGGCAAGACCTCCGGTGGCCGGCACCCGGTTTCGCCGTGGGGCCAGTCCGAGGGGCGCACCCGCAAGGCCAAGCCGAGCGACCAGCTGATAGTCCGCCGCCGCAAGTCCGGCAAGCGCTGAGAAGGGGCCTGTAGACATGCCACGAAGCCTCAAGAAGGGTCCGTTCGTCGACGACCACCTGATGAAGAAGGTGGATGCTCAGAACGACGGCGGCACCAGGAACGTGATCAAGACATGGTCGCGTCGTTCGATGATCGTGCCAGCCATGATCGGTCACACGATCGCCGTCCACGATGGCCGCAAGCACGTGCCGGTGTTCGTGACCGACTCGATGGTCGGCCACAAGCTCGGCGAGTTCGCTCCGACCCGGACGTTTCGGGGGCACGACAAGGACGACCGGAAGAGCCGTCGGCGCTGATGCGCGGCGGGCCAACCCAGACACGACCTAGGTCACCGACGAGAGGGTTCACGAGAAGATGAGCGTTATGGAGCGTAGGCGCATCAGCGCCCGCCGCGACAACCTGCTGGGCGACGAGCTCGGCGCGTTTGCGATCGCACGCTTCGTCCGGGTGACGCCGATGAAGGCGCGTCGCGTCGTCGACCTGGTCCGCGGGCGCGACGTGGACGAGGCCCTGTCCTTGCTCCAATTCGCGCCGCAAGCGGCCAGCGAGCCGGTCTACAAGGTGCTCGAGAGCGCGGTGTCCAACGCGGTGTCGGGCGAGGGTCTGGACAGGTCCAGCCTCATCATCACGAAGGTGCTGGTCGACGAGGGTCCCACCATGAAGCGGTTCCGGCCCCGCGCACAGGGGCGCGCGGCGCGGATCCGCAAGCGCACCAGCCACCTCACCATCGTCGTCCAACCGCGTTCCGAACGGGATGCGACCAAGAGCGGAAGGACCCGCTGATGGGCCAGAAGGTCAACCCGCACGGGTTCCGTCTCGGCATCTCCACAGACCACAAGAGCCGGTGGTACGCCGACAAGCTGTACAAGTCGTACGTCGGTGAGGATGTCGCGATCCGCCGACTTCTCACCAAGGGCATGGAGCGGGCCGGCATCTCCAAGGTGGAGATCGAACGCACCCGCGACCGAGTCCGAGTCGACATCCACACGGCACGTCCCGGCATCGTGATCGGACGACGCGGCGCGGAGGCAGACCGGTTGCGCGGCAGTCTCGAGAAGCTGACCGCCAAGCAGGTCCAGCTCAACATCCTCGAGGTCAAGAACCCCGAGATCGACGCCCAGTTGGTCGCCCAGGGCGTTGCCGAACAGCTGTCGAGCCGCGTGTCGTTCCGGCGCGCCATGCGCAAGGCGATGCAGACCGCGATGCGCGGTGGAGCCAAGGGCATCCGCATCCAGTGTTCCGGTCGCCTCGGCGGCGCCGAGATGTCCAGGTCCGAGTTCTACCGCGAGGGCCGGGTGCCACTGCACACGCTGCGCGCGGACATCGACTACGGCTTCTACGAGGCCCGCACGACCTTCGGTCGCATCGGGGTGAAGGTCTGGATCTACAAGGGTGAGGTGCCGGGCACCCGCGCCGAGCGAGAGGCCCAGGCCGCCGCGAGAGCGGCCGCCCCGGGTCGTGGCCGACCGACATCGCGCCGTCGCACTGACCGGCCCGAACGGGGCGACCGATCCGAGCGCGCTGACCGGCCTGAGCGCACCGACCGGCCCGAGCCCACCGAGCGCTCTCGTACACCGGTAGCGGAAGCCGCAACAACGGCCGCGACCGTACCCTCTGCCGCCTCCGCGGCCGTACCGTCTGCCGCCTCCGCGGCCGTACCGTCTGCCGCCTCCGCGGCCGTACCGTCTGCTGCCGTGCCGACCGAGCCGGAGGGCTGAGCGATGCTTATCCCACGCAGGGTCAAACACCGCAAGCAACACCATCCCAAGCGGACCGGTGCGGCGAAGGGGGGCACGACCCTTGCCTTCGGCGACTTCGGCATCCAAGCGGTTGAGGCTCACTATGTGACCAACCGGCAGATCGAAGCCGCCCGAATCGCGATGACCCGCCACATCAAACGTGGCGGCAAGGTGTGGATCAACATCTACCCAGACCGCCCGCTCACCAAGAAACCGGCCGAGACCCGGATGGGTTCCGGCAAGGGTTCACCGGAATGGTGGATCGCCAACGTCAAGCCAGGGCGCGTCATGTTCGAACTGTCCGGCGTCCCGGAGCCGCTGGCTCGCGAGGCGCTGCGCCGCGCGATGCACAAGCTCCCGATGAAGTGCAAGTTCGTCACCCGTGAGGCAGGTGAGTTCTGATGAGCCCGGCCACCGCGGCGCACGAGATGCGCACCCTGACCGATGACGACCTCGAGGAGCAGCTCCGCGCGGCCAAGGAGGAGCTCTTCAACCTGCGGTTCCAGGCGGCCACCGGCCAGCTGGAGAGTCATGGCCGGCTCCGTTCCGTACGTCGCGACATCGCCCGGATCTACACGATCCTGCGAGAAAGGGAGCTGGGGATCACCGAGCCGGTCGACGCGGAGCCTGTCGCGGCTGAACCAGTAGACGCGCAGCCGGCAGACACCGAGGACACGTCAACATGAGTGAGGAAACCACAGTGAGTCAGTCCCCACGCGGGCAACGTAAGACCCGTGAGGGCACCGTGTCCAGCGACAAGATGGACAAGACAATCGTTGTGATGGTCGAGGACCGCGTCAAGCACGCGCTTTACGGCAAGGTCCTGCGGCGCACCAGCAAGCTGAAGGCGCATGACGAGCAGAACCAGTGCGGCATCGGCGACCGGGTGCTGATCATGGAGACCCGGCCGCTGTCGGCAACCAAGCGCTGGCGCGTGGTCGAGGTTCTCGAGAAGGCCAAGTAGGAGATTCGATGATCCAGCAGGAGTCGCGGCTCAAGGTCGCCGACAACACGGGCGCCAAGGAGATCTTGTGCATCCGTGTCCTCGGTGGCTCGGGTCGACGCTACGCCGGCATCGGCGATGTGATCGTCGCCACGGTGAAGGACGCCATTCCCGGTGGCAACATCAAGAAAGGCGAGGTCGTCAGGGCGGTCATCGTACGCACCTTGAAGGAGCGTCGGCGCCAGGACGGCTCCTACATCAGGTTCGACGAGAACGCCGCCGTGATCTTGCGGGCCGACGGCGAGCCGCGCGGCACCCGAATCTTCGGCCCGGTAGGCCGCGAGCTCCGCGAGAAGCGCTTCATGAAGATCATCTCGCTTGCTCCGGAGGTGCTGTGATGGCAGGCAGCATGAACATCAAGAAGGGCGACCAGGTGCGCGTGGTCGCCGGCCAGGACAAGGGCGCCGAAGGCAAGGTCATCGCGGTGCTCTCCGACCGGCGACGAGTGATCGTCGAGGGAGTCAACCGGGTCAAGCGTCACACCAAGGTGGTCCAGAGCGGCGGCCGATCGGGTACGACCGGGGGGATCGTGACCCAGGAGGCTCCGATCCACCTGTCAAACGTGATGCTGCTGGTCGAGGACGACGGCAAGAAGGTCCCGACTCGGATCGGGTTCCGTCGTGACGAGGTGACCAAGCGCCGGCCCGACGGCTCGACGTACACCGCTCAACGCAGCATCCGGATCGCCAGGCGCACCGGCAAGGAGATCTGATGACCAGCACCACGACTGAGCTCGACGCTCCCCGCCTCAAGACCCGCTACCTCGCTGAGATCGTGCCGGCGCTCCGCGAGGAGTTCGGCTACACCAACATCATGCAGGTGCCTGCGCTGACCAAGATCGTGGTCAACATGGGCGTCGGTGAGGCCGCGCGTGACTCCAAGCTCATCGAAGGCGCGGTCCGTGACCTGGCGATCATCACGGCCCAGAGGCCCTCGGTGACCAAGGCCCGCAAGTCCATCGCACAGTTCAAGCTGCGTGAGGGCATGCCTATCGGTGCTCATGTGACGCTGCGCGGTGACCGGATGTGGGAGTTCCTGGACCGTCTCGTGACCCTTGCCCTGCCCCGCATCCGTGACTTCCGGGGGTTGTCCCCCCAGCAGTTCGACGGACGCGGCAACTACACCTTCGGACTGACGGAGCAGGTCATGTTCCACGAGATCGACCAGGACAAGGTAGATCGCCAACGAGGCATGGACATCACCGTCGTCACCACCGCAACCAACAACGAGGAGGGCCGCTCGCTCCTCAAGCACCTCGGCTTTCCCTTCAAGGAGTCCTGACCTATGGCCAAGACGGCACTGATCGTCAAAGCAGCGCGCAAACCCAAGTACAAGGTGCGCGGCTACACCCGATGCCAGCGCTGCGGGCGACCCAAGGCGGTCTACCGCAAGTTCGGCCTCTGCCGCATCTGCCTTCGGGAGATGGCACACCGAGGTGAACTGCCGGGAGTGACGAAGAGCAGTTGGTAACCCAAATCCTTCGATCGCCGCAGGTCGCCGCCTCCGCCACGAGGCGCAGCGAAACCACGGCCAGAAAGAGGCCCTAGGCCCATGACCATGACAGACCCGATCGCAGACATGCTGACCCGTCTGCGCAACGCCAACCAGGCGTACCACG
>JBDUDR010000096.1:0-11087 GCA_040002845.1 Nocardioidaceae bacterium
CTTCTTTGTGGAGCGGGTGAGGGGAATCGAACCCCCACTGTCAGCTTGGGAAGCTGATGTTCTGCCATTGA
This sequence comes from Nocardioidaceae bacterium, assembly GCA_040002845.1. Taxonomy (GTDB): domain Bacteria; phylum Actinomycetota; class Actinomycetes; order Propionibacteriales; family Nocardioidaceae; genus JBDUDR01. The sequence continues at coordinate 72 of JBDUDR010000096.1, forward strand.
ACTACACCCGCGGATGAACGCCAGCTGCAAACGAGCGTCACCATACTACGGTCGGAGGGCTGTCTTCTGCGGGCGGCTAGGCTCCCCCGGTGGCCGCCGTTCTCGCTCTGTTGTCGAGCGTGACCTGGGGTTCAGCGGACTTCCTTGCCGGCATGGCGAGCCGTACGCGGTCGGCGTGGGCGGTGCTCGCCGGATCGCAGCTGATCGGGCTCGTTGCCGTGCTGATTGCCGCCACCGCGGCCGGTACATGGGGAGCCGATATCGGTTGGCTGCCGTGGGGCTTGTTCGCCGGTACGACTGGCTGCATCGGCCTGATCTGCTTCTATACCGCCCTCGCGACCGGCACCATGGGGGTGGTCTCCCCGATCGCGTCGATGGGTGCGGTTGTCCCCGTCGTCGTTGGCTTCGCCTCGGGCGAGTCCCCGTCCGGCAGGCAGCTCGCTGGGATCGCGCTCGCCTTGGTCGGTGTGGTGGCGGCGAGCGGGCCGGAGCTGTCCGGGGACACCGGCGGACGCCCGGTGCTGCTGGCAGTCGTGGCGGGAGCCATGTTCGGCCTTGTCTTTGTCGGCCTCGACCGGGGGAGCGACTCGTCACCGTTGATGACGTTGGTAGGCATGCGGCTGGCGTCCTGCGGCGCCTTGCTCGGCGCGGCGGCGATCTTCCGGACCACCGCCGGACTGCGGGTCGCGGACCTGCCGCTCCTGGCGGTCGTGGGATTGGGTGACCTCGGGGCGAACTTCATGTTCGGGCTGGCGAGCACCCGCGGCCTGGTGAGCATTGTGAGCGTTCTCGGCGCGCTGTACCCCGTGGTCACGGTGCTGCTCGCGCGGCTGGTCCTGGCGGAGCGGCTGCGGCTGATCCAGGCGCTAGGAGTCGTGGTCGCACTGACCGGGGTGGTGCTGATCTCCGCCGGTTGACGCAGGCTCGGCGTGCCGTTGGTAGGTTGCGACCGTGCTGCTGAGCGACCGGGACATCCGGGTTGAGGTCGACAAGGGACGGATCACGCTGGAGCCGTACGACGAGGCGATGATCCAGCCGTCGAGCGTCGACATCCGGCTCGACAGGTACTTCCGGGTCTTCGAAAACCACCGCTATCCCCACATCGACCCGGCCGTGGACCAACCGGACCTCACCCGCGCGGTTGAGCCAACCGGCGAGGAACCGTTCATCCTTCACCCTGGCGAGTTCGTCCTCGGTTCGACGTACGAGATGGTGACCCTGCCGGACGACATCGCGGCCCGGCTCGAGGGCAAGTCATCTCTGGGGCGGCTGGGCCTGCTGACCCACTCGACGGCCGGGTTCATCGATCCCGGGTTCTCGGGTCACGTGACTCTCGAGCTGTCCAACGTCGCTACGCTGCCGATCAAGTTGTGGCCCGGGATGAAGATCGGCCAGTTCTGTTTCTTCCGACTCTCGTCCCCGGCGGAGCACCCGTATGGGTCCGCCGGCACCGGCTCGCGCTACCAGGGTCAACGGGGCCCGACCCAGTCCCGGTCGTACGCGAACTTCCACCGCACAAAGATCTGACCCGGCCTCACCGGCTGGGATCTACCAGCGGCAAGACCGGGTCAGTCGGACTGGGTCACCGGGACCCAGTCGCTCGCTCGGGTCAGCTGTCGACACGGTTGGCGAGGGCGCGCATGCGGTTCGCCAGGTTGTGCCTGGTGCTGCCCCATAGCCTCGGTTGGCCGGGGAACGTGCGGGTCTGCGCCTCGCGCAAACGGTCCTGGATGATCTGCCGAGCGACCATTTCAGTCATGGTGTCCATGGTTTGCCTCCTGTGGCGGGTTCTCTACTGCATTGGGTTGGGTGGCTGGGTCGGGATCGGCCAACGGGTCGTGACCCGGTGGCGCGCCCCCGAACCAGGTGATGTTCATGCATGCACCAGCGTGATGTCACCGCTGGCGCTGTTGGCTCGAAGTGTCAGCGTCTGCTCGCCTTCGGCCGGGGTGTCCGTACCTTCCAGCGACGAGTGCACGTCTCCCGTGATCGTGGTGACCTCGAGATAGGTGGGCGTACCGGCCGCAACTCCGACGTGGATGTCGCCGCTCGCGGTGTTGGCGCTCAGCCGGCCCGCGCCGACCCGACCGACGTGGAGGTCGCCCGACGCGCTGCTGGCCGAGACGTCGCCAGTGGCTTCCTGGAGCATCAAGTCGCCGGAGCCTGACCGGACCTGTGCGTCGCCGGTGACCTGATCGATCATGATGTCGCCCGAGCCGGTCGAGACGTTTGCGTTTCCGCTGACCAGGCGCACCCGGACGTCGCCCGACCCGCTCTCGCACTTGAGCTGGCCTTCGACAGTCTCGATCTGTACGTCCCCCGAACCGGTCTGTAGACGGGCATCTTGGGTGTTCTCGAACCGCACGTCGCCACTGCCGCTCTCGACCTTGGCGGCGCCGAACGTACCGCGGGCGTCGAGGTCGGCCGACCGCATCTGGATGTCGAGCTCCGACCCGGTGGGGACGACGATGGTCGCCTCGATGTCGGGGTTGCGCATGAAGAAGCCGCGGATCTTCGGTGGCACGAGGACGCGCACCTCGTCGCCTCGTTGCTCGATCCGCGAGTCGCGGATGAGCTGCTCGGCCTCTTCGCTGTTGCGAAGTGCACGCATCTCGACGGTGGTTTCGGTGGTCTCCTCGGCTGACAGCCGGATGTTGCCGCCGCCGAACTCCATGCGAAGACGTACCGGTCCGGGGGTGTTGAACGTCTGCTGCTGGGCGTCGCTCATGGTGAACCTTCCTGGGTTGTACGCGCGGCCGTACCCATCTCGTCGGGTGCGGTGGTGCGGTGGTCTGTGGGTGGTGTCAGCGGACCCAGCCGCTGATGCGCTTGCCGCCGGGTCCGGAGCGCCGGCCCCGACGCGGGCCGCCTCCTGGCCAGCCCTCGCCGAACGGAAGCGAGCTCAGGTCGATGTCAACGTTGATTGCGCGCTCCCGCGTGGCGGCGCGAACGGCGGCGACCAGCCAGGTGTTGAGGGACTGGCCACGCTTGCTCGCCGCGTCCTCAGCGCGCTGCTTGAGGGACTCGGGGATGCGCAGGGTGATCCTCGCGAGAGGGCCTTCTTCTTCCTCCTCGTCGTCGGCATCATCGGCGCCCTCGGCCATGGTCGGCGCGGGTTCGGCCGGCGGTGGGACGTCCACCACGAACTGTGGCTCGCGGCCCTTGAGCCGCACCTCGACGGAGCCGGCGGGCAGCTCCTGGGTGATCTCGGCAGCGGCTTGGCTGAGCGCGTCGAACAGGGCCAGCCGCACCGCCGGGTCGAGGGCGAGCGCGAGGCGCTCGGCCGACTGCCGTGCCTCTTGGCCGCCGGCGTCCGCGGCCGCAGCGAGGTCTCGGCGGAGACCTTCGATGTACGGGGTGATGTCCATGTGCATCACTATGACACCACTGTGACGTCATGTCAACACCAGATCTGACACGCGTTGACATCGAGCGGCGTCACGGGCCGGTCAGGGGCGGATTCGCTCGGCATCTGGGGTCCGCCAGCTTCGGGGTCGAGGCGCCCCCGGGTTGCCGGGCTGGCTATGCGGCAAAGTGTGACGGTAATGCTGTCCCGTGACCCGGCCGACTACCGGACTGTCACATTTTGCGGTGCTCGCGCGGACGCTAGCGTCGTGTCGCGCTCACGCGGTCGCTACCACGACAATGCGGAAGCTGTCGACGGTGAGCGGCTCACCCGAGCGACCGGCGAAGGTGACATCGGTGAACCCGGCGCCGGCGAGCCAACTGCGCCACTCGGGAACGGTCGGAAGCCGGACGAAGAAGTGGAAGCGTTTGGTGACTCCGTCGCGCACCAGCGTCCGGTCACTCTCGATTCGACCGGTCAAGGGGTCGAAGGTGTTGTTGTCGATCGAGACGTCGTCCCCGACCTCCTCTACTCGAGCGAATCCGGGCGCTGCCATGCCCCGGACCAGTCCGTCATGGTGGAGAGACTCGAGCAGCAGCTTCCCACCTGGCCGGAGCACCCGACGGTACTCAGCCAGCACCTTCTGGTTGTCTTCGTCGTCAAAGTAGCCGAACGAGGTGAACCACGAGAGGGCTGCGTCGAACGGGCCCTCGACCGGGAGCTCTCGCAGGTCCCCGAGCCGGTAGTCGACATCCGTCCCGGCCTCCCGGGCCTTGTCCAGAAAATGCGGGGTGATGTCGACGCCGGTCACTTTCATCCCCTGGACGGCCAACCGATTGGCGATGCGGCCGTGACCGCATGGCGCGTCGAGCACCCGGTCCCCAGCCGTGAGCCCCAGTGTCTCGATGATCTCGGCAGCCTCGGCGTCGCTCCGATCGCTCAGGTGCGGCTCGTAGAAGTGGAGATAGTCCTCATCGAACACCGCGTCGAAGTCGAAGTCACTCATCGGCTCGGGGTCACACCGATGCGACGGTCCACAAGACGTAGACGGAAGCGACGGCACCGAGCGCCGCACCGCCGTAGCAGAGCGCCGCGACGAGTCTCTTTGCTCGCCCCAGCTGAAGGCCGTGCTGCACCGTGAAGCGGAATCGGTGACCCGAGTGGATCAGCGACATCGGGAGGACGACGAGCAGGAAGAGGAGCGTGAGCGGGTGGCCGGCGACTGCCAGCAGGTGGCCGTGGCCCGGTGGGGTGATCCACCCAAGCGGGAAGGCGAGGCCGAACAGGAACAAGAGGACCGGTAGGAACACCGCCGCCATGACCCCGCCACCACTGAACAGCAGCCACAGGAGTGGCTCAACCCGTCGCTTAGTCATCGGGTCACCAGCCAGACCACGAACGCCGACACCACGATCCACCCGGCGTACTGCGACGCGAGGACCAGCGACGCGGGAAGCCGCTTGCCGCGGAGTCGCACCGCCATCGCCTTCGGGGTCAGGTCGAACCACGTGACCGTGTGCAGGACGAGGAACAGCAACGAAACTACATTGACGACCACGAGCCACGGCGACGACGCCCAGTCGAGGAAGTCTTGGTACTCGTCATCACCGCGGCCAACGGCGTACAACAGCAGGAGGAGGAACACCACCGACCACGCAACGAAGATGCTGCTCAGTTCCCGCATCATGAAGACGAAGTAGGACCGTTTCTCGAGCCACCACCAGGTCGAGATCGGCCGGTGGTAGGGGCGACGCTGCAGATCGGACTCTGTCATCGCGCGCCCCGCGGGAGCACGAAGGCCTTCACGGACTCCTTGGCGGCCCTAAGCTTGTAGCGCTGGATGGCGCCGGCTGGGTCCACATGCTTCGGGCACACCGTCGTGCATTCGCCGACGAAGGTGCAACCCCAGACGCCTTCGCGCTCGATGAGTACGTCAAGACGCTCGCGGGCTCCCTGGTCACGGGAGTCGAGGTCGTACCGCTCGGCCAACGCGATCGCTGCCGGCCCCATGAACTCTGGGTCAAGGCCGTACACCGGGCAGGCCGCGTAGCAGAGCATGCAGTTGATGCACATGCTGAACTGCTTGTACTCGTCCAGCTCCTCGGGCGTCTGCAGGTACTCTCCTTCGTCCAGGGACTTCTCCTCGTCCCGGATGATCCAGGGGCTCACCTTCGGCAGCTTCTGCATGAAGTCGCCGATGTCGACCACCAGGTCGCGGACGACAGGGAAGTTGCGCATCGGCTCCACACGCACTGGACCGGGCGCGTAGTCGGTCAGGAAAGTGCCGCACGTGAGCTTGGGCTCGCCGTTGACGGTCATCCCGCAACTGCCGCAGATGCCCATCCGGCACGACCACCGGAAGGACAGACTCCCGTCCAAGCGGTCCTTCACGTAGTTGAGCCCATCGAGGACCGAGAGCTCCTTGCGCAGGGGAACGACGTACTCCTGCACTGTCGGCTCTGCCTCCTGCTCAGGCCGGTAGCGCGCCACCTGCAACCTGATCTCGTCCGCCATCTGGGCTACCTTCCGTAGACCCGCTCTCCGGGTGGCCAGCGGGTGATCGTGACCGGCAGGTCTTCGAGCCGCGCCGACCCATCGGGGTTGCGGTAGGTCATCGAGTGGGCCAGGAAGTGCTCGTCATCGCGTGCAGTGAAGTCGGTACGTTGGTGGGCGCCGCGCGACTCCTCACGCCACAGGCCGGACTGCTCGATGCACTCTGCCACGTCAAGCATGTTGGCCAACTCGAGTGCCGCGACCAGCTCGGTGTTGAACGTCTGGCTGTGGTCCGTGAGTGCGATGTCGGCGTACCGCTGCTGGAGCTCGTGCAGCGCGTCCACGCCCTTCGTCAGCGCGTCGCCGGAACGGAAGATCCCGGCGCTGTCCTCCATGGTCTGCTGCATCTCTGTCCGGATGGTCGAGATCTGCTCCCGCCCATCGGTCTTGTTCAGCAGATCCCGCTCCAGCCGCCGCGCCTCGTCTGCAGCCTGGGCCTGTACGGCGGGCGGCGCGTCGGCGGCACCAGCCGCGTAGTCGGCGGCGGCCCGTCCGGCCCTAGCGCCGAAGACCAGGCACTCGGGAAGCGAGTTCGACCCCAGCCGGTTTGATCCGTTGATGCTCACGCACGCGGTCTCGCCGGCCGCGAAGAGGCCCTGGATCGGGGTGGCGCCGTTGATGTCGGTGTGGACTCCGCCCATCATGTAGTGCACGACCGGCCGGACCGGGATCAGCTCCGTGACCGGGTCGAGGTTCTCGTACTTGACGCACAGCTCCCGCACAAACGGCAGCTTCTCGTCGATCAGGCTCGCCCCCAGGTGCCGCAGGTCGAGGTAAACGACATCGCCGTACGGCGTCTGCGTGACCCGGCCCTTCTCGGCCTCGTGCACGAACGCCTGTGAGAGCCGGTCGCGAGGGCCGAGCTCCATGCTGCGAAGGACCGGGGTCGGGCTGGGGGTGCCCAGGTTGTAATCCTGCAGGTATCGGTAGCCGTCCTTGTTGAGCAGCCAGCCGCCCTCAGAGCGGGCCGCCTCCGTAATGAGGATGCCGGTGAAAGGCAACCCGGTCGGGTGGTATTGGACGAACTCCATGTCCTTAAGGGGTGCTCCGGCTCGGTAGGCGAGGGCCATTCCGTCGCCGGTGTTGATGTTCGCGTTGGTGGTGAACGGGAACACCCGGCCGCACCCGCCGGTGCACAACACCACCGCCTTTGCGGTAATGGCCTCCACTCTGCCGGTGGCCAGCTCGAGGGCTACGACGCCGTGCACAACTCCGTCATCGACGAGCAGCCTGGTGACGAACCACTCGTCGTACCGCACGATGTCGGCGTACTTGAGCATCGTCTGGAAGAGCGTGTGAAGCATGTGAAAACCGGTCTTGTCGGCGGCGAACCAGGTGCGCCTCTTCTTCATGCCGCCAAAGGCCCGCACCGCGATGCGCCCGTCGGGCCGGCGGCTCCAGGGGCAACCCCAATGCTCAAGCTGGAGCAGTTCGCGCGGCGCCTCCTCGACGAAAGCCTCGACGGCGTCCTGATCGCACAGCCAGTCACTGCCTGAGATCGTGTCGTTGGCGTGCTCGTCAAGGCTGTCGTCCTCGGCGATCGCGCCCGCGGCGCCCCCCTCGGCCGAGACCGTGTGGCTGCGCATGGGGTAGACCTTCGACACCACAGCGACGTTCAGCCGCGGATTGCCCTCCGCGATGGCGATGGCTGCACGCAGGCCGGCACCACCGCCACCGACCAGCAAGACGTCATGAACCGCAGCCATCGCCGTTCACTCGCCGCGGAACTCTTCGTCCACCAAGACCTTGCCGTCGTGGCGGACGACCTTGTGGTGGACGCTGCCGTCGTGGAACTCCTCCCGCTCGTTGCGACAGCCACACGAGTAGCGCAGCTCCTCGGTGGCTAGGCCCTGGAGGTCTTCGGTGAACGAGCGCTCCCCGTCGTGCAGACCACCGCACGGCGCCCTTTGGGTCTCGAAGCGGCTCATCGCGCCAGTCATGGCGCACCTCCATTGGTTCACGACCCAGACCGTTGCAACCGGCAGATGACAGCCTGCTCTCGTCGGCATCGGAAGGCAAGGTCACCGACCCCAGTTCTACGGCGGCCTTGCCCCCGGGGGTCGACGCGGACGATTGTCGGCGCGTGCCGCTAGCGTCTCTATAGACGACGACCGCGCCGCGTCGCTCACCGTGCGCCCCCTCATGAAAGGCAAACCCACGATGGCAATGGACTTTGAGCTTCAACTGGTGTCGATTCCCGTCTCAGCCGTCGACCGCGCGATCACCTTCTATGAGAAGGCTGGTTTCACCCTCGACCACGACCACAAGGTCAACGACGACCTGCGCTTCGTGCAGCTGACGCCGCCAGGGTCCGCTTGCTCGATCAGCGATCCAGACGGCAACCGCTGGGCCGTCCAGCAGCTTCCCGCTCGCAGCTGATCGAGGCCATGGCCACCTCCTGGGTGTTGCACGTCGATCTCGACCAGTTCATAGCTGCCGTCGAGGTGTTGCGACACCCGGAGCTGGCGGGCAAACCGGTCGTGATCGGCGGCCGGGGCGACCCGTCCGAGCGCGGGGTCGTGTCGACCGCGTCGTACGAAGCCCGCAAGTTCGGCGTCGGGTCTGGTGTTCCGTTACGGGTCGCCGCCCGCAGGTGCCCGGAGGCGGTGTTCCTGCCGGTCGATGCGCCGGCCTACGAAGCGGTCTCGCGGCAGGTGATGGAGACACTGCGATCATTCAACGCGGTCGTCCAGGTGCTCGGCTGGGACGAAGCGTTCATGGGGTTGGAGGCCGACGATCCCGAGGCGTTTGCCACCGACGTCCAGCGAGCCGTGTTCGAAGCAACGCAGCTGCACTGCTCCGTGGGGATCGGTGACAACAAGCTCCGCGCGAAGATCGCCACCGAGTTCGGCAAGCCACGAGGGATGTTCCGGCTGACCGAGGACAACTGGTACGCCGTGATGGCCGATCGGCCACCTGATGCATTGTGGGGGATAGGTCGAAAGACGTCACGGCGTCTCGCCGGGATCGGGATCACCACGGTGCGCCAGCTGTCCGAGGCCAAGGCGCGGTGGCTCGCGGACGAGCTCGGGCCGACCATGGGGCCGTGGTACCGGCGACTCGCCCGCGGCGTCGACACGTCCCCGGTCGAGGCGGAACCCTATGTCGCGAGGTCGCGCAGTCGCGAGACCACGTTCCAGCAGAACCTGACCGACTGGTCGGCTGTCGAAGACGAGGTACGTCGGCTCGCTCGGCAAGTTGCCGAGGACATCAAGAGAGAGGCCCGTCCGGCGATCAGGGCCGCGGTCAAGGTCCGGTACGCACCGTTCGAAACACATACCCGCAGCACAACCCTGGAGTCAGCTACCAGCGACCCGGCGCTCATCGAACGGGCCGCCGTCGAGCTGGTCGGTCGATTCGACGCGACCCGGGCGGTGAGGCTCCTCGGCGTGCGTGCGGAGATGCTGCCGCCGGCCGAAGCCGCAGCCACGACGTAGTTTGCGGTGGCGCCGTGCAATCACACAGCGGGCGGCGGAATATCCGTGCCATCAGCAAGCTGGTCAACGGAGGATTTCCGGTCATCGCCGCGGCGTACGGAAGCCAACAGCATCTCGGCTACGTCGAGAACCTCGACCTCTTCGCGGGCCGATCCGTCGGCCTGCTGCGCCGTGAGCCCGTCGGACAACATCACGCGACAGAACGGGCACGCGACGGCTATCTGGTCGGCACCGGTCTCGACGGCCTCGGTGGTGCGGTTGAGGTTGATCCGCGACCCGATGCTCTCCTCCATCCACATCCGGGCCCCACCCGCACCGCAACAGAACGAACGCTCGGAGTTGCGCCGCATCTCCTTCACCGAAGCACCGGGGAGGACATCCAGCAGCTCGCGCGGTGGTGCATACACCTGATTGTGCCGCCCCAGGAAACACGGGTCGTGGTAGGTGATCGTGCGTCCCGCGACCGACCCGTCGGCTCCCGCCACAGGCGTCAAGCGCCCCTCGCGTACCAGCCTGTTGAGCAGCTGCGTGTGGTGCACGACCTCGAGCTTCACCCCGAACTGCGCGTACTCGTTCTTCAAGGTGTTGAAGCAATGCGCGCAGGTTGCCACCACCTTCGTGGCGCCCGCCTCGTTCAACACCTCGGCGTTCTGCATCGCCAGCTGCTGGAACACGAACTCGTTGCCGGACCGGCGAGCGGGGTCGCCCGTGCACGTCTCGCCGTCACCGAGCACGGCGTACGAGACTCCGGCGAGATGCAGCAGCTCAGCGACGGCACGCGTGGTCTTCTTCGCACGGTCCTCGTACGCCCCCGCGCAACCGACCCAGAACAGCCACTCCACATCGGCCAGGCTCTCGACATCAACCCCCACCAGCGGCACCTTGAACGGCAGCCCCTTGGCCCAGTCCAGCCGGGCGTTGGGCGCCATGTTCCATGGGTTTCCCTTGTTCTCCAGACCCCGGAAGAGCTGGTTCAACTCCGGCGGAAAGCTCGACTCCACCAGCACCTGATAGCGGCGCATGTCGACGATGTGGTCGACGTGCTCGATGTCGACCGGGCACTGCTGCACACAGGCCCCACACGACGTGCATGACCACAACACGTCCGGATCGATCACGCCGCGCGCGTCGGCGTCGCCGACCAGCGGCCGCTGCGCCTCCGCCGTCACAGCGTCCGGCACGCTGTCCGGATCAGGCGCCAGGAGGTACGGCGCCTTCGCGTACGCGTGCTCCCGCAGGTCCATCACCAGCAGCTTCGGGGACAGCGGCTTCTCGGTGTTCCAGGCCGGGCACTGGCTCTGGCAGCGACCACACTCGGTGCATGTGGTGAAGTCCAGCAGCCCCTTCCAGGTGAAGTCCTCCACCTTGCCGACCCCGAATGCCGTGTCCTCGTCGAGGTCGTCGATGTTCGCGAAGTCGATCGGCTGGCCGCCGGCCATCATCGGCAGCAGCCCCCCGAGAGCCGGACCCCCGTCGGACCGGCGCTTGAACCAGATGTTCGGCCACGCAGTGAACCGGTGCCATGCCACCCCCATCGTGGTGTTGAGGGCCAGCACGATCATCCAGGTGAACGAGATGATGATCTTCGTCATGGCGACCAGGTAGATCAGATTGACCAGAGTCGTCGGCGACGCGTCGGAGAATCGGGAGCCGATGAACCAGGTCAGTGGGTAGTCGACC
>JBDUDR010000097.1:0-11051 GCA_040002845.1 Nocardioidaceae bacterium
GAGTCGTCGCGCCAGGCTGCCGCAGTTGGGTGAGCTGCTGATCAGCTCGGGTGACCTGTCGGCACTCGACGGCGGGATGATCGATCCCGACACTGCAGCCTGGTTCATGACGCACTGATCTCAAGCGTCTGGCGGCGCACGGTCATGGATACACCGATAGCCGTGTTGCTCCAGACTGTCCGTGGTGGGTTGTCGAATGCCCGCCTTGCAGGCGAGCGTTTGGGTTTTCGTCGTCCGATATGTGAACTGACATCCGTTCAGATGACCCCGGACTGGACCGACGATCTTCACGTGTGCCATGGCGTAGAACGGGCTCAACTGTCCTGGCTTCAGGACGCTGGGTGTCCCCGGCCAAGTTCGATATCTTCCGCAGGTCCGGGACCGGCCCAGAATCAGGCCTCCAGGCGTACTCGTAGCCCTGGGTCTCTCGCACGGAGAATACGGGGTACCCCACAACGACGACTCCCTCCGGAAGCTGAGTCAACTTGAACCGAGTCACGGTTATCGCCGAGTCGGAGCCGTTCTTCATCCGCGGGAACCCAAACCAATGTTCTGACTTTGACCGACTGTGCGACCGGGGACGGTGATGAAGCCACCGTTCTGTGGCCCTTGTGCAACAAGGGCTGCTCCTTCGCCCGGTGTCTCCGCGCCGCCACCGCACCCACTCAAGACCGGGGCAAACATCACGGCGAATCCAAGCGTGTTGCCAGGAGTCAACAACCGCTCACACAACATGGCGGCGCCTCGCTACGAGGACGTGGGCTGCAGTGAATTCGTCACTCGTTGGAGGGTTGTGATCGGTATCTTGCCGTTGCCCTCGACCACCATCCATACGCCAGCGTCAACCACTGTGACCGACCCGTTGGCCCCATTGCCGGGATCGATTAGGGCCGCGGGCTGTCCCCGAACGGTGCCCACGGATGTTGTCGTGGGGTCCGCAGCGGCAAGCGCCGCCCACGAGGCGGCGGGATTCGGGCTGTCGTTTACTGCTTGGATGACGTTGATCCCCGACGAGAACTGCTCGACGATCCCGGTCCCGCTGCATTTCCAGATGTGCGTCATCGAAGATAGTTCAGCAAGGCCATCGTGAGGCACCAGCACCCGGTACGGCTCGGCTGCGGCCGCCTGCGGGATGGTCCATTCCGTCGCGGGCCCCCCACACATGGAGATGGGCTGCACGAGCGCACGCATGTCGGCACCGTGGTCAATGGACTGGGTTTCAGATCGGGATTTCGTCTCGTTGAGAAAGAGAGGCGTCACTACAACCAGCCCCACCAGAACGCAGAGTGATGCAGTCAGAGTGGTCTTATGACCAATGTTCAACTCTGTCCTCCCAGCGCTGGCCAGGACGTACCGACCATGGTACAGCGTGTGGTGGCCGCGGCGGCCGACCGAAGGTCGGCGACCTGCGCCAAAACAGTTGTGCGCCGAGATACTGCGTCGTACCGTCTTGGATACACAGGGAAGGAGGTGGTCCGCAGGATGAGTTCTCAACGGACTTGTGAGGTGGCTGCCCGCTGAGGGAGCCAGCAACATTCCCAGCAATCCACGGTAGCTACCCGACCCGCGGGCGCCGGTTCGAAGTCCACCCGGCCCTGGGTCCGTTCCTCGCCGAACGGCGACGGAAGACCCAGGAAGAGCCCGCGGGTCGTCCACGTCGGGCCGGGCTCGCCTCGGGAGCCCTTGCCGTTGATCTGCATTGTGGACGCGGCAGGCGCCAGGGCCACCGTTCATCCCACGCCGCACTAGGGGGCCAGTCGGCGACTCCTCCAGGATTTTCCGACTCGAGAGAAGTGAATCCGATCGTGCATCCTGTCGGGCCGTCCCTGCCAGAACTCGACTGTTGATGGGACGATTCGAATCCCTCCCCAGTGCTCAGGCCGAGGAATGCTCGCTGGCTCTGGCCACCGAAGCACGGCCTTTTCGGACTCACCGTCCAGGTATTCCCTGTCCGGCACTTCCTCCGACTGAGGAGACGCCCAGGCCGCGAGCTGTGAACCCCGGGGGCGAGTCGCGAAGTACAAGTCTGACTCCCCGGATGAAACCCGCTCCGCCCTGCCCTCCACCCGTACCTGCCGGAGCACGTTGTGCCATGGGAACACCGCCGCGCATCGAGGCTCGGCTTCCAGCTCGCACGCCTTGCGTGACCTGTAGTTGGTGAAGAACACCAGACCCCGCTCGTCAGCGGCTTTGAGCAGAACCAGGCGGCACGAGGGTGCCCCGGTCGGGCCGACTGTCGAGACCGCCATCGCGGTCGGCTCGTGCATCCCTGATGCGATGGCGTCGGCCAGCCACTGCTCGAAGAGGATGAGTGGGTCACTCGGCAGGTCCACCTCATTGAGCCCGACCCTGGCGTACGCCTCCCGCAGCGCCGCCAGCTCCCTGCCGCGATCCGACACTTATTCTCCGCCATCCGACACTTATTCACGTCCATCCGACACTTACGACGCGCCGCGATGGGGTCTTGAGCCGGTCCATCGGGATATGACAGCCCAGCAGTCCCCGAACGAACGACTACCTTACTGTCACATCTCGGGTCGGCAGCCGCACCGGACCCGGCACCGCCATGCTCGCGCCAGCTGCGGGCGATCGCGCCGGCGAGGGGGATCGGATCGACGACTCACGGTTGGATCGGACTCACAGAGTGCGGGAACAAGTGTCGGATCGTGGCGATTAACTGTCGGATGGCGGAGAACAAGTGTCGGATCGCGAGCATGAAACAATGCCGCCAGCGACGCGAGGGGGTCTGGGGCGACAGGGAGTCCGCGCATGACAAACGTGCACGAGGGGAATCCGCACATGACTGAGGTGCACGAGGGAGTCCGCGCATGACCGAGGTGCACGAGGGTCTCGAGGGTGTGGTGGCTTTCGAGACCCAGATCGCAGAGCCCGACCGGGAGGGCTCCGCCCTGCGCTATCGCGGCGTCGACATCGAGGACCTGGTCGGACGAGTCCCGTTCGAGAAGGTGTGGGGGCTGCTGGTCGATGGCACTTATGAGCCCGGACTGCCACCGGCTGAGCCCTTCCCGATCCCGGTGCACTCCGGGGACATCCGAGTCGATGTCCAAAGCGCCATCGCCATGATCGCCCCGGCCTGGGGCATGCGCCAGCTGTACGACATCGACGACGCCCAGGCGCGCGCAGACCTCGCCCGCACTGCCGTCATGGTCCTGTCGTACGTCGCCCAAGCGGCTCGCGGGCTGGGACTCCCGATGGTCCCGGAGCGTGACGTCGACCGGGCCACCACTATCACCGAGCGCTTCATGACTCGCTGGCGCGGCGAACCCGATCCGGGCCACGTGAAGGCGGTCGACGCCTACTGGACGTCGGCGGCCGAACACGGCATGAACGCGTCTACGTTCACGGCCCGGGTGGTGGCGTCAACCGGCGCGGACGTCGCAGCCAGCTTGTCCGCAGCCGTTGGGGCGATGTCTGGACCTCTGCACGGGGGGGCGCCCTCCCGGGTTCTCGGCATGATCGAGGATGTCGAGCGGCGAGGCGACGCGACCGCGTACGTCAAGGAGGTCCTTGACGGCGGCGAGCGCCTGATGGGATTCGGTCACCGCGTCTACCGAGCCCAGGACCCGCGGGCTCGAGTTCTGCGACGCACCGCCGAGCAACTGGCCGCGCCACGATATGAGGTCGCGATCGCCTTGGAGAAGGCGGCGCTGGAGGAATTGCGCTCGCGCCGTCCCGATCGGGTCCTCGAGACCAATGTGGAGTTCTGGGCGGCAATCGTGCTCGACTTCGCCGAGATTCCGGCGCACATGTTCACGTCCATGTTCACCTGCGCCCGAACGGCCGGATGGAGCGCGCACATCCTCGAGCAGAAGCGCACCGGCCGGCTCATCCGGCCCTCGGCGGTCTATGTGGGTCCTGCCGCCAGGCGGGCCGAGGAGATCGAAGGCTGGAACCCCGACTGGGCGTGAACCATCCCCGACATACGACTGAGCCCGAGGTCCCAAGACCATGAAGACGATGCATCAAGGTCGTTCGGGCTACCCAAATGCATCATCGTCGCCGGACCGGCAGACCGGCGGCCCGGCAGCCAACCGCCGCTGCACTTCGCGCATCCGGTCGGGACTGTTGTGTGGCATCTCCCAGCGTGTCTCCAGCCACCAGGTGCACCCCGCATCGGACCACGGACCAACCAGCTCCTCGGCGGCTGACGGATCGTCTGCCGGCGTCTCCCCCTCGGCGACCATGTCGAGGTCCGGGCTCGCCCCACGGTCGGAGAGCCAGGCCCGCAGGGCGCGTGCGTCATCGGGATCGCCTTCTCGATCGCCCACCTGGTACTGCGGCACCACCCCGCCGCAACGCAGCACCCGCCTCATCGACTTCGGCCTCGGCCACGCCGCGACCACCCAGATCGGGATCCGCTGCTGCACCGGTCGGCCGACCTGCACGAGATCATCTCGGGCGCATTCGTAGTCGTAGTGCCGACCGTGATAGCTCGTCTGCCCGTCCCACAGCCCGCGAATGAGGTCGATCCCCTCGTCGAGTCGTTCGGCCCGTGCCCGCAACTCGGTGACCTCTCCGGTCAGCGGCAGGTCGGTGGTCAAGGCACCCAGTCCGACAGTGAGAATAGCCCGACCGCCGGAGAGCTGGTCCAACGTGACGACCTGGCTTGCAACCTTCCACGGCCGCCGCCACGGCAGCGGGGTGAGCAGTGTGCCCAGCCGCACTCGGGCCGTGCGCGCGGCCATGGCCGCCAGCAAGACCCAGGCATCGACACCGTAAGCCGCCTCCCAGACGAACACACCGTCCCAGCCGGCCTGCTCGGCTAAGATCGCCTGCTCCAGCTGCTCGGGAGCCGTGCCGCCAGGCAGGATCGCGCCATACCTCATCGTCTGTACCGTCATGGTGGTTCCCTACCAGGCAACACCGACATGTCTCCGGTGACCTTCCGACCGGCTGTCAGAATGGGGCCGCTGGACACCGTCGCCGCCGCCCCCGGCGATCCTTCGAACATAGGGACTCCCGTGACCATCACAATCCCCGTCGACCTCAAGCCCGCCGACGGTCGCTTCGGCGCAGGTCCGTCCAAGGTGCGCACCCAGTCGCTCGACGCCCTGGCGGCGACCGGCACGTCGTTGCTGGGTACGTCCCACCGTCGAGCGCCCATCAGGGACCTTGTCGGGCGCGTACGCGATGGGCTCTCGCAGTTCTTCAGCATTCCCGACGGGTACGAGGTCATCATGGGCAACGGGGGTGCCACCGCCTTCTGGGATGTGACGACGTACGCCCTGATCCGGGAGAAGAGTCAGCACCTGTCCTTCGGCGAGTTCTCCTCAAAGTTCGTCAAGGCCGTCGACAAGGCCCCGTGGCTGTCCGCCCCCAGCGTCATCGCCGCCGATCCGGGCAGCTGTCCGGCCCCGGCAGCCGAGGACGGGGTCGACACGTACGCCTGGCCGCACAACGAGACCTCGACCGGGGTGATGGCGCCGGTACACCGGGTCGAGGGGGCAGACCCTGACTCGCTGATCCTGATCGATGCCACGTCTGGAGCCGGTGGCCTGCCGGTCGACATCGCCGAGACCGACGTCTACTACTTCGCCCCACAGAAGTGTTTCGCATCCGATGGCGGGCTGTGGATCGCAACCATGTCACCGCGCGCCCTCGACCGGGTCACCGCGATCGCCGCGTCCGGGCGGCACATCCCGGCCTTCCTCGACCTCGAGACGGCTATCGACAACTCACGCAAGAACCAGACCTACAACACGCCCTCGCTGGCGACCCTGTTCCTGCTGGCCGAACAGGTCGACTGGCTCAATGCCGGAGGTGGGCTGAAGTACGCAGTGGACCGCACGACGGACTCGTCGAGTCGGCTCTACGGGTGGGCGGACCGGACAGGGTTCACGACCCCGTACGTGACCGACCCGGCCAGCCGCTCCCTGGTGGTCGGCACCATCAACTTCGACGAGTCCATCGACGCCTCAGTGGTCGCACAGACGCTGCGCGCCAACGGGATAGTCGACGTGGAGCCCTACCGCAAGCTGGGCCGCAACCAGCTCCGGGTTGGGATGTACCCCGCCGTGGCTCCCGATGATGTCGAGGCGCTGACCGCCTGCATCGACTACGTGGCTGACGCCATCGTCTGACGGCTGTCGACTTGCACAGCAGGACGGCGGCCGAGCCAGGCGTCAGCGCCTGCTACCCCGGCGGGTTGCGACCAGCATCGCCCCACCCAACCCGAGCACCGCAACCCCGACCGCCGCACCGACGAGCAAAGATCTGCCTAGGAGCCCGCGGTTTGGGTCATCGGTCGAGTGCGCTGTTGGGACGGCCGACCCGGTGGGGTGACGCGGCGACCGGGTGTTCGTCCGTACCGGCACCCGCGTGGGCTGGTCGTCGATCCCTTGCCCAGACCGCATGAGAGCCACCTCCTGCACGGCGGAGTTGCGGCCTTCGGTGCCGATGAGAACCTGGCTGGATCCCGGGATCGCCGCGATGGACTCGCCCTGTTCCTGCGGCGGCAGCTTGGTCGCTGTCGACGCCTGCCAGCCGTGGGGGTCGAACAGCTCGGCCTGTCCGTACGTGCGGAGCACGACCAAGCCATCGGGCAGATATGCCCCATCGGTGACGACGCTGGGGGCGGCGCCGACAGCGTGCAGGTGGTTCACGTGGTCCTCGGACAGCCGCCGAGGCGCCCGATAGATGGTGCCGGCGAAGATCTGCTTGGACACCACGTAGAGGGCGCCGCTCGAGGGATCGACGAGGATGGTTTCGGCGTCACGTGCACCGCCGGGATACTTTAGCCGCGCCGAGTGCCAGTCGGTGATGGTGGTGTCACCCGGGCCAGGCTGCGTGAACCAGTAGACAGTGACGTTCGTACGCTTCACGTCGTTGTCGCCGATGTCCGCGAAGTACAGCGTGTCATGGGGCCCCGGGGCCATCGCTTCGACATCGTGGGGGCGTACCCCATCCAAGGTGGCGACTCCGACGGTGTCGCCGGTGCTCATGTCGATGGAGTAGATGTACGCACCGTCGCCCGAGTCGTTCGCGGTGTAGACCACGGCGGGCTGAACCGCGCTGACCACCAGCGAGCTGCTCTCGGTGATCCGTGGGTCATGGATGCGGAACAGCTGGTGCCTGTCGGCGGCCTTCGCAGGGCTCGCGGCCACCAGCCCAATGCACATCGAGGCAAGCATTGCAGCCGCCAGGGGCAGAAATCTCGGCTGCCGCACGTCCGTCACGAAGCGAGTGCCCGTTCTGTCAGGTCCGGCAGGGCACGCGCAAGGGCAGGTGTGACCCGCCATGCCTCGGTCAGCTCGACGTACTCCTCCCGCAGCCGCTGGGTGGGAGGGGCGTTCGAGCGGATCGCCCTGATCAGCGTGTTGCGCGGAGTGTGCTCGGTCCCGACGAACTGCACGACCTCGACCCGGTAGCCGTACAGCCTCAACAGCGACGCCCGCAGGGCATCTGTCAACACGTCTGCGAACCGCTCCCGCACGATGCCATGTCTGGTCAGCATGCCGTATGGACCTGGGCTCTGTGAGTGCCGGAGCTGGGTCTGCAGATCGTGATGACAACAGGGCGCGGCAAGAACGAGGCAGGCGCCCCAACGGACTGCCCGGGCCAACGCGTCGTCGGTGGCCGTGTCGCACGCGTGCAGTGCCAGCACGACGTCGGGCGCTTCGGCCAGCTCGACAGTGCCGATGGGGGCGACCTCGAAGGAGGCGCCATCCTCCCAGCCGAGCTCCTCGGCCAGTGCCGCGTTGCGGTCCCGCGACTGCTGCTTGTGATCGACCCCGACCATGGCAACCGGCAACCCGAGGGATCTGGACAGGTGACGATAGGCAGCGAACGTGAGGTAGGCGTTCCCACAGCCCAGGTCGACCACGCGCAACGGTTGGCTCGCGGTCGGTCGGCGCATCTGACCCGACTCGAGGGCATCTTCGACGGCGGGGGCGAGGAGGCGTACGAACTCCTCAACCTGCCGGTATTTCCCCTGCCGGCTGGGTTTGACCTGACCTTGATGGTCGGAGATTCCAATGGCGTGCAGCCAGGGCTCGCGCGGATCCACCAATCGCGTCTTCGCCCTGTCGTGCGCGCGCCCTGGCTCCCGCTCGCCTCCAATGGGCTGGATGTGCAGCAGAGCGTCACCCCTCTTGGTCACCCGCATCTGCATGACCGACTCGGTGGTGTCGACATGCCAGTTGGCGAACGGCATCGCGAGCAGCTGGTCGACAACACCGGCCGCGGGCGTGCCGAGCAGGTGGTTGCGCGTGTGCGCCTGAGCATCGTCGTACGTCGTGACCTGGAGGTGACGCCCGGACTTGAGGTCGACATATCGCATCTCGACCCGGCGCCAACCCACGTCGTGTCCACGTCGACGGCCGGCCCCTACGGCGCGGACGAGCTGGGAGTCGTCCAGGAGCACGGTGCGCACTCGCGTCAGTGCGTCTGTCAGGTCGAGAGCCACAGTTCTAGCCTTGCACGTTGGACTTCTGGCCCCCGCACGCAGCCTTGGGAAGCCGGTCACCCGGCCAGTGCGGCGACCACCACGATCACGAGCAACACCGCCAGTGCCAAGGGGATGACGAGTCGACGGTATTTCGGATGCATCCGCTCACGCTAGCGGCGCTCGCATGCTCGGTGCCGTGACCGTCAGGCGGCGAGGTCGCGGAGGTGCGAGTACTCCTCCCGCGTGTAGACGTGGACATGCGGCCGGGGGTCGAGCTTCGGACGCACCACGATGCCACTGCTCCGAGCGAACATCGCGATAGCCAGGATCGTTCCGGCCAGCACGACCAGACCACCGCCGATCAGGGTCCAGCGGGCGCCGAAGTTCTGACCGACCCAGCCCATGATGGGTGCACCAAGGGGCGTACCACCCATGAAGATCATCATGAACAGAGCGGACACCCGACCGCGCATGTCCGGCGTCACCGACAGCTGCATGGTCGCGTTCGCCGCGGTGATCATGGTGAGCGCCGTGACACCGAGCACCGGCAGCACCATCGCGAACGTCAGATAGCTCGGCATCAAGCCGGCCACGATCTCCGTGACGGCGAACAGCAGCGCCGCCACGACCACAAGCCGGTGCCGCGGATTCCCTCGATGTGCCGCCACAAGTGCACCGGCCAGCGAGCCGATAGCCATCACCGAACCCAGCAGGCCGAACTGCCCCGCGCCCTTGTGGTAGACCTGTGTCGCCATCAGCGCCAACGTCACGGGGAAGTTGATCCCGAAGGTGCCGGCGAAGAACATGACGGCCAGGATCATCGTCAGATCGGGTCTGCTGCGTACGTATCGCACTCCGGCGCGGATCATCCGCGGTTCCCGCGGCGCACGCACCGGCGTGTGCAGCAGGTCGGTGCGCAACCGCCACAGCGAGAAGATCACCGCTGCGTAGCTGGCCGCATTGAGCAGGATCACCCAGCCGGTGGCCACGATCCCGCCGCCGAACAGCGAGATCAACCCGCCTGCGGCCGCGGGACCCACCACGCGAGCTGCGTTGAAGGATGCAGAGTTGAGACCCACCGCGTTCGCCAGGTCGTCCTTGCCGACCATCTCCACCACGAACGACTGGCGGGCCGGAATGTCGAAAGCGTTGCCGATTCCGAACAGGAACGCCAGGACGTACACGTGCCAGGTGCGCGCGACCCCACTGACCGCGAGGAGACCAAGAACGAGCGCGAACAGCGCCATCGTGGCCTGCGTCATCATCATCATGGCCCGCTTCGGCAGGCGGTCGGCGAGCAGACCGGCGTACGGAGTCAGCAACAGGATCGGCAGGAACTGCAGCCCGGTCGTTATGCCCAGCGCCGTGCCGCTGGTTCCGCTGAGCAGCAGGACCAGCCAGTCCTGAGCGACCCTTTGCAACCACGTGCCGACGTTGGAGATGACACTGCCACCTGCGTAGAGGCGGTAGTTGCGAATCGTGAGCGCATGGAAGGTGGATCTCACGACTGAGCCAGCCGCTCCATGATCGGGACGGCGCGGCGCAGGAGGTCGCGGTCCGCCGGAGTCAGCTCGCGAAGTCGCCGGCTCATCCATGCGTCGCGGCGGCGCCGATCGGCGGACAAGATGTGGGCACCCGCATCAGCCAGGTGCACGACGACCAGTCGGCCATCAGTGTGGTGTGGCCGGCGTAACACGAGTCCGCGCTCGCCGAGGTAGCTGACCAGCCTGGTCATGGAGGGCGGACGAACCTTCTCGTGAGCCGCCAGCTCGCCGATGGTCATCGGCCCGTGCCTGCTGAGGGTGCCGAGGACCGCGAGCTGGGACAAGGTCAGGTCGTTTTCCGGGTCACGCTCGAACCGGAGCCGCCGAGCTAGCCGCATGGTCGATATGCGCAGCGCGCTGGTCAGGCCGGGCTCCGACCTCGCGATCCGCGCGAGCTCGACCGGTGACTCGGCCGCTGTAGGCGGTTTGTTCATCCCCAGACACCCTCTTAGCATAACTCATTACCTATGCTAACGAGTTTGGTGTCCCGGTCATTCCGCCGCGCGGCGCCCGGACCGCGCGAAAGCGGCGGCAAGTGTCGGATCGCGGCGTATAAGTGTCGGATCGCGCGGAATAAGTGTCGGATCGCGAGGGCTGGCTAGGCGAACCACTCGGTGATCGGGTTGATCGCGAAGTACAGGACGAACAGCACCGCGACGATCCACAGCAACGGATGGATCACCTCGAGCCTGCCACGGACGATCTTGATCATGACGTACGAGATGAACCCCGCCCCGATGCCCACCGAGATGGAGTACGTGAAGGGCATCAGAGCGATCGTGAGGAACGCGGGGATCGCGATCTCGAGGTCGTCCCAAGCGATGTTCTTCACCTGGCTCATCATCAAGAACCCGACGAGCACCAGGGCTGGAGTCGCAGCCTCGTTCGGGATGACGTCCACCAGCGGGGAGAAGATCGTCGCCAGCAAGAAGAGGACTCCGGTTATCACCGATGCGAGTCCGGTGCGTGCACCCTCCCCGACTCCCGACGCCGACTCGATGTAGGAGGTGTTGCTCGACACGCCTGCCGCACCCCCGGCCGCGGCCGCTATCGAGTCGACGATCAGGATCTGCTGCGAGTTGGGTGGCGTGCCCTGCTCG
>JBDUDR010000098.1:0-11044 GCA_040002845.1 Nocardioidaceae bacterium
CTCGAGGGCCAGCGTTGGCGCGACGTTGGCTTCGAGCGCCTCTCGCGCGGCGAGGATCGCCTGGATCCGGCGTAACGACTGCTCAGCCGTCGACCGATGCGCCAGCGCTGTCACATCGATGCGCATCTCCTCGTTGACGAGACCGACCCCGGCCCCGGTCTGCACGGTCATCACGTCTCGGTAGAGCGACATCATGTCGATGAGCGCACGGTCGATGCAGTCACGCTCCAGCCGCTTGCGCCGAGTGCGCTGTTCGGTCTCCAACGCCTTGAGTGCTGGTGCCAACCCCTTGGGCCTGGCACCCCGGCCACCGGCGCCGAAGGTCTGGTCCAGATCTGACTTCTCGCGACTCTCCAGACGGGCGGCTATCGGGCCGGCCTCCTCGGTTGCCGCATCCACCAGGTTGGACGCGGCCGTGATGCATGAGCCGACATCGTTGAGACGGCTCGCCATGGACAACACCTCGCGGCGCCGGTTGCGGGTGGCCTCGTCGGTGGCGAGTGCGCGGGCCCGCCCGATGTGTCCTTGTGAGGCCCGGGCTGCGAAGACCGCCACAGCCTGGCTGACTCCGTCACGGTCGACGAGCACCTTGGCGACTGCTGAGGGAGGCGGAGTGCGTAGCACCAGCAGGCGGGTGCGAGAACGTACGGTTGGCAACACATCTTCGACGGTCGGGGCACACAGCAGCCAGATGGTGCGGTGAGCCGGCTCTTCGAGGGCCTTGAGCAAGGCGTCACCGGCCTGGTCGGTGAGACGGTCGGCGTCTTCGATCACCAACACCTGCCACCGTCGCCCGGTCGGAGACATCGCCGCCCGACGGACCAGCTCGCGTACCTCCTCGACCTTGATCGACAGCGCTTCGGTGCGGATCAGCGTCACGTCGGAGTGTGAGCCGGCCAGCGACGTACGGCAGGACAGGCAATCCCCGCAACCCCCTCGGTCGCACAGCAATCCGGCTGCGAACGCCCGGGCGGCATTCGAGCGCCCGGAACCCGGCGGTCCAGTGAACAACCACGCGTGGCTCATGCCCGGTGCGGCGAGTCCGGTGAGCGCGTCTGCCGCCGCCGCGACCGCCTGCTGCAACGTGGCGATCGTGGGTTCCTGGCCCACGAGGTCGTCCCACACAGTCACGTGACCACCTCGCCCGCCCGATGGACGCCCGCGGCCCGCTCGAGCAGCGGCACGAGGCGCCGTTGGATCTGCTCGGCAAGCACCCCGGGCGGCAACCGCGCATCGAGCACGGCGTAGTGATCGGAGTCGGTTGCCGCCAGCCGGAGGAACGCGGACCTGACCCGCTCGTGGAAGGCCAGTGGCTCAGCCTCCAGCCGGTCTTGGCTGCTGCTGAGGGACTCGAAGTCAACGTCGCGCAAACGCCGGCCCTCGAGTCGCTGGCGCCCATCGCTCGGCGGCAGGTCGAGGAGGACCGTGAGATGAGGGCGGAGGTCATGGGTCGCCCACCGGGCCACTCGCTCCACCTCGTTGGGCAACAGATCGCGACCGGCGCCCTGGTAGGCCAGTGTGGAGTCGACGTAGCGATCGGTGATCACGACGGCGCCGCGGGCCAGCGCGGGACTGATCATTCGCTCAATATGCTCGGCCTTGTCTGCGGCGTACAGCAGCGCCTCGGCCCGGTGCGACAATGAACCCGTCGTCGGGTCGAGCAGGATCGCTCGCAGCTTGGCGCCAACCGCGCTGTCTCCGGGCTCGTGGGTCAGTACCACGTCGTACCCCTGCTCCCGAAGCCAGCTCGACAACAAGCCAGCCTGGGTGGACTTGCCCGCTCCTTCACCCCCCTCCAAAGCGATGAACACACCCCGCTCTGCGTAGTCGCCCGACCGGCCCACGAGCGCGCGCTTCAGATCCTTCGTCAGGGGTACGCCACGGCGGTCGTCCATCTGCCGGTAAGCAGACAGCCCGACGATGGTGGCCAACACCGCGGCGATCAGGAAGGTGAAGGCGGCACCGTTGTAGGACAACTCCGCGTCGTCGTTGATGCGGTAGGTGTGGACTCCGATCAGTCCGGCCAGCAGGGGTGCGATCGCGAGCACAAGGGCGAGGGCGAGCCTGATCAACGTGTTGACGAAGGCGAACGTGCGGCCCCGCAAAGCGTCCTCGACCTCCAGACCAAGCAGCGTGTAACCGGTGATCCAGGCGATGCCCGCGCAGAACCCGAGCGACAGCACCAAGATCGCCACCACCACGATGTTCTGGATGATTGCGATGGCGGCTAGGAGGAACCCCGCCAATGTCAACGCGAGACCGAACAGCCGGCGCCTCGACAGGCCAGACAGCATCCGCGGCCCCAGCCACATGCCCATCGCGAGCCCGAGAAAAACCGAGCCGAACAGCACGCCGTAGCCCGGGTCACCCGCGCCCAGGTCCTCGACGTAAACCCTGGCCAGGCCGATGACGACGCCACCAGCGGCGAACGCGCCCACGATGCCGACCACGAGGCCGCGTACGAGAGGTGTGCGATGGACGTACGCCCAGCCGTCGACAATCGTGCTCCACAGCGTGGATTGGTCCGCCGTGGCTACCGACGAGCCTGGCGGGATGCCTCTGATCGTCCAGATGGCGAGTCCTGAGAGCAGGAAGCTGAAGGCGTTGAAATAGAGAGCCAGCAGCACCGGAACGGATTCGGACCAGCCGAATGCCGAGCTCAGACCCTTGGTCGACAAGGTGAGCACGATGAAGATGCCGGCGGCTGGTAGCGCCGAGCCGTAGGTCGTGGCCAACGACAGCTGGTTGGCCGCCTCCAGCCGCTCTCGCGGGACGAGGTTGGGAACGGTGGCGTCCTTTGCGGGCAACCAGACCAGGCTGACCACCTCGATCAGCACCGTCGCGATGTACAGCCAGGTGAGCTCGTTGACGATCGGGATCGAGGCAAAGATGACAAACCGGAGCACGTCACCGACGATGAGAGTCCAGCGGCGGTCGAGTCGGTCGGCGACGTACCCTGCCAGCGGCCCGATCAGGACTGCGGGCAACACCCGCATGAACAGCACGCCGGCGATCGCGAAGTTTTCCTTGGCGTACGAGCCGGAGACCAGCTGGCTGGCCAGCGCGGTCAGCGCCAGCAGCCCGAGCCAGTCACCGAGGCTGGACAGGGCCAGCCCGATCCAGAGCCGGCGGAACGACCGCAGCCGAAGGACCGCAGCCAGGCTGTGCCGTGGGGCGGTCCCGACGGCAACGCCTACCGAGGCGGCGCCGAGCAAGCTCGCACCGTCGCCGCCTGGCCTGGCGGCGTCTGACGAGCCGGCTGCCTCTGTTCCCGGCTGATCTGACACGCGGACAGCCTAATCTTCGACTCCCCCAACCATCATCGAAGCACCCGGCGGCCTGAGCAAAAAGCGCGGCCCGCCGCGCCCTGTGCGACAGGCGACGCGGCGGGCCCCGCAGCGACGGATCAGGTCAGGTCGACAGTTAGGTCGACAGGGCCAGTCTGATGAACCAGGCAGTGTTCATCCGGTCGCGCTGCCCCCTGGTGAACTGGTTCATGCACGGGTCATCGACGTAGTTCATGAAGTTCTTCACCGGATCCTTCGACGTGCTGCCGAACGGCGGGCAGGTGTTCAGACTCGGGTCGCACACGAAGATGTTGTTGCCGCCGGCCTGCCGGGGCGTGTCGGTCACGTAGTCGTTCAGCCGGCTGCAGCTGCCCTGGAACGTGTGGTAAAGGTTGAGCCAGTGGCCGATCTCGTGGGTTGCTGTGTCGCCCTGGTTGTATACCGCGCCCGGTCCGAAGTTCGCATTCCCACCGGGCAGGCTCGCGTTGAGGAGCACGGAGCCGTCGAGCTTCGGGTATTTGTTGTACGAACCCGGGAAAGTTGCAAAGCCCAGCAACCCGAACTTGGGCCCCACGGTGTAAAGGTTCAGGTCTCGGGCGTCGCCTACCCGCAGCTTCCGGCGCATCTCACGCAGCTTTGCGTTCCCCTCAGGGGTGAATGCGCTGGCGTTGTACCATCCGTTGTTCTTTCTCCGGTCGATCGAGGCCAGGCGGAACCGGAACGGCGTGTCGGCAGCTTGGGGACCGGTGCGACCACCGTATGCGTTGTTGAGCACCTTGATCTGTGCCTGGAACCGGGCCTTGGACACGAAGCCGTGGCCGGCCTTGTCTGTGATCCCGTGGAAGTGGACCTGAATCTTCACCGAACCGTTAGGGCGCAGTCCGGCCCGGATGCCGTTGTGGTTGAGAATCGATCTGGTCTGCGCCTCAATGGCGGCGGCCTGCTTGCGGGTCAGCGTGTTGGGATCGCGCCATTTGCTGGTGCCCTTCATGACTCGGGCGTTCGAGGATGCCCCGCAATGCCGAGCGCCGGTCCCTTCCCTGGCGATGGACGCCGAGGCGGGTGACGCCAGCGCGCCCCCGAGGAGTGTGAGCGTGGCGAGGCTTCCAAGCAGGATTCGTTTCATTCCGTTCCCCTTTCGATGCGTTTCAGGACCCCATGGCACCGATGGCGGCGTCCAGTCGCACGCATCTTTGCACGACTCGGCCGCACCCGCACGCACCACCGAGGGTGGCGCAGAGCACGATATGAGGATGGCGGTCCTTGGATCCGGAGAACCCACATCGGTGCCACCCGCTGCGTCACCCCTGGTTGGCGAGGCAGCCGCGGCGAGGGAAGCCGCAGATGCCGCCGCGCTGGCCGCCGGCGTCGTCGTCCGAAAGGCTGCAGGTCGCGAGGAGCTCCGCAGCGTCTGTGACCTGTTCGGCCAGATCTGGGACGAGGATCCCGCGGACCCGGCCCTGACCCCGCTGATCCTGCAGGCGCTCGAGTTTGCGGGGAACTATGTGAGCGTGGCCGAGGCCGACGGGGGTCTGGTCGGGGCTTGCGTGGGCTTCTTCGGCTTGACCGAGGACGCCTGGGAGCTCCACTCGCACATCGCAGGCGTGACCTCGCGACTCCGAGGTCGCCACGTCGGTTTCGCGCTCAAGACTCACCAGCGCGCCTGGGCGGTTGGCCGCGGCGTCAACCTGATCCGCTGGACCTTCGACCCGCTGATCCGACGCAACGCCATCTTCAACCTCTGCAAGCTCGCGGTTCGCCCGCGCCGGTACCTGCCCAACTTCTATGGTCCGATGACCGACGGCATCAACTCGGGCGACGAGACGGACCGGTTGCTGGTCGATTGGCACCTGCTGGATCCGGCGGTCGCTCAGGTCTGTACCGGACGAACGCGCACATCAGATCTCGACGACCTGCGAGAGGCGGGCGCCGCTGTCGGCTTGTCGCCGGACACGAACGGAGCACCGGTTCTCGGTGGCGTGGGTGCCTCGACAGTGCTGGTCGCGATCCCTGACGACATCGAACGGCTCCGGACGGTCGATCCGTCGCGTGCGATGGCCTGGAGGCTCGGCATCCGGGACGTGCTTGGTGGGCTCATCAACGAGGGAGCTGTCATCACCGGCTTCGTCAGGAGCGGCTGGTATGTCGTCGAGAGGGGAGTCCCGTGAAACTGCGGGGAGTCGAGCTGCGACGAATTCAGATGCCGTTGGTAGCCCCGTTCCGAACGTCGTTCGGAACCAGCACCGAACGCGACGTGCTGCTCGTACGGGTGGAGACCGAGGAGGTCGAAGGCTGGGGCGAGTGCGTTGCCGACGCGAGCCCGCTCTACTCCTCGGAGTACGTCGACGGCTGCGCGGACGTACTGCGACGATTCTTGGTTCCCAGACTCGCGAGGCAATCCCATCTCACTGCGGCCGCGGTGGCACCAGCGCTGTCGATTGTCAAAGGACACCGGATGGCGAAGGCTGCACTCGAGTCGGCGATTCTGGACGCCGAGCTGCGTGGGCATGGCGTGTCGCTGGCCGAGCACTTGGGGGCAGTTCGCGAGCGGGTTCCCTGCGGTGTGTCCGTGGGGATCATGGACTCGGTCCCTGAGCTGATCGATGCGGTTGCCGGTTACATCGAGCAGGGCTACGTACGAATCAAGTTGAAGATCGAGCCCGGGTGGGACGTCGAACCGGTGCGGGCGGTCCGTGAACGCTTCGGCGACGACCTGCTGCTCCAAGTGGACGCGAACGCTGCCTACACCCTCGCCGACGCGCGATTGCTTTCCAGACTCGATCCCTTTGATCTGCTGATGATCGAGCAGCCGCTGGTGGCCGGTGACCTGCGCTGCCACGCGCAGCTCGCCCGGCGACTACGCACACCGATCTGCCTGGATGAGTCCATCGAGTCGGCGGCTCAGGCGGCCGATGCGATCGCGTTGCGAGCGTGTTCGATCATCAACATCAAGCCGGGACGCGTCGGTGGCTGCCTGGAAGCTCGACGCATCCACGACATGTGCTTGGCGGAGGGCATCCCGGTCTGGTGCGGTGGCATGCTCGAAACCGGCATCGGGCGGGCGGCGAACGTTGCGCTCGCAGCGTTGCCTGGTTTCACGATGCCGGGAGACACGTCGGCGTCCGACCGCTACTACGCCGAAGACATCACCGTGCCGTTTGTGCTCGAGGACGGGCATTTGCGGGTGCCGGAGGGACCCGGCATCGGCGTCGCTCCGCTCCCCCACCGGCTGAGCGAGGTCACGGTCTCGACCGAGTGGTTGCCAACCGAGCACTGATGCGATGAGACGTGGTCTTCGAAACGGCGGGGGCGTACGGGGCGTGAACCCAACAGCAACCTCCTGAGCCCCGTGCTCCGAGTGCCGTCCCCAAGCGAAAGATGATGCATTTGGGTAGCTCGAACGACCGCAATGCATCGTCCTCTGGCGAATATGTCTCGGTGCTTGTCGCCGAGGTACGTCTTCCGCACGATCCGTCCTCGCCGAGGTACGCATTTACCACCATCACAGGAAGAACTCGCGTGTGGAACCCGTACTTGGCGCCGGATGTCGGATCGGCGAGTTTAGGTGCGGGACTTCTTGGCGGCGGGCTTGCTGGGCGCGCGTTTCTTGGGCGCGCGCTTTTTCGTGGCGCGTTTCTTCGCGGGTCCCTTGGCGCGCTTGTCGGCCAGCAGCTCGGCGGCCCGCTCCAAGGTCATCGTCTCGACCACGTCGTCTCGGCGCAGGGTCGCGTTGTGGTCCCCATCGGTGACGTACGGTCCGAACCGACCGTCCTTGATCACCACCGGCTTGCCCGTCACCGGGTCCGCGCCGAGCTCCCGCAGCGGCGCCGTTGCGGCCCGCCCGCCGCGGGACTTCGGCTCCGCGTAGATGGCCAGCGCCTGGTCCAAGGTCACGGAGAACAGCTCGTCCTCGTTCGTCAGAGACCGTGAGTCGGTGCCCTTCTTGAGGTACGGCCCGTACCTGCCGTTCTGCGCAGTGATCTCGTCGCCACTGCCGGGGTCGAGCCCCACCACTCTCGGCAAGGTGAGCAGCTGAAGCGCGTCGGCAAGGCTGACCGTGTCCAGCGACATCGACTTCAACAGTGATGAGGTGCGGGGTTTGGCTGACTTCGGGGCATCGTCGGGCAGGACCTCGGTCACGTAGGGTCCGAAGCGTCCGTTTTTGGCAACGATCGTGCGACCACTCGCCGGATCTACACCGAGGACGTGCTCCGCACCCGCAGGGTTGGCGAGCAGCTCCTTGGCCGCCTCCACCGTCAGCTCGTCCGGCGGAAGGTCCTCCGCAACGTTGGCCCGGTTGCCCTCCTTGTCCTCGACATAAGGCCCGTAGCGGCCAACGCGTACGACGATGCCCTCGGCCAGCTCGAACGTCGACAGCTCCCGCGCGTCGATCTCACCCAGCTCGGTGACCAGGGTCTTGAGTCCCTCGAGGTCGCCCCCACCGAAATAGAACCGGGCCAGGACGTCCTTGGCGATGCGCCGCCCGGCAGCGACCTCGTCGAGCACGTCCTCCATGTTGGCGGTGAACTCGTAGTCGACTAGGCGAGTGAAATGGCGCTCCAGCAACCGGATCACCGCGAAAGCGAGCCAGGCGGGCACCAGCGCCGTGCCTTTCTTGTACACATAGCCGCGCCCCAGGATGGTGCCGATGATCGACGCGTACGTCGATGGCCGCCCGATCTCGCGTTCCTCGAGCTCCCGCACCAAGGTGGCTTCCGTGTAGCGGGCCGGCGGGCGCGTCTCGTGCCCGGACGCGTCCAGGGCGGCGACCGTCAACACGTCGTCGCGCTCGACGGCGGGGAGCCTCGTCTCGCGGTCATCGCGCTCCGCGGGGTCGTCGGCACCTTCGACGTAAGCCTTCAAGAAACCGTGGAAGGTAATGACCCGCCCCGACGACGAGAACTCGCAGTCCTCACCGGTGGCCGCCGAGGCTCCGACCCGGATGGTGACGGTGCGCCCTTCGGCGTCCTTCATCTGTGACGCCACGGTCCGCATCCAGATGAGCTCGTACAGGCGGAAGTCGTCACCGTTCAGCCCGGTCTCACCGGGCGTACGGAACGACTCGCCGGCCGGCCGAACCGCCTCGTGCGCCTCCTGGGCGTTCTTGACCTTGGACTGATAGGTACGAGGAGCGCCAGGCAGATAGTCGGAGCCGTACAGCTCGCGAACTTGCTCACGAGCGGCGCTGATCGCGGTGCTCGACAAGGTGATCGAGTCGGTGCGCATATACGTGATGAAGCCGTTCTCGTACAGCCGCTGGGCAACCTGCATGGTGCGCGAGGCGCCGAAGCCGAGCTTGCGAGACGCCTCCTGCTGCAACGTCGTGGTGCGAAACGGCGCGTACGGCGAACGCCGGTAGGGCTTGGCCTCGACGGAACGCACCTCGAAGGTCTGCTGGCGCAGGGCATCGGCCAAGGCCGCCGAACGCGGACCGTCCAGGTGCACGATGTTGGCTGCCGATTTCAGTGCTCCGGTCGAGTCGAAGTCACGCCCCTGGGCGACGCGGTCGCCGTCGATGGCGACCAGCTTGGCCGGGAACGTACGCGGATCCTTGCCCTCGCCGGCGTCGAAGTTGGCCTCCAGATCCCAGTACGACGCAGAGGCGAAGCTCATCCGCTCTCGTTCTCGCTCGACCACCAACCGAGTCGCGACCGACTGGACTCGGCCTGCGGACAGACCCGACATCACCTTGCGCCACAACACGGGCGAGACTTCGTACCCGTACAGCCGGTCGAGGATGCGCCGGGTCTCCTGTGCGTCGACGAGGTCGCCGTCGATGTCGCGTGAGTTTGCGACCGCCTCCAAGATGGCATGCGACGTGATCTCGTGAAACACCATCCGGCGCACCGGAACCTTCGGCTTCAGCTCGTCGAGCAGGTGCCAGGCGATGGCCTCGCCCTCGCGGTCCTCATCGGTGGCGAGTAGCAGCTCGTCCGCGTCCTTGAGCAGTCGCTTGAGCTTGGTGATCTGCGCCCTCTTATTCTTGGGCACGATGTACAGCGGCTTGAAGTCGTTGTCCACGTCGACCCCGAGTCGCGCCCAGGGCTCGCCCTTGTGGCGCGCCGGGATCTCGTCGGCACCGCTGGGCAGATCCCGGATGTGCCCGATCGACGACTCCACTACGTAGCCCCGGCCCAGGAAGCCCTCGATGGTCTTGGCCTTGGCCGGCGACTCGACGATCACCAGTCGGTTACGAGTGCCGGTGCTGTTGGTGCTTGCCACGTTCGTTCGTGCTCCTCGCTCTGGACAACGGAGTGAACGGTAGCCGGTGAGCGCAAGTCGGCACGCCCGCAGCCCCGTCTGACTCCCGAGAAGGTCAACGCGCGATGGGCTTATCCTCATCCCGCGACGGAGGAGGCAACGGAGGCAGTGTCTATCAGCGACCAGCGGCGCGTGTTCGTGCACATCGGCGCGCCCAAGACCGGTACGACGTACCTCCAGGCGATCTTGCACCACAACCAGCAGCGGCTGGCCGCGGCGGGGATTCTGTACCCCCAGGACATCGGCAACGCCCACTTCCACGCGGCTCTCGACCTGCGCGAGGCAGCCTTTGTGGGCCATCGTGACCCGCGTGTCGAGGGTGCGTGGGAGCGGGTCTCCTCGCAGGTCCGGGGCTGGACCGGACCGACCGCCGTGATCAGCCACGAGCTCCTCGCCGCGGCCAAGCCGGAGCATGCCAAGCGGGTGCTCGATTCGCTGGCGCCCGGTGAGGTCCACCTCATCTACACGGCGCGTGACATCGGACGTCAGATTCCCGCCATGTGGCAGGAGAGCATCAAGAACGGCCAGACCCTGGACTTCCGGACGTACGTCAAGCGACTGCGGCGCCCGCTCCGCAAAGGTCGCGCCGCGCGCATCTTCTGGCGCTCCCAGGACCCACTGGATGTGCTCTCGCGCTGGTCAGTGATCCCCGCCGATCGCGTGCATGTGATCACGGTGCCACCACCCGGTTCGGCACCAGACCTGCTCTGGCGTCGACTGTCCGAGGTGATCGGGCTCGATGCCGACCAGTGCGACATCGACGTACCTCGGATCAATGAGTCCTTGGGTCTCGCCGAGACCGAACTCGTGCGTCGCATCAACGTCCGACTCGACGGGCAGCTGGCCTGGCCCGACTACGAGGCCGTGGTCAAGCATGACCTCGCCGAAGGCAGGCTCGCGCAGCGCCGTGACTCCTCCCGCGCGGCGCTCTCTCCCAAACAACACTCCTGGACCGTTGGTGTCTCCAAACGCTTCGCTGCAGGTCTCGAGTCAGCTGGGTACCACGTGGTCGGCGACCTCGCGGATCTGGTGCCGGCCGGCGCGGGTTCCCCCGACAGGCGTACGCGGACCCCGGATCCGGACACCGTGATCGAGGCGGCGGCCGACGTGCTGGCTCAGCGGCTGGTCGAGCAGGCGTCGCAGCGGGCCGGGTCGCCCCGCGAGCGGGCCAAGTCGGTTGCAACCCGGCTCCGCCTGAGCTCAATGGTGCGCCGGTTGCGCGGCAGGCGCTGACACCTGCCGCGCAGTTTGCCGGGCGGGAGTCAGGCCGAGATTGCCGCCGTCTCCTCGGACGCTCCGATGGCCACCGGCCGCCGCTTGGAGATGTAGACCGCTACCGCGATGACAGCGGCCGCCGCCACCGCGATGATGAGCCGGACCGGCTTGTTGGCGTCCGTACCGATGCTGAGGGTCACGATCGATGGGGCGATCAGCAGGGATACCAGGTTCATCACCTTGAGCAGCGGGTTGATCGCCGGACCGGCGGTGTCCTTGAA
>JBDUDR010000099.1:0-10893 GCA_040002845.1 Nocardioidaceae bacterium
GCTCTTTATCGGACTGCTCTCCCGTCGGGCACCGCTGGTGAGGTCGTGGCCCAAGAGGGGATTGCCCGGCTCAAAGTAGCTTTGCCCGCCCTCGCCGACAGGTGTCGCTCGAGGGTGAGGAGGCAGCAGCATGAGTGATGTGATCGTGGGGGTGGATCCCCACAAGAAGTCGGTGACCATCGAGGCCATCGACGAGCAGGGAAAGAAGGTGGCCACGGGCAGGTTCGGCACCGAGACCCGGGACTACAAGACGATGCTCGATTACGTTCGCCGGCAGTGGCCGCAGCACCGGTGGGCCATCGAGGGCGCCCATGGTGTGGGCCGCCCGTTGGCGCAGCGGCTGCTGGCTGACGGGGAGAGGGTGGTCGACGTGCCGGTCAAGCTGGCGGCGCGGGTGCGGGTCTTCGACACGGGTAACGCCCGCAAGACCGACGCCACCGACGCGCATGCGATCGCGGCGGCAGCACTGCGTACCCCGAAGCTGCGGGTGCTCGCCTTTGACGAGGAACTGGTGGCGCTGCGGCTGCTGGTCGACCGCCGCGACGAGCTGTCACAACGGCGGGTGCAGACGGTGAACCGGCTGCATCGGCTGCTCACCGAGCTCATTGCTGGTGGCGCCGGGAAGGACCTCAGCGCGACCAAGGCCAAGCGGCTGCTGGCCACGGTCAAGCCCAGATCCCTGGTGGGTAGAACGACCCGGCGGATGGCGGTCGAGGAGCTGGCCGACCTGGTGCCCACCGACGCCAAGCTCAAGACCCTGACCAAGGAGCTCGCCGCCGCGGTCAAGAGACGGGGGTCACACCTGATGGACCTGCACGGGATCGGTCCCGCCGGCGCCGCCCGCATCCTGGCCGACGTCGGGGATGTCGCCCGGTTCCCCGACCGCAACCACTTCGCGTCCTGGACCGGCACCGCGCCCCTGGACGCCTCCTGCGGCGAGCAGATCCGGCACCGGCTGTCGCGGGCCGGGAACCGGCGGCTCAACCACGTACTGCACATGGCCGCCATCGCCCAGATCCGCCTCGACAGCGAAGGCCGGACCTACTACCTCCGCAAGATCGACGAGGCCAAGACCCGCAAAGAGGCCCGACGCTGCTTGAAGCGGCGACTCTCCGACATGGTCTACCGCCAGCTCATCGCCGACGCCAAGCGGATTGCCCAGGCCGCTGCCCTGGCGGCAGCCGAAGACGCAGAGGCGGGTCCGGGAGGGCACTCGGGGGCGTCACTCACATCCAGCGCGGCCGACCTGTCCACCCCGGTCATCGGCTCTTCGGATCAGCCACAACCCGAACCCGCAGCACCGACGCTACCCGCCCGACGGCGACCCCGAACACCCCCCGCGGCCTCGGCTCCCCAGCCCCCGCGTCGGCGCGTCGGAGCCGTCAAGATGGAGCGCCCCACCGGACGAACGACCTTGACGGCGACAAGCACCGGCGCACACTCAACGGAGCCGAGACCGCGTTCTTGACACAGAGGGGAACCGGTATGACGTTGGGCGCACCATCCACAGTCCGATGTGCGAAGGACTCGGATCGCGGCATCCGGTAGACGAGGCGGATGCTCCAAGCTGTGGGGCCGGAGAATGACGGACGGACGTCGGGCCCTTCGGACGGTCCTTAATCGCGCAGCGACCATTGCCCAGCCCCTGGTTAGCCAGCGTTCATTCAGTGGACGTGGCTGACAAGATTGCCAGCGTGACGATGCCCAAGATCATGACCCCTATGACGGCCATCGTGCAGGCAGATCGTGAGACCGAGTTTCTCTCTGGCTATCGCGGAATGAATGCCTCGGAGGTCAAGCCCGAAGCACTTCTGCGCTCAGAGCTTCTTCGCGGTCAGGACGGTCGCTGGTATTCCAGACGCTGTGGCGCGATCGCGACGCCATGATGGCTGCCCGCCGCCCGGGGATGCAGCCTCCAGCGGTTCAGCATCGGCACCCGTGGCGCGACTACTTCGCCCGGTCCGGCGCGAAACCGCTGGAGATCCGCTACGAGGACCTCGCCGCGGACCACCCGGGAACCGTGCACCGGGTGCTCGCGTTCCTTGGTTTGTCGCAGCCCCCTGACCCCCGCGCGCGCCCACGCTCAGGCCTCAGTCGGACGACTCCACCGAACGGATCCTGGAGGCGTACCTGGAGGCGCGCGACCGCCCGGCGCCGTTGCCCCCGGACCTAGTGTGGAACCGGGCGCCGCGGGAGTTCCGGCATAGGTCGTCATCAGACGGCCACAACCTCGAGAGGACATGAGACGGCCTTGGGCTCAGCTCGTACCTCCAGCTTCCCCCGAGGCCGACAACCACGACGCCGACGAACAGGTCAGGGGCGTGGACTCTCACCCGCCGCCAGCAGCCGCTGCCCGAGGACGCGCGCGGCCTCCTGAAGCTCGGGGCACCTCACGATCCGGTACGACGCCGGGATCGCCGCGAGCTGCTCGGCGTACCACACCGGGTTACTGGTGCTGCCGACCAGGCGGGTGGTCTCGGCATCGAGCGGCTCGAGCAGTCCGATGGCGCGGGGGAGGCAACGCGCCACGGTTTCGACGGGCGCGTCGATGGTGATCTCGACGTCGTACTCCCATCCCACGGCGAGATGCTCCTCGAGCATGGCGACCGGGTCGAGGTCGGCCGGTGGGCTGAAGGTGTCGTCGAGCACCTCCACTCCGCGGACCCGGTCGATCCGGTATGCCCGCCGGGCGTCCGTGGTGTGGGACCGACACAGCAGGTACCACCGGCCGTGGCGTACGACGACCGCCCACGGGTCGACTTCGTTGAGCCACTCCGACCCGGCCTCGGAGCGGTAGCCGAGCCGCACCCGTCGGTGGTTCGAGCAGGCCTGCACGAGGGCGGTCGTAGTCCCGGGGTCGGGCCGGGCGGCGGCGCGGTCTGGGGCCGGCTCCGTGGTCCGACGGACCGCGTCGGCCTGGGCGGCCACCGGCTGCGGGAGTGCTCGCACGATCTTGCCGAGCGCGCTGCCGACCGGGTCGGTGGGATCGCTCGCATCGTGGTGGCCGTCGAGCACGGCCATGACCAGGCCGAGGGCCTCGGCGGCGCTGAACATCAGGGGCGGAAGCCGGAGGCCGCCGCCGACGCGGTAGCCGCCGTAGGGCCCACGGACGGACTCGATCGGGATGCCGGCCTCGCGGAGGATGCCGACGTACCGCCGGGCGGCCCGCTCCGAGACGCCGAGCTTGTCGGCGAGCCGGTCCGCGGTGATGCCCGGGCTGCCCTGGACCAGTTCGAGGGCCAGCAGCGCCCGTGCCGTGGGGCTCGCGTCGGGCTTCACAGCATCCCAACCAATCCGGAAGCAGAACGTCCGGAATGGAGCCTAGCGTGCGGAGCATGACCGAGGACACCGTTCTGGACACCACGATTCACGAACCACCGATGACGGGCAGCGAGGTCGACATGCTGCTCTTCGCGCTGGACCGCTCCCGCGCGCAGTTCGCCTGGAAGTGCGGCGGCCTGGACGCGGCCGGGCTCAGCAAGCCGCACCCGCCCACGGCCATGACCCTGGGCGGGCTGCTTAAACACATGGCTGGCGTCGAGGACCGGACCACGGCGGGGACGCTCACGGGTCAGCCGATCGGGGCGCCCTGGGACGCGGTCGACTTCGACGCTGATCCCGAGTGGGAGTGGCGTACGGCGGCCGACAACTCACCCGGGGAGCTCTACGGTCTCTGGCGCGGCGCTGTGGAGCGGTCGCGCGCCGCGGTCGCCACGGTGCTCGCCGCTGGAGGGCTCGACCAGCCGGCCAAGTTCACCACCCGCTCCGGCGAGTCGCCCAACCTCCGGCGGATGCTGGTCGATCTGCACGACGAGTACGCGCGCCACGTCGGCCACGCGGACCTCCTCCGTGAGGCCGTCGACGGTCTGGTGGGAGAGGATCCGCCGCAGCCAAGATGACCGACGTGGAGACTGACAGCAGATGGCGGTTCTGACATGACTGAGGTAATGAAGAGCGTGACCGAGCGGACTACACCGCGACAGTTCCACGAGACTGACGGCGTCCAGGACTGGCGATTCGTGGCCGGAGGAGCGTGCACGTACTTCCGCACGGGGTCGTTCGTGGCCGGCGCCCGGCTCGTGCACGCGATCAGCGAGTTGGCCGACCTCGACGACCACCACCCCGACGTCGACCTGCGGTATGAGGGTGTGACCGTGCGTCTGCTCACGCTCACGCACGACTACTGCGGGGTGAGCCAACGCGACGTTGAGCTCGCCCGTCTGATCTCGGCGGCGTCGCGTGAGCTTGGCCTGCCGGCCGACCCATCTGCCGTGCAGACCGTCCAAATCTCGATCGACGCGCTCGTCCGACCCGACGTGACGCCGTTCTGGCGCGCACTGCTCGGGTACGTCGAGCGAGACGGTCCCGAGGATCTGATGGACCCACACGGAAGCGCGCCGGCGTTCTACTTCGCGCAGATGGATGCGCCGCGCCCGCAGCGCAATCGGATCCACGTCGATGTCTACGTGCCGTGCGACCAGGCTGAGACGCGGATCGCGGCGGCGACCGCCGCCGGCGGCCACCTCGTAACCGACGAGTACGCGCCGGAGTGGTGGGTGCTCGCCGACGCCGAGGGAAACGAGGCTTGCGTCGCCACCTTTGGCTGGATCGGACCCGAGCCCCGCAGACCATGACCGATGTGGAGACGACAGGGCCGTTCACCGATGAGCAGGTGCGCATCGTCCCGGCCAACGAGGCGCCGTGGGACGACCTCGCCGCGATCTTCGGCACCACCGATGCAGGCCAATGCCAGTGCCAGCGGTTCAAGGTCCTCGGCTGGATCTGGCGCGACTCCACGCACGAGGAGCGGATCGCGATGCTCCGCGCCCAGACGGCCTGCGGCAACGCCGACGCCACAGCCACCAGCGGGCTGGTGGCCTACATCGACGACGACCCCGGCGGGCTGGGCTCTGGTTGGTGTCGGCGAGGACGTGGAGGTAGCGCTGGCTTGCCCTCTTCGTCCTAAGCAGTAGCGTGCCGCATGGGGACACGCTTCCGCAGCCACGTGTAAGCGGTCGCGCGGTCTACAGAGCGACTTCGCGGTCTCAGGCAGGGAACGAAGCGCACGGATCAGGCGGAGCCGTCCGAATTTGCAGACCGATGAGTCTCGTCGTAGGCACCGTCTATAGGGGCGTCAGACAGACGCCACTAGGCATAGGAGGACCGCGATGAGGAAGCTGATCTACTCGATGGGAGTGTCGCTGGACGGCTTCATCGCTGGGCCTGACGGCGAGATCGCCGTGCCAGCGCCAGACGAGGAGCTCCACCGCTTCCACAACCAGCAGACGCGTCAACTGGGGGCGCACCTGTGCGGACGGCGCCTTTACGAGGTGATGTCCTACTGGGACACGGCCGCCGAGGAGAATCCCTCGGCGGCCGAGTACGAGCTCGAGTTCGCTCGCATCTGGAAGGACACGCCGAAGATCGTGTACTCGAAGACCCTCGAGAGGGTCGGGGGCAATGCCAGGCTGGTCAGGGACACCGTTGCTGAAGAGGTCGCCGGGCTGAAGCAGCAGGCCGGAGGGGACCTGGCCGTCGGCGGCGCTGGTCTGGCCTCCACGTTCATGAAGCTCGGCCTGATCGACGAGTACCGGCTCTTCGTCCATCCGGTCGTCGTCGGCGGCGGCACCGCTTACTTTCCACCGTTAGACACAAGGATCAGCCTGCAGCTCATCGAAACGCGAACGTTTGGCTCC
Organism: Nocardioidaceae bacterium; assembly: GCA_040002845.1. Taxonomy (GTDB): domain Bacteria; phylum Actinomycetota; class Actinomycetes; order Propionibacteriales; family Nocardioidaceae; genus JBDUDR01. Next base: position 5,697 of record JBDUDR010000099.1, read on the forward strand.
GGGGCCGTCTACGTTCGCTACGAGCGGGTGGCCGACGGTGGTTTAGGGCAGGAACTGTGAGGCTCGCGCGCACCAGCCAGCGGCCGACGATGCCTGGGTGTCAACGTCCTTGCCATCTGGGAGAGCGCTTCTCCACGAACGCCTGCGGTCCTTCCTTGGCGTCCTCCGAGCCGAGCATGGCCCGGTAGCTCGGCAAATCGCCGCCGCGCAGGCGCAGGTACGCCTCATCAAGGTCCAATGTGGCGGTCGCCTCGGTGATCTCCTTGACCGCAGCGACGGCGAGCGGCGCACTCGCACAAATGTCGCGAGCCAGCTTCATTGCTTCGTCGATCAAGCTTGAAGAAGAGACGACACGGTTCACCAGACCCCAGCGGTAGGCTTCGGCGGCGCCCATTCGCCGTCCAGTGAGCAGCATTTCCGTTGCTATCGCCCGCGGCAGTCTTCTGGGAAGTCGCAGGACGCCCCCCGAATCGGCCACCATTCCCAGGGTCACCTCAGGTAGGGCGAACTCCGCGTGCTCGGCGACGGCGATGAGATCGGCGGCGAGCGCGAGCTCGAACCCGCCGCCGAGCGCAAGACCGTTCACAGCCGCGATAACGGGCTTGCGCAGCCCGAGGAACTCGGTCAGTCCGCCGAACCCACCGGGGCCATGGTCGGCCTCGATCGATTCTCCTGAGGCCGCGGCCTTGAGGTCCCAGCCCGCCGAGAAGAACCTGTCTCCGGCCCCAGTGAGCACCGCCACTCGCAGGGCGTTGTCTTGTTGCAGCCGCTCGAACGCGGCGTACAGCGCCTGACTGGTGGCGACATCGATGGCGTTTGCCTTCGGGCGGTCGAGGGTCACCAGCAAGACCTCGCCCTCGACCTCCATCCGCACGGTCAGTCGTCGCAGGTTGTCCGTCACGGTCGCCTCACGCTCCCAGCGGGCGCATCATCGACCTGGAGATGATGTGCCGCTGGATCTCGCTTGTCCCGTCCCATATCCGCTCCACTCGCGCGTCGCGCCAGAACCGCTCGATGGGAAGGTCGGTCATCAGCCCCATGCCGCCGAAGATCTGCACGGCCCCGTCGGTGATCCGACCCAATGCCTCGGACGCGAAGACCTTGGCCATCGCCGCGTCCTGGTCGGTCATCGTGCCCTGATCGAGCCTCCAGGCTGCCCGCAGCGTGAGCAGATCAGCGGCTTCCAGCTCGGTGGCCATGTCCGCCAGTGGGAATCCGACACCCTGAAAGCGTCCGATGGGTTGACCGAACTGAATGCGCTCGGCGGCCCACTTAGTGGTCATCTCCAGCACGCGACCTGCCCGGCCGACGCTCGAGGCCGCCACGGTGAGGCGGCTGGCGCCCAGCCATTCACCCATCAGATCGAAGCCGCGGCCTTCTTCCCCGAGCCGCTGTGCGACGGGTACGCGACAGTTCTCGAAGGACAGTTCGCAATGGTGGTAGCCGCGGTGTGAGACGCTGGCCGAGCCCCGTCTGGCCGTGAGCCCCGGGGTGCCGAAATCGACCAGGAAGCCGGTGATGAGCTTCTTCGGGCCGCGCGGCGTCTCCTCAGTGCCGGTCACTGCGAACACGATCACGAAATCGGCCAGGTCAGCGTTGCTGATGAAGTGCTTGGTGCCGCTGATGACGTAGTCGCCGCCCTCTCGCTGTGCACGAGTACTCATGGCACGGACGTCGGAGCCTGCACCTGGCTCGGTCATCGCTAGGCAGTCGTGCCGTTCACCACTAATCGACGGCAGAAGGTAGCGCTCGCGCTGCTCTCCCTCGCAGGCCAGGAGGATGTTGCTCGGCCGAGCGACCAGCCATTGCAAGGCATAGCTCGCCTTGCCGAGCTCCCGCTCCACAAGAGTCATCGCGACGGCGTCCAGCCCGCCACCGCCGAGCTCTTCCGGCATGTTGGCGGCGTAGAGCCCTGCCTTCAGCGCCTTCGCACGGATCGTCTCGACCAGCGCGGGCGGGACGTCGTTCAGTCGCTCCACCTCGTTCTCATGAGGGTAGAGCTCGTTCGTCACGAACCTGCGCACCGTCTCGACGATCGCCTGCTGCTCGTGGCTGAGGCTGAAGTCCATGCTTCCTTCCTAGGCGCGGTTGATACGCATCGGCCTGCCGACGGTCTCCGGCAAGGCGAGCTGTGCATGTGCTCGGTGGATCGCCTCCAAGCGCCTTGCGAGAGCCCGCGGCATCGGGGCGGATCTTCCGGCCCGCATCTCGACGTGGACCAGCATCTGTTCTGCGGTGGCCAACAGGGGGCCGCCGTCGCCGAGGAACATCTCGTGGAACACGTGCACGCGCTTGTCGTCAAGGTCCAGCACGCGCAACGTCATGGACAGGGACTCTCCCTCGCCGACCTCACGACGATGGTGCAGATGCGTCTCGACCGTGTAGAGCGAGTGCCCGTCCGCGCGATATTGCTCGTCGATGCCGATGTAGCGGAAGAAGGCATCGGCGTTGTCTCCGAATGCGAGCAGGTAGGACGACTCGCTCATGTGCCGGTTGTAGTCCACCCAGCTGGGCTGGACCGTCGCGCGGTGGAGACGCAGCGGCGCGGGGATAGGCGCGCCGGCGACCCAGCGGGGGTGCCCGGTGCCTTCGCCGGCGGTGACGAGGCGGTCGTCCGTCACGTGTCTCTCAAGCCCGCACGAGGGGCTCCAACCCCGAGGCCGAGGTGGGAGGGACGGGGCAGACCCGCGTGGGCACCGAGCATGTCCTGAACCCGATCATGCCGGTCGGTCGGCATGGCCGTGGTTGCGCCGAGCGCCGTGTCCACGTGGAGGTACAAGAATTCTCCCGTGGCGGCTCGCCGGCCGTCTTCGTGCAGGAGCTCGGTGTACAGCCGCACCTTCCTGGCGTCCGCGGCCACCACGATGGTGGCGGCGCGCAGCGGCTGGCCGAGCGAGCACTCGGCCAGATAGCGGATGTGGCACTCCACCGTGTAGAGCGAGGCCCGGGCGGTTGCGCTGTAGTCCACGCTGAGGCCGAGCGCCGCGAACAGTTCCTCGTTGGCGTCGCTGAAGACGATGCCGTAGCTGGCATCGTGCATGTGGCCGTTGTAGTCCAGCCACTCTTCACGCACCACGGTGCTGTACGTCGAGAACGGCGTGGGCCGCTCACCCATCGAGAACCCGGTGTTCTTCAAGCAGCAGCAGAAGGTCGACGAGGAACGCGTCGCGACTCTGCTCCAGCTCGGACACTGTCCGCCCTGCGGCCACCTTCTCGGCGCCGGAAACCACCCGGTCACGCAGCTCCGGCGTCAACGATGGCGCGTCCAACCGGGTCCAGGGCTCCAGCAGGGCCGGGCCGAAGTGGTCCAACATGTGCGCCATGCCGCCGGGTCCGCCAGCGAGATGGAACGTGAGGATCGGACCCATCAGCGCCCAGCGCAGACCGGGGCCGTGCACGATCGAGTCTTCGATCTGCTGGACGGTCGCCTGCCCGGAGTCGATCATGTGCAGCGCCTCGCGCCAGAGTGCCTCCTGCAGGCGGTTTCCGACGAAACCCGCCACCTCACGATCCATGGTCAGGCAGACCTTGCCCGCAAGCGTGTAGAACTGCTCGGCCCACGCCACGGTCCCAGGTTCGGTTTCAGCGCCTCCTACCACCTCGACGAGCGGGATGAGGTACGGCGGGTTGAACGGATGCCCGACCACGAAGCGTCCGGGTGTCGCACACTCCACCGCCATGGCGCTCATGCCAAAGCCTGACGTGCTGGAGCCGACCACGACGCCCGGCCTCGTCCCTGCGTCGATCGCCGCGAGCAGCGCCACCTTGGCGGGGAGCTCCTCGGGCGAGGATTCCTGGACGAAGTCGGCTTCTGCCAGAGCTTCCTCGAGAGTGTCGGCGAAGCGAAGACGATCGCGGCTCGCGCCCTCACGGAGCCCGAGCCGCTCGAGCGAGGGCCAGGCCGTGTCCAGCAGCCCCGCGAGCTTCTCTGCCGCGTCCGAGCCAGGGTCCCAGGCGACGACGTCGTATCCCATGCGCAGGAAGTGGGCTACCCAGCCGCCACCGATGACGCCCGTGCCGATGACGGCGACGGTGCGTACGGCGTCCGGGGCGGCGCGTCCGTCCCAACTCACCAGCCGACCTGGTCAAGGCCCTTGAGCCCCAGGATCTTGCGGGCGTCCTCCGGGGTGGCAACCTCCAGCGAGAGCTCGTCGAGGATTCGCCTGATCTTCGCGACTTGTTCGGCGTTCGACTCGGCCAGACGTCCCCTGCCTATGAAGAGACCATCCTCCAAGCCCACCCGCACATGCGAACCCATCACGGCCGAGACCGTGATCATGTTGAACTGGTGCCGCCCCGCGCCGAGCACCGACCACTCGTAGGAGTCGCCCAGCAGGCGGTCTGCCGTGGACTTCATATGCGCGAGGTGCTCGACCTCAGCGCCGATGCCGCCCATCACGCCCAGAATGGTCTGCAGAAAGATCGGAGGCTCCACGAGCCCGGCCTCGAGGTAGTAGGCCAGTGTATAGAGATGGCCTATGTCGTACGCCTCGTACTCGAAGCGCGCACCCGTCTGCTGGCGGACGTCTGTGAGCATGAGCTCGATGTCCGCGAACGTGCTGACGAACGGCTCCACTCGCGTGCTCTCCAGGTACGGCTCCTCCCAGTCGAACTTCCAGGCACCGGCGTACTTCGGGATCATGGGGAAGCTGCCGTAGTTGAACGTTCCGAGGTTGAGCGTGCACAGCTCGGGCTCCGTCTCGTAGATCACCCGCAACCGGTCCGCCACCGACATCCCTGTCCCCCCACCGCTCGTGATGCTCACGACCGCATCGGTGGAGTCCTTGATCCCCTTGAGGTACTCGAGAAAGACCGCTGGTTCCGCCGTTGGCCTACCGTCCCTCGGGTCTCGGGCATGCAGATGGATGACGGACGCGCCCGCTTGGACAGCCGCCACCGACTGGCTGACCACGTCCTCGACCGAGTAGGGGAGGTGCGGCGACATCGTCGGCGTGTGTGCGGATCCTGTCACCGCGCACGTGATGATGACCTTGCGTGGTTCTGTCATTGGCCCTCCTGCGTTGGTTCTCCTGGCAGACCGTGTGGTGTTGTTGTCGCCAGCCACGGCTCCGCACGATGTGAGCAGTCGTCGCACTGTGTGAAACGGTTCTCCGGAATGGAGCGGTTGTCAAGAGGGGGCACCATTCTGTCGCGTGTCCCCCCAGGAGTGGCCCCCCAGGAGTGGCCCCCCAGGAGT
>JBDUDR010000100.1:0-10849 GCA_040002845.1 Nocardioidaceae bacterium
AGCATCGGCATGAGTCGATCGAAGGATCGACGGGACTCTCCCCATGCGTGCAGCAACATCACTGGTGTCGCGGAGCTGGGACCGACCGAGACGTAAGGCAGCCTCACGCCGGTCGACAGCTCAACCCAACTCGCGCCCTGGACCATCGACCAACGCTAGCCCCGCCAGGAGAAATATGGACGCTGGAGCCCAGAGCGATTACATCGCGCTCACAACTGGCGGCCCGTTGCGGCTGAAGGGACGCGCCTCCAAAGGCCGGCGGCACGGGTTCGCGGATTCGGGCTGCCGATCGGAGCCTGCGGACGGCCCGTCAACGGCTTTGAGAACCCGTTCCCACGGGCCTGATGCGGCCCTATATTGCGAGGATGAGCCGAGCAGGGGCGAGACCACTGTTAGAGGCGCGTGTCCGCACGATTATCCCGACACCTGTGCCTGGACCGTCACGGTCCGGGATGGGCGAGCGACCTCGCTGGATGGCGATCCCGATCATCCGTTCACCGCCGGTGGCCTGTGCGCCAAGGTCAACCGGTTCCTCGACGACCGGGTCTACCACCCCGATCGGCTCTTGCACCCGCTGCGTCGTAGCGGGCCCAAGGGGACCGGCCAGTTCGTGCGGATGAGCTGGGATGAGGCGATAGACACGATCGGGGACAGGCTCGCGGGGATCGTGGCGGCTGATGGATCCGAAGCAGTGATGCCGTACAGCTATCTGGGAACGCAAGGGCTCGTGCAAGGCAGTGCGGTGAGTGATGCGTTCTTCGCTCGACTGGGAGCGACGCGGCTCGTCCGGGCTGTGTGTGGGAGTGCCGGCAACTCCGGCGCAGGAGTGACCATGGGTGGTGGACCCGGACTCCTGCCCGAGGAGCTCGCGCACTCGAAGCTCATCGTCTTGTGGGGCACCAACACCTTGTCGACCAACCTGCACCTGTGGCCATTCATCAGAGCGGCCCGGGAAGCGGGTGCAACCCTCGTGGTCATCGACCCCGTTCGAACCCGCACGGCCAGCGCCGCGGACTGGCACATCCGCCCGCTCCCGGGGACCGATGCCGCCCTGGCGCTCGGGCTGATGCACGTGATCGTTGCCGAAGGATTGGTCGACCAGGAGTACGTCGACCAGTACACCGTGGGGTTCGAGCAGCTGCGCCAACGGCTCGAGGACTATCCCCCCGAGCGGGTCGGCGCACTGACCGGCGTCTCCAGCGACGAGATCTACGGCCTGGCCCGCGCCTACGCCGGTACCCGGCCCGCTGCCATCCGGGTGCTGGTTGGCATGGAGCACCACGAGCACGGAGCAGCGATGTTCCGGTCGATCGCTTGTCTTCCGGCGCTGGTCGGGGCGTGGCGCGAACGCGGGGGCGGCCTGTGCCACATGACCTACCAGTTCTCAGGGGCACTCGACCGGGACTGCGGTGTGGACGTGGACGAACCGCAGACCCGAGAGGTCAACATGGTCCAGCTCGGGCAGGCCCTGACAACGCTCGAGCCACCGCTGAAGGCGTTGGTGGTCTACAACTCAAATCCCGCAGCCATCGCCCCTCAGCAGAACCTTGTCCTCGAGGGGCTTGCCCGCGACGACCTGTTCACCGTGGTGATCGAGCACGTCTTGACTGACACCGCGCGTCACGCCGACATCGTTCTGCCTGCCACAACCCAGGTCGAGCACCATGACGTGATGTGGTCCTGGGGCCAGACCTACGTCGCCTGGAACGAACCTGCGATCGCGCCCGTGGGCGAAGCACTGTCCAACGCCGAGATCTTCAGGAGGCTCGGGCGTCGGATGGGCTACGACGACCAGGTGTTCACCACAACCGACGAGGGTCTAGCCGAGGCGGCTGTGTCCCCACTGGGCGCCGAGCGGGTGGCTGAGCTCAAGTCACAGGGCTGGCTTCGGCTGGACGGTCCGGAGGACGTGCTGCCGTACGCGCGTGGAGGTTTCGACACTGGATCGGGGAAGGTCGAGTTCTTCAGTGCCGACCTGGAGGCCGAGGGCCTCGACCCCTTGCCGGCGTACCGACCAGCACACGAGGGACCGCACGGCGACGCCGGCCTTCTGGGGCGTTATCCGCTGAGCCTGCTCACAGCCAAGGGGGCCCATCACTTCCTCAACTCCGGATACGTTCACGTCGCACGCGCCGTCAAGGCCGAGGGCGAGCCCGTCTTGGACATGCACCCGATCGACGCGGAGCGGCGCGGGATCGTCGAGGGGCAGACCGTCCGCGTCTTCAATGATCGCGGCTCGTTGACGCTGCGTGTTCGCGTGGGTGATCGGGTCAGGCCCGGAGTCGTGTCGGTGCCCTCGGGGTGGTGGGCTTCGGCCTCTCCTTCGGGTCGCTCCGCCAACTCCCTGACAGCCGACGGACTGTCAGACCTCGGCGAGGGCGGCGACTTCCACGACACGCTGGTTGAGGTCACGGTAGACCCAGCAGCCTGCTGAACCCGCCCGGTGGTGCCCGTGTGAATCGCTGCGCATAGACGCGCCTTGTGGGAGGCAAATGGTCGGGCTCGGCGCGGCACGTGCGTGCGTGCGTCACGGGGTCGTTGGTGGTCGCACTGCTATGGCCGTCGCACCCCACACGACGAGGACCAGGACCCCGCCTCCCGCCTCCAAGTTGAGCATCCCGATCAACGTGCTGAGCACGACCAAGCCTGGCCACCGCGGTCGGCCGGCGAGCAACACCCCAGCCAGGGCGATCATCGTGAGCATCATGAGGCTGACCGAGACGAAGTAGACACTCCCAGCTGCGTCAACACCCATGCCGTCCTCGATGAAATTGGCGATCGCCGCCGTGACCGCACCAAGCGCCGCAATCACTAGCAGGACATAGGGGGCTCGCCCGCCCCGTTGGGTCAGCCGAACCAGCAATGCCAGACCCGCGGGTAGCAGCGCCCAGCAGAGGCTGAAAGAGACGACCGCCCACCAATCGGAGACGCTTTCAGGATCGGTGAAGTTCGGCTCCGCGAAAGCCTGGAGCGAGCGCATCCCCCACAGCACTCCCACGAGCGCAAACACTGTGCGGCCGAGCAGGATTGAAGGAATGCCATCTGACCGTTCGTGCGACATGTCCTCATGCTCGCATCGGGGGCACCTGACTCGTGACCCGCGGCTTCCGCTCATCGCCAACGGCTGCCGACATTGCCGCGACGAGTCTCCGCTCAACCCGCTGCGTGGATTCCTGCGTTGGACCCATCTTTCTGGGTGGAATGGGCGCACCGCCGGGCTCGTCCGGTCAAGGAACCCTGAGCGGTGACGCCACAGGTCAAAGGCGTGCACGTCAACGACCGTCCCGTTTGACCCGTCCGGTGAGGATCCCGGGACCGGGGCGTCCTGCGGGTGCAGCACCGCCAGTCTGCGAGTGCGCGTCTCTCTACGACGTCCTCTACTTTGACCGGCTCCTCAGTGGAGTGGGGATTCGGCAAAGTGGCCCGCAGGGGGTCCGCCAATCTTCGCTGCATCGCGACATGTGTCTCCCTCAACCCGCCACAATCAGCAATCTCGTCCTGAGGTCGCGGCACCACCCCAGGTAGCGGGGTGAAGTGATGGCGAACCATGACGCTGTCGGGAAGGAACGCTCGCAACGTGGATAGGGACCGCGAGACGGACACGCTCCTGAGAGGAGCAGGGTGGCTCTCCATGCGGTTCTGGGAGCATGACGACCCGCACCCCGCAGTGCGGTGACCATCGCCAAGGCTGTGCAGCGCAGGAAGAGTTCAGCGTCAACCCAGCCCGAGCCCCTCGCGCCCCGCGCGAGCGGACGGCTGACTGGTGGCCATGGGCACCTCCTGTCCACGCCGAAGTGCCGCCTCTGCACGGGCGCGGTCGAGGCGTTGGGTGTCTGTGGTCGCGTTGCCGAGCGGCTTCGGGCCGGTGATGCCGCAGCGGTCTCGGTAGGCGGCGACGGTGACCGCTGCCTGCGCCCATCGAGCACGGTCGGATCGGTTGGTGGGCATCGGTCCGAGTGCCTTGGTCCACGGGGCCTGGGTGCGGACCGTCTCCTCGGCGAGGGTGCGGGCGCGCTGCTCGATGAGGTCGCGGCGCTCGTCGAGAGCTTGGCGCATGTCGGGGGCCATCGGTCCGAGGGCTTCGGGGATGAGGCCGACGATGAGCCGCGTGCGCCTTGTCCGACTTCCGGGGACTCGGCTGGTTGCGAGCTGAACGCGGTGCCGCAGAACGGCGGCGATGTCGTCGACATCATCGAAATCCCGGCGGCCAACTGCAACTGGGAGGATGCGCTCGACATCGAGTCCGCTGGCCTCGGCGCGACGGAGCTCGGCGGCGAGGGGACCGAACGTATCGGAGTCGAGCAACTCGTCGAGCTGCTCAGGCGTGAGGCCGCTGGCACGCAGAAGGCTGGCCCAGCGGTCGTGTTGGGCAGCCGTGGCGATCGTCTCGTACTCAGCGATGAGCTGCGCCAGCGAGCCCCAGGTCTCCTGCTCGGTCTTGATCGTCTGGTGCGCCGAAACCTCGGCACCGGAGTTCGCCAGGACGGCGAGGAGCACGGTCTTGGCGGTCGGCTCGTCGCCGTCGTGGGCGACACCGTGGTTGTTGTCTGTCGCAGCCAGTGCGACGTAGGCGATGTTTGACTCGCGGCCGCGGGTCATCGAGACGTAGAGGTTCTCCCTCGTCGTGCTGTCGGTGACGAGGACGTGTGCGGTATCGACGGTGATGCCCTGGGCTCGGTGCGCGGTGACGGCGTACCCGAGGTCGACGTGCTCGGCGACGTAGGCGGCGGGCAGGACGACGGCTCCGCCGCGACGGGTGCCCAGGCGTCGGACGACGAGGGCTCCGTCGTCGCGGACGTCGCTGACCTGCCAGCGGTCGCCGTTGCGAACCCAGCCGTGGCGCCAGGTGCGCAGGCGGCGGTCGTTGCGACGCGTGATGACCAGGTCACCGGCCGAGGCGCGGGTGCCATCGACAAGGTGTGCCTCACGCCCCGTCATGGTCACGCCAGTCAGCAGGAGCTCGGCGCGGGCGCGTTCGTTGAGGTCGCGCACGGCGGCGTTGTTGTCGGCGATCAGCACAGTGGCGCGGCCGTTGTCGGTGTCGATGCGCCACGCTTGGTTAGCAGCCTCCGTGATGTCCTCGCCGTCGCTGGACTGCACGCGGTCGTGAGCCAAGTAGGCGTCTACCGCCTCGGGACGTCCGTGCCGCAGCTCGAGGGAGGCGGCCTTCTCCCACTCGTTGACGAACCGATGGCTGTCGACCAGCTCCGGCACGTCATCGCGAGCCGACGCCAGCAGCCCGAAGGCGCCACCGGCCTCCACTGCCTGGAGTTGCGCCCAGTCCCCGACCAACAGCACCTTCGCGCCGGCTTCGGCGGCGTGAGCGGTGATCCGGTCAAGCGTGAGCGTCCCAGCGAGAGTGGCCTCGTCGATGATGACGAGCTGCCCCCGGTGAAACCGGGCACGGCCCTGCTGGTGGTCGTAGAGCCACTTGGCGGTGTTCTCACACACCACGGCGAGGTCCTCGGCGAGTACGGCGGCAGCGGCTGCACTTGGGGCGAGCCCGACGACGCTGCCTTGTCCATGCGCGTGCGTCCATGCCCGGTGGACGGCACGCAGTGCGGTGGTCTTGCCTGCCCCGGCCGGTCCCACGAGCAGGTCGACCTGGCGCGCACTGCCGGCGATCATCGCCAGTGCCTGTGACTGCTGCGGACTGAGCCTGGCCGAGTGTCGGTCGATGAGTTCGACGTCAACCGTGGGTGCGTTGCGGTTCTCGGCGCGCTTCAAGAGCCGGTTCTCGGCCGCGAGGATCTGCTCGGACGAGAACACGACCGAGTGCTTTGGCCGGAACCTGCTCGACCCGTCCTCACGGGTGAACACCGCTGGCGTCGTGGCGAAGTCGGGAGGGGTGAGCCGCAGCGAGGCACCCTCAGCGGCGTCGACCACCGTGCCCGTGATCGCCTCACGGTCGCGAGTGGTGGCGAACCGCCACCCGAGGGTCTGACGTGAGGCCTCGGCGTAGAGGTTGGCGCGACGCCAGGTCGACCGCTTCTCACCCACAATGGCGACCACACGACGGGCGACCTGTTCGATGGTCTCCATCGGGATGTCGTCAGCCCGTCGGCCGCCGACACGCACAGCGTCCACGACCACTACCTCAAGGGCACCGTCTACTGCGGCCAGTGCGGCTCCCGAAAGATGGTCACCCACGCCAAGAACCGGCACGGCAGCATCTACCCCTACTTCGTCTGCGCGGGACGGCACGCCAAGCGAACGGACTGCACTCGCCGGGCTGTGCTCATCGAGGACGTCGAACGGCGAATCGAGGACTACTACGGTCGCGTCGGAATCACTCCATCCCAGCGCGAGGCGCTGGCCGGGATGCTCAGCCACGAGTTCGACCGGCTCCTGTCGGGCGAGGCTGACGAGCCGAACGCGCTCACCAAGCAGCGCGACAAGTTGGAAGCCGAGCAGCTCAAGCTGATGCAGGCGCACTACGCCGACGCCAAGGCCGTCCTGACCCGCTGTCTCGACCTGCTCGATAACCTCGCCGGTCTCTACGCCCGCTGCGACGATCTCACCAGGCGGCTGTGCAACCAGGCGCTGTTCACCAAGGTCTACGTCGAGGACGACCAGACCCTGCGGCCCGAGCACACCCAACCGTTCGAGCTGGTCCTCGACCCCGAGGTCCAGGCGAGTGCCCTGACCTGGGCAAAGACGGCCAAGAACGCCGGCAAGAGACGCCGCGAGGCCCAAACCCCCGCAGATTCTTCATCTGCTGAGGGTTTGAGCCTCACGGGTGTGGCGACCCCGACGGGACTCGAACCCGCGGCCTTCGCCGTGACAGGGCGACGCGCTAACCAACTGCGCTACGGGGCCAGGTGCTGCGACTGTGAGCGCCGCATATTTTAGCGCAGCACCACAGGGTGCCCCCAACGGGATTCGAACCCGTGCTACCGCCTTGAAAGGGCGGCGTCCTAGGCCTCTAGACGATGAGGGCTTTGGCCGTGTCGACACGTTGGCATGCCGTCGGGGACCGCTAAAGCATAGGGGGACACTCTGACGGGTTCCAAACCGAGACATGATGGGCGCATGCTGCACGTCAGCCGCGAGCGGTTCGAGTCGCTGGTCGCAGGCGCCCTCGACCGCATCCCACCGGAGCTGGCTGCCCTGATGGACAACGTGGCGGTGTTCGTGGAGGACCGACCGCCGCGCGAGGACTCGCGACTGCTCGGCCTGTACGAGGGGGTGCCGCTGACCTCGCGAGACAGTTCGTACGGTCTGGGGACGCTCCCCGACCGGATCACCATCTACCGACTGCCCACGCTCGCGATGTGCGCGGACGAGGCCGAAGTGGTCGAGCAGGTGCAGATCACGGTCGCTCACGAGATCGCGCACCATTTCGGGATCGATGACGACCGACTGCACGAGCTCGGGTACGGCTGAGCGCGGTGGAGCCGCTCAGACTCAGCGGGCGCGCCCTGACGCCACGGACGGTCATCGAGGCCACCAGGTCGCGCCAGCAGGTAGAGCTCGACTCCGCCGCACGCGAGCGGATCGAAGCCTCGGCGGCCGCGGTGATCGAGGTCGCCCAACGGCAGGCAGTGTACGGACGGAACACCGGCGTCGGTGCCAACCGTGACGCACAGGTAACCGACGACTCGCACGGCATTCGGCTGCTTGCAAGCCACGCGACAACCGGAGCCAGTGCGTATCCCCGAGATGTCGTCCGCGCTGCCCTGCTGATCCGGCTCAACCAGATCGCCGCGGGTGGATCCGGGTTGCCCACGCGGCTGGCGGACGCCCTCGCCGGACTGATCAACACCGACCGGCTGCCGGTTCTGCACCGCGGAGGAGCCCTAGGTACCGGCGACCTCGGGGCCCTGGCCGAGCTTGGCCTCGCGCTCGGTGACGCTGTCGCATCGCCTGACGTGCTACCCCTGCTGTCGAGCAACGCGGTGACGCTGGCCGAGTGTTGCGCGATCGCTGTCCAGTCCCGGGACCTCATGGAGGCCATTCCTGTCGTGGGTGCGCTGAGCTTGGTGGCCCTGCACGGCAACCTGGAGGTCTTCGACGCACGGGTACACCGCAGTCGCCCACAGGCCGGCCAGAAACAGGTTGGCGCCATAATGACTTCGCTCCTGACCGGACTGGCCCAGCCGCCTGCCCGAGTACAGGATCCGTTCGGTTTCAGGGCGTTCGCCCAGGTGCTGGGTCCCGCCCTGGAACTCGTACACCAGCTGGACGACGTGGTGAGCATCGACATCAACGCGGCCGCCGAGAATCCGCTGGTCGTCGACGAGTCGGTGCTGCACAACGGCAACTGGCACGCGATGCCGATCGCCCTCGCGCTGGACGGTCTGCGTCTTGCGCTCCACTCGGTAGCGACCTTGTCCACGTCGCGACTGGCGAACCTGATCGATCCCGAGCTGACCGGTCTGACCCGGTTCCTGGCGTCCGGTCCCGCCGCGAGCTCCGGCGCACTCATGCTGGAGTACGTCGCGCACGACTCCCTCGCGCTGGTTCGCTCCGACGCCCAGCCTGCGACGCTGGGTACGGCCACCCTGTCGCACGGTGCTGAGCATCATGCGAGCTTCGCTCCCCAGGCGGCGGCCCTGACGACCGTCCTCCTTGAAAACCTCAAGACGGTGCTCGCCTGCGAGCTCGTCGCGGCCGTCCGGGCGATCCGGCTCGCCGGGACCGGGCCGGAACAGTTCGGCACCGCCCGGATCGCTGAGTTCGCAGCGCAAGCGGCCGACGAGCTGCCCGCCGGACTCGCCGACCGGCCCTTGCGTGAAGACCTCGCCGAGGCCCGCCTGCTGTTGGCCAACTGGGGCGCTCGCGCAGCCGCCCCCCTGTCTGGGGTAACTCCCTGGGGTCATAGCCCCTAGGAGTCACCCCAGACCGCCAGGTCCGGGATCGCCGCTCGATGGCCCTGGGGGAGTGCGTTCCACCAGCGCCTGCGGAGATCGGCCAGGGCGGTGTCCGTCAGGTCGCCATAAACGCGGAGCCTGGCCAGTCCGCCGTCGGGATAGACGTCGAGCCGTACCTGGGAGGCGATCTGGTCCTCCGCGACCACGTACCGGTGCCGGGTGTCGGGCAGCACCGGGGTACGCGGAACGACCTCCCACCATGAGCCAGCGGCGCCGGCGGACGAGCCGGCCGTCAGCTTGACCCAGCCTGGCGCGTTCCCGACGAAGTAGGACGTGTCGATCTCGACCAGGCGCAGTCGGCCCGCGCCGGCCAGCTGGAACGTTGCGAAGTCGTTGCCCTCGTCGCGGCGTCGCGCGTTCTCCCAACCCTCCCCCATGGTGCGCGCCTTCCCGGGCTTGATCAGGTTGGCAGGCGAGGAGTAGAAGGCATCGGAGCAGGCGACCAGCTGTCCCCCGTTCTCGAGAGCAGCCAGGTCGATGGTGCCCTCCATGAAGCGCGGATCGGGCAGCACCTCACCGTGTACGCGAAACCTTGCGACTCCTCCGTCGGGGTAGATGGACAGTCGCAGATGGGTCCACCTGCGCCGGTCGCTCACCTCGTACGCGTTGGCCGTGTCTCCCTTGGCAGCGCTGCGACCCACGATCGTCAGCCAGTCGGCGTGCTTAAGCTCGGGCAGGCTCGGGTAGCCCTCCATAGACGTGGCCTCGACCGAGATGGCCGGCGGGTAGTTGCCTTTGAAGTACGCAGTGTCGACCACGACTCCGTGGACTACACCGGCGGCGCCGAGCCGTACGATCGCCCAGTCGTGACCCGGTTCACGCCGGCGACGTGTCTCCCACCCGTCGTACACCTTGCCCTTGTGGCCGAACTCGTGGATCGAAAAGGTCGGAGGTTCGGGCCGGATCAGGTTCTCGCGCTCCGCGAACAGCTCGTCGTTGGCCGCCATGACGCTCCCGGACAGTTCGCGGGACGCAAGGTCCGGGAGGGCGGTGAAGTCGGACATGTCAGGATCCTCCTCGGCTGAGCAGCTGACCGGTGGGATCCCCGCCGGTGATCTCGACTCCGCGTAGCCAGGTGCTTCGGACGACGCCGGTGAGCTCGCGACCTGCATATGGCGTCACGGCGTGCCGGTGATGCAGACGTTGGGGGTCGACGACGAAGGTCTGGTCCGGCGCGAAGACCGCGAAGTCGGCGTCCCAGCCGACCCGGATGCGGCCCTTGCGTCGGATCCCGGCGATCTCGGCCGGTCGAGCGGCCATCCATCGGACCACGTCGGTCAGGGCGTGTCCACGCCTCCGCGCCTCCGTCCACACCAGCGGGAGGCCGAGCTGAAGTGACGAGACACCACCCCAGGCTTGCGCGAAGTCTCCACCATCAAGCGACTTGAGTTCCGGCGGGCAGGGCGAGTGGTCTGACACCACGCAGTCGATGACGCCGTCGCGAAGCCCGTCCCACAGCTGCTCCCGGTTGCCGGCCTCACGGATCGGCGGGCAGCACTTGAACTGCGTCTGCCCGTCCGCGACCTCTTCAGCCGTCACCGATAGGTAGTGCGGACACGTCTCGACCGACACACGCACGCCCTCCGACCGCGCCGCAGCGATGATGGGCAGACCCCCGGCGCTCGACAGATGCAGCACGTGGACTCGGGCATCGTGCTTTCGAGCCTGCTCCGTCGTGTTTCGGATCGCGACCTGCTCGGCCTCCGGCGGGCGCGACACCAGGAACTCGGCGTAGCGGATCCCGTGGCATTCGGGTGCAGCCTCGATGACAGAGGCGTCCTCCGCGTGCACGATCAGCAGCCCGTCGAAGCCGGCGAGCTCGGACAGGGCGCGACCAAGTCCGTCGTAGTCGAGCGGCGGGAACTCCTCCACGCCGGAGTCGAGGAGGAAGCACTTGAAGCCGAACACCCCCGCCTCGTACAGGTGGCATCGATCGCGCCCGCCTCGCCGCCGCTCACCGGGGCGTCAACAACCCT
>JBDUDR010000101.1:0-10774 GCA_040002845.1 Nocardioidaceae bacterium
TCAGTCGACCTCGCCGGCGGCCAGTGCTCGTGATCGGTTCCGGGCGGCCTCCATCGCGGTGAGGAACGCGGCGCGCACCTTGTGGTCCTCGAGCTCACGTACCGCGGCCGCGGTCGTCCCTCCCGGTGACGTGACGCGCTCGCGCAACACGGTCGGGTGCTCGCCGGTCTCGCGCAGCAGCTTCGCTGAACCGACGACGGTTTGCACGACCAGCTCCGATGACGTCGAGCGCGGCAGTCCCAGGTGCACCCCGGCCTCGATCATCGCCTCGACCACGAAGAAGATGTAGGCCGGCCCGGACCCCGAGATCGCCGTCACGGCGTCCTGCTGCTTCTCGGGTACGCGGATCACCCGGCCGGTCGCGGTCAGCAGCTCCTCAGCGGCGGCCAGATGATCCTCGTCGCAGTGGGTGCCACGGGAGATGGCGGCCATCCCCTCGTCCACCAGAGCGGGCGTGTTCGGCATGACGCGTACGACGGGAACGCCGTCCGGCAGCCGCGACTCGATGTATCCCGTCGTGATGCCGGCCGCCAATGAGACCACCAGCTGCCCGGGACGCACCGTCGCCGCAATCTCGTCGAGAAGGTCACCCATGTCCTGGGGCTTCACGACAAGCACCAGTGTGTCGGCCTTCCGGGCAGCCTCGATATTGCTCACGACGTCCACGCCGTACCGCTCCGTCAGCTCCCGGGCCCGGTCGGGTCGCCGCTCCGTGACCAGCAGGTCGACCGGCCTGCGGCCGGCGCGCAGCAGCCCGGAGAGCAATGACTCCCCCATCACCCCCGCACCGAGTACGGCAACTGTCATCGCGATGGACCTCCGATCAGCCCTTGGTGGCCAACGAGCGCAGGAAGAACGTCACATTGCCCGGACGTTCGGCCATCCTGCGCATCAGGTAGCCGTACCACTCGTCGCCGTACGGCACGTAGACCCGCACCGTCTCGCCATCGGTAGCCAGCCGTTTTTGCTCGTCAGGGCGCACGCCGAACAGCATCTGGTACTCGTAGCTGCCCTTCGCCCGTCCGTTCATCTCCGCCAGGGCACCGGCGATCTCGACTATCCGCGGGTCGTGTGACGCCACCATCGGGTAGCCGCCGCCGCGCATGAGAACCTTCAGGCAGCGCACGTACGATCTGTCGACGTCGTCCTTGGTCTGGTATGCCACCGACTCCGGCTCCTTGTAGGCGCCCTTGCACAGCCGGACCCTCGAACCCTGGTAGGCGAGATTGACACAGTCGGACTCGGTGCGGTGCAGGTGCGACTGCAGCACGGCCCCGGTCTCTGGAAAGTCCTCACGCAGCTCACGCAGGATGTTGAGCGTCGAGTCGGTCGTGGTGTGGTCTTCCATGTCCAGCGTCACCGTGGTGCCCGCGTTGCGGGCCGCGTGACAGATGGTGCGGGCGTTCTCGAGCGCAATCTTCTCACCGTCCCCGGAGAGTGCTTGACCGACAGCTGACAGCTTCACCGACACCTCGGCCGAGGCGGTGAGCCCGGCCGCCTGCAGGCGGTCCAGCCCGGTCAGGTAGGCGTCGACGGTCGCGTCGGCGTGAGCGCGGTCGAGGGTGTCCTCCCCGAGGTGGTCCAGGCTCACTCGAAGGCCCCGGTCCACCAGTGCCTGCGTGGCAGCCACCGCCGACTCGATGCTCTCGCCGGCCACGAACCGCGACACGATCCCACTCGACACGGGCATCGAGCTGACCACTCCCTTGACCCGCTGGCTCCGCGCGAGCCTCAGCAGCGTGCGACGCAACACGTGTTCCTCCTCTGACGCAACGCCGGGTGCCCGCGGGTGCGCGGGCGCGTCAAGGTTACGCTGTGCGACGCCTCAGGGTCGCGGCACCCAAGGCGAGCGCGCCGACTGCGAAGGCGGCGATCACCAGCAGGTCACGCACCTCGGAAGACACCCCCGAATCGAGCGTGACCCGCTGCATCGCGTCCACGGCATAAGACAGCGGGAGCACGTTCGAAACGGCCTCGAGCACGGGTGGCAGGGCATCGCGGGTGACGAACAGGCCGCACAGCAGCATCTGCGGCAGCACCACCGCGGGCATGAACTGCACGGCCTGGAACTCCGTCTGCGCGAACGCCGACACGAACAGGCCGAGTGCCGTACCCAGCACGGCATCGAGCACCGCTATCACGGTGAGCATCCAAACCGGCCCGGACACGTCGAGACCTAGTAGGCCGACCGTCAGTCCGACCGCGAGGAGTGCTTGCGCCAGCGCGACCGAGCCGAAGGCGAGGGCGTACCCGACCAGGAAATCGGCCTTCCCCGTGGGCATCGACAGCAGCCGCTCGAGCGTGCCAGACGATCGCTCCCGCAGCGTCGTGACCGACGTCACCAGGAACATCACGATGAAGGGGAACAGCGCCAGCAGGGGTGGTCCGAAGCGGTTGAAGATGACATCTTCGCCGTCGAACATCCACCACAGGAGCGTGAGCAGGCCGCAGGGCACAACCAGCAGCAGCACCACGGTTCGGGGGTCGCGGCGGAGCTGAGTGAGGACGCGACGGGCGATGGCGAACGTGATCCGGGGACTCATGCTGCGGCTCCCGCCTGGTCGACGATGGACAAGAAGGCTGACTCGACGTCGGCGGCGCCGGTGCGTTCGAGCAGTGCCGCGGGGCTCTCGTCAGCGAGCATCCCGCCTTCGCGCATCAACAGGAGCCGCTCGCAGCGCTCGGCCTCGTCCATCACATGGCTCGACACGAGTACGGAGACCCCGTCGGCGGCGAGTTCATGGAACAGCCGCCACAGGTCTCTGCGGAGCACCGGATCGAGCCCCACCGTGGGTTCGTCGAGCACCAGGACTCGCGGGGCGCCGAGCAGGGCTACCGCCAGCGAGGCCCAGGCCCGCTGACCGCCCGACAACCGGTCGACGCGAGAGTCGGCGTGGGTGCCGAGGTCCACGGCGGCGATGACGCGGTCCGGGTCGGTCGGCGGCGCTGCGAGCACGCTCGCGAAGAACCCCAGGTTCTCGCGCACGGTCAGATCGCCGTAGACACTCGGCGCCTGGGTTACGTATCCCACCAACCGGCGCAGCTCAACGGATCCCGCCGGTCGCCCGAGGACCCGGACCTCGCCCGACGCGACTCGCTGCACACCGACGATCGCACGCATCAGGGTGCTCTTGCCGCACCCGGATGGTCCGAGCAGGCCGGTCACCTGCCCGATGGGCACCGTCATCGTGAGTCCTGGGATCACAACCCGGCCGCCCCGGATGACCCGTAGGTCATCGACTTCGATCGCGAGCCGGGTGTCCCCCTGGGTGTTGTCGACATCGTTTTTCATCATGTGGTGAATTATGCTCCAGGCGACCGTCTTCAGTCAAGCGGCTCGCAGTCAAGGCGTGAGGTAGCGCTGCAGGTTGGGAGCGACCATGCGCACGACGTCGGCCGCCGGCATCGACGCCAACGGCTCGAACGCCAGCGCGTACCTGACGACCGCAAGGCCAAGTAGCTGGCTTGCCACCAGCTGGGCACGTTCGGCGCCGTCCGGAAGCCCGAGCGACTCCACGATCGGACCGAGGACCATCCCCGCAATGCCTGCTCGCATCATGTCTGCCCCGGACTCTGTCGAGATCGCCGATCGCAGCAGGGCCAGCAGCGGCAACCGCTTGTCGGGGTCGTCCCACACCTCGAGGAAGGTCGCCGCGATCCGCTCGCCGACGCCGTCCGGCCCGTCGCCGATCACGGCCGGGATCACCACCCGGGGGTCGAACGGAAACTCCAGCGCGGCCAGGAAGAGATCCTCCTTCGCACCGAAGTAGTGGTGCACGAGCGCGGCGTCCACGCCGGCCGCCGCCGCGACGCCGCGTACGGTCGTACGGTCGAAACCCTTGGCCGAGAACTCCGCGCGGGCGGCTGCCAGGATCTCGCCCCGGGTGTCGGGAGCACCCGGCCGGCGCCCGGGCGGGCGTCTATCGACCACGGCGGATCTGCTCGATCGAACCCAGCGAGTCGACGCTGTACGACGGCTCGTTCGCGGCGGCCAGGCACAGCCGGGTGAACGCCAGCGACTCGGCAAGGTCAGCCTCCCGGGCGGCCCGGCTCCCGGCTCGGCGGGTGTTGATCTCCAACACGATGCTCCCGGCGAACTCCTGGCGTGCGAGATGCTCGAGCAGCTCGTCGGCCCGCTGGTTGCCCCGGCCGGGAACCAGGTGCTCGTCCCTGGCTGATCCCGACCCGTCGGTCATGTGCACGTGGGTCAGTCGCCTCCCCAGCGCCAGCGCCATCTCCAGCGAGTCGGCACCGGCTGTCGAGGCGTGAGACAGGTCCAGGGTCACATGGGGGTACGGACCATCCACCGGGTTCCAGTCGGGAAAATACGGCTTGAGGTCACGGCCGGCTGCTCGCCAGGGGTACATGTTCTCCACGGCGAAGTCGAGCCCGGTCTCATTCTCGAGCTGTTCGAGGCCTTCGGCGAAACCCCTGGCGTAGTCGCGCTGCCAGCGAAACGGCGGATGCACAACCACCACGCCGGCGCCGAGAGCGTTCGCCATCGCGGCGCTCTTGTCGAGCTTCCCCCACGGCTCGGTGCCCCATACCCGCTGGGTGATGAGGAGACACGGTGCATGCACGGCGCACACCGGGAGCTGGTGGTAGTCGACCAGGTGTCTGACCGCGTCGACGTCCTGCGAGACCGGGTCCAGCCCGACCATGACCTCGATGGCGTCATAACCCAGTCGTACCGCCAGCTCGAAGGCGCTTGCGGTCGACTCCGGATAGACCGATGCACTGGACAGCGCCACCGGTGCGTCGGGAACGACGACCGTCGATCCCCGCCCCCGGGCCGGGTTCGCGACAGGCTCAGTCACTCGCTCAGGGTAGCCGCGCCATCTGGTCGAGCTGATCGAGGATCACGCCCTCCCGCAGCGCCCAGGGACAGATCTCCAGCTCGGGAACCTCGAAGATGTCCATCACCGCATCGGCCACCAGGCCGCCTGCGACCAGCTGATGTGCTCGCGCGGCAGACACCCCCTGCAGCCCGGCCCGCTCAGCCGAGGACATCGCGAACAGCCTGGGCAACGCGTCCGCCAGCGCGGCCCTGGACAGGACACGTCGCACAAACGGTCCGTCGGCCGAGGGTGCGGCTCCGCACACCCGCGCCAGGGAGCGGAACGTCTTGCTCGTCGCCACGTAGCGATCACCCTGACCTCCGCGCAGCACGGCACCTGCCTCTCGCGCGATCTCGGCGCGGATATGGCGTCGCAGCGCCCTGATCTGCGAGGCCTCCGCCGGGTCACCGAGCAACCACTCCCGAGTCAGGCGGCCGGCACCCAGCGGCAACGACTGCTCGACGTCTGGGGTCTGCTCGGCGCCGGCGGCGACCTCCAACGACCCGCCGCCGATGTCGAACAGGATGAGCCGGCCGGACGACCAACCGAACCAGCGGCGGGCAGCCAGGAAGGTCAGCCGAGCCTCCTCGCTGCCGGGCAGCACCGAGAGCTCGATGCCCGTCTTGTCACGTACCTCCGCCAACACCGTGTCGGCGTTCGTGGCGTCGCGTACCGCCGAGGTCGCGAACGCGACCACCGACTCACACCCCTTGTCCTCGGCGTCCTCCAGGGCCTGGGATACGAACCCGACAAGCGCGTCGATGCCCGATCGCAGCACCGCGCCCTCCTGGTCGAGATGCTCCGCCAGCCGCAATGCCGCCTTGTGGGAGAAGGCCGGCAGCGGCGCGGCGCCGCGGTGCGCGTCGACGACCAAGAGGTGCCCGGTGTTGGACCCGATGTCCAGAACGCCTAGCCGCATGGCATCACGCTACTTTGTCGGGGCGGCATTGCCGGGCAAATGATGCGGACGAGCGGCGCATCATGGTCGACAAGCACGCCGCCGTGACATGCCGCGAGTACTGTGGGCGGGTGCCCGAGGTTGACCTGGATTTCCCGCGCGCGTGGGTCGAGTTCACCGACCCGGCGGACGAGGCCCAGACGTTCCGCTGCGACCTGACCTGGCTCTCCTCGCGATGGGCCTGCATCTTCGGGGCAGGGTGCCAGGGGATCTACCGTGGTCGGCCCGACGACGGGTGTTGCACCCTGGGCGCGCATTTCTCCGACAAGGCCGACCTCAAGCGCGTACGCAAGTTCGTCAAGCGGCTGCGCGACGACGACTGGCAGCTGCGTCCGGAGGGCAGATCGGGCGGCTGGACCGAGAAGGACGACGAGGGCGAGCGCAAGACGAGAATCGTCGACGGAGCCTGCATCTTCCTCAACCGTCCCGGCTTCGCGGGCGGAGCAGGCTGCGCCCTGCACGCCTGGGCGCTTCGCAACGACTTCCACCCGCTGGAGACCAAGCCGGACGTCTGCTGGCAGCTACCGGTCCGCCGGTCCTTTCGAGAGGTCGAGAGACCCGATGGCACCAGCTACACCGAAGTGACCATCGCGGAGTACGACCGGCGCGGATGGGGACCCGGAGGGCATGACCTCGACTGGTACTGCACGGGCAACACCGAGGCCCACGTCGCCCGCGACCCGGTCTACGTGTCGTACGCCCCGGAACTGACCGAGCTGATGGGCGCAGAGGCCTACTCCGAGCTCGTCATGCACTGCGAGACTCACGTCTCGGCACGTCCGCCAACGGCGGTTCATCCCGCCGACCCGGCGGTCCGACCGGCCGTCACGCGTCCTGCCGGCGAGAAGGCCAGCCGCGTCGCGGGCTGACCATCCGGGGGCCTACCCCGCCGTCACGCCGCCCGGTACGGGTGGCCACAATGACTTGCATGCGCCTGGACCACCTCTCCTACGCGGCAGGACCGGATGGGCTGGTTGGCACGACACGTCGACTGTCCAGCGTGCTGGGCCAGCAGTTCACAGACGGTGGGGTGCATCCCCGATTCGGTACGCGCAACATGGTGCTGCCACTCGACAACGACCACTACCTCGAGGTCGTGGCGGTCCTGGATCACCCGGCATCGGACAAGGCGCTCTTCGGGCAGGTGGTGCGGGCCCGTAGCGAAGCAGGCGGCGGTTGGCTGGCCTGGGTGATCGCGGTGGACAACATCTCTGACGTCGAGAGTCGACTCGGGCGGCGGGCGGTGCCCGGCAATCGCCACCGCCCGGACGGCTTCGAGCTGCGGTGGCAACAGATCGGCATCAGGGGGCTACAGGCCGACCCACAGCTGCCGTTCTTCGTGGAGTGGCAGATCGACTCGCACGAACACCCGTCCTGCCACGCCAACGGCAACATCAGGCTGACCAAGCTCGAGATCGCAGGTGACCCCAACCGGGTCAGCGACTGGTTGGGGCACGACGCCGAGAAGGCACTGGAAGACGTCATCGTCGAGTGGGTGGCACCCCACGGCACACCCGGGATCATCTCCGCGACCTTCTCGACCCCGCACGGCCCCGTCCGCCTCTGACCGTGATCCGAGGCGCGGTCCCCAGTCCCAACATCTGGCGGAACCCCGAGATCTATGAGATCGAGAACCTCGCGGTTGATCGCGACCGCAGGATCGAGCACGCCATGCAGACCGAGAGCGACTGGGACGACGCTCGCCTGCTCGACATCGGCTGCGGTACGGGCTTCCACCTGCCCCGGTTCGCCGAACGAGCGGCCGACGTGATCGGAGTCGAACCCAGCAGTGGGTTGGTACGACTGGCCCGGGCTCGATGTGCCGCCCTGACCAACGTCGCCGTGCGCCGTGGCGTCGCACAGCGGTTGCCGCTGGCCGATGCGAGTGTGGACGTGATGCACGCTCGTTGGGCGTACTTCTTCGGCCCCGGTTGTGAGCCTGGGCTCGCCGAGGTCGGGAGGGTGATGCGTCGAGGCGGTGTCGCCTTCGTGATAGACAACGACGGCACCCGATCAACGTTCGGCGCCTGGTTCCGCCGGTCGTTGCCGGCGTACGACCCCGCGGCTGTGGAGAGGTTCTGGTCGGAGCGGGGCTGGCATCGGGCGCCACTCGACGTCTCCTGGCGGTTCGACCGGCGCAGTGACTTCGAGGCGGTCGTACGCATCGAGTTCGACCGGGGCAACGCCGACCAGATCCTGGCCGAGCACCCAGGTTGTGAGGTCGACTATGCAGTGAACCTCTGGTGGCGGCGGTACTGATCCTCGGGCCAATCGACTTGGCCGGCGGCAGCGCGCAGTTGTCGGTGGGGTGCCCTAACTTGCCAGCATGGTCAAACAAGCATCCCGCACCCCTCGGCCCACAACGCTGCATCGCTGCGCCGAGTGCGGTTGGGAGACCGGCAAATGGGCCGGCCGCTGCGGCGAGTGTCAGGCGTGGGGCACAGTCGAGCAGGTCGGGGCCCCTACCGCGCGTACGCCCGCGAAACCCGTGACTGCGTCCGCGCGGCCGATCACCGAAGTCCCCGGGCAAGCGGCCACCTCGAGACCCAGTGGCGTCGCGGAGCTCGACCGGGTGCTTGGCGGCGGCATCGTGCCCGGAGCCGTGTTGCTGCTGGCCGGCGAACCGGGCGTCGGAAAGTCCACCCTGCTGCTCGAGGTGGCTGCCCAGACAGCGAGCCGGGGTTCCAGGACGCTCTACGTCTCCGGGGAGGAGTCGGCGTCCCAGGTCCGGCTCCGTGCCGAGCGCACCAGGGCGCTCAACGACGGGTTGCTGTTCGCCGCCGAGACAGATCTGGGGGCCGTGCTGACTCACCTCGAGCAGATCAGGCCCGAGCTGCTGGTGATCGACTCCGTGCAGGCCATCGCGTCACAGGAGGTCGACGGCGTCCCGGGCGGGGTCACCCAGGTGCGCGAGGTGGCGGCCACGCTGGTCCGAGTGGCCAAGCAGCACGGGATGGCCACCATCATGGTCGGTCATGTGACCAAGGACGGGTCCATCGCTGGTCCGCGGTCGCTCGAGCATCTGGTGGACGTCGTGCTGGCCTTCGAGGGGGACCACAACTCCTCGCTGCGCATCGTGCGCGCGGTCAAGAACCGCTACGGCCCGGTCGATGAGGTTGGGTGCTTCGACCTCGGCGACGAGGGCATCGTGGAGATCGCCGACCCGACCGGCCTGTTCGTGTCCCGCCACGCCGACCCGGTGCCCGGCACCTGCATCACGGTGACGCAGCACGGCCGTCGCCCGATCCTCGCCGAGATCCAGGCGTTGGTCACCGCCAGCCTCGGCGCAAACCCTCGACACTCGACGTCAGGACTCGACTCCGCACGCGTCTCGATGATGATCGCTGTGCTCACGCGCAGAGCTGGTTTGCGGCTCGCCTCCGCCGACGTCTTTGCCGCTACCGTGGGAGGGGCTCGGCTGGCCGATCCCTCCGCCGACTTGGCCACCGCGGTCGCGATCGCCTCCGCGGTCTCCGACCGGGTCATCCCGCAGTCGATGGTCGCCCTGGGCGAGGTCGGTCTGGCCGGCGAGCTCCGCCGCATCCCGGGCTTGCACAAACGCCTGGCCGAGGCCGCCAGGCTCGGGTTCACCCACGCCATCGTGCCCAGCGATCTGGGCCCGGAGCCGAGCAGTCGACCCGACCTGACCGGGCTCACGGTGCTCGATGTGCCCGATCTGAGCCAGGCCCTCCGCATCCTCGGCTTGATGGCTGAACCACCGCGTCCGAAGGGGCCACCCAAACTGCGAGCAATCGATGGGCGGGGCCCGCGTCGACCTGCATAGACTGTCCGCGACCACCGGCGAGGTTGAGCGGACGCGAGGTTCAAGGCACGTGGCACCTATCGACAAGCTCGTAGACGACGTTCGTCTGCGCACGACGTTGGCCACGGTGGCCCCGGGGACCTCGCTGCGTGAGGGGCTGGAGCGGATCCTGCGCGGTCGCACCGGCGCGCTGCTGGTCCTCGGGCACGACAAGACGGTCGAGCAGATCTCGACAGGTGGATTCTCCCTGGATGTGCCGTTCACGGCGACCGGTTTGCGTGAGCTCGCCAAGATGGATGGGGCGGTCATTCTCGAAAAGGACTGCAGCCGCATAGTGCGGGCAGCGGTGCATCTCATGCCTGACTCTTCGATCGCGACCGAAGAGACCGGGACCCGCCACCGCACCGCCGACCGGGTCGCTCAGCAGACCGGGTTGCCGGTAGTCTCGGTGTCTCAGTCCATGCAGATCATCGCCGTCTACGTCGGGCACTCCCGATACGTCCTCGAGGACTCCGGCGCCATCTTGAGTCGGGCAAACCAGGCCCTGGCCACCCTGGAGCGTTACAAGATGCGCCTGGACGAGGTGTCCGGCACCCTGTCCGCGCTGGAGATCGAGGACCTCGTCACCATTCGAGATGTGGCCGCGGTGGGACAGCGGCTCGAGATGGTGCTGCGCATCGCCGCGGAGATCGAAGGCTACGTGCTCGAGCTCGGCACCGACGGGCGCCTGCTGTCCCTGCAGCTGGACGAGCTGGTCGCGGGAGTCGATTTGGAGCGAGAGCTGGTGATCCGCGACTACCTACCGAGTCGCCGGCGCCAGCGGTCGTTCAACGACGTACGCCGCGACGTGGAGGCGCTCTCGGCGGCCGACCTGCTCGACCTCGCCGCGGTGGCCCGCGCACTCGCGCTCGGTGGCCCCGAGCACCTCGACGCCGCCGCGGCCCCGCGGGGATACCGCCTGCTGGCCAAGGTTCCGCGCCTCCCCGGGCCGGTCGTGGAGCGGCTTGTTGATCACTTCGGCAACCTGCAGAAGCTCCTCGGTGCCAGCATCGACGACCTGCAGACCGTCGATGGCGTGGGTGAGTTCCGCGCTCGCAGCGTGCGTGAGGGCTTGTCGAGACTGGCGGAGTCCAGCATCCTCGAGCGCTACGTGTGAGCCGGAGACTGGCCTGACGACGGGCCCGACGAGGGGCTCGGGGACTGACTAGGGGACTG